>CAIKAP010000090.1 GCA_903825435.1 uncultured Verrucomicrobiota bacterium
AGGAGGACGAAGCCACATTTCTGAGGCGCATCGCAGAGCACCATGCCGTGTTTGAGAAGTCGCAGCGCCAGGCAGCGATCTACCAACACACCGTCCACGCACTGGAGCATACCCGGCTGTCGGAGTTGGTTGAACGTCATCGAAAGGAAATCAAGGCGCTGGAAAGCAAGCACGCCGAGGACAACGCGACCTTTGAAACCAAGCTCAAGGAACGAGACACGCTCGCACAGCGCTTGAAGGAATTTATCCCCGAGGCGGGTGACGACCAATTCGAGCAGGCTCGAAAGGATAAACGCGAGACGCTCCGCGAACTGACCGTGCTTCGCGAGGCTCAGAAATCCGTCCGCGAGCGACTTCGTAACCGGGCAACCGGTTGGACGAATTGGTTGCGGCGGGGCTTATCTCTGCAACTGGAAGGTTTGAAGGAGCAGCTTGTCGTGGACGACGATTTGTTGGCGGCTTTGAGAAGTGATGACGAGAGCCAGGGATTAAACGCGCTACCGACGCTCGCCGAACGCTTTAACGAACTTTTCCGAGGGGTTGAACGGGCTCTTGGACCAACAGGCCGACAACTGGAAAGCGACAACGCGCGCCTGCGGCAGATTGCCGAGGATTTGGATCGTCTCGAAAGAAACGAAACGCCGGGCACGTTTCCTCTTTTTCAAAGCATCAAAGCAAAGCTCGCCAACTCCGCCACGCCTCCAGAGCAACTTTGCCGGCTCATTGAGGTGAAGCCCGATGAGGAGGATTGGAGGCCCGCTCTGGAAATGTTCCTCGGGCGAAACCGGTTTGCCGTCGTCGTGTCCCCTGCGGATTACAAAGCAGCCCTTGAGGCTCTTAAGAAGACGGCTGCTGGTCGTGAACCGGAGTCCCTTGTTCATCCCCGTGAGGCAGCCGAGCTACGCGCAGACATCCGCCGAGGGTCGCTTGCCGAAAAGGTGCAGGTCAGGGACGCTGTTGCAGCAATCTACGTCAACCATCTACTCGGCAATGTCATGGCCGTCGAGCGCGTTGAAGAACTGGACGGTTGCGAACGCGGAATCACGCGCGACGGCATTTTTAAGCAAATCCCGACTCGCCGGCGGCTCAAGCAGCTTCCCGGTTTTGAGTTCACACTCGGCACAGAAGGTATCAAGCGTCTCAAGGCTGCCGCCTTGCGCGAACAGAAGGAGTTGATGGCTGCACGTGATGCGCGAAGTGCTCTGATTACGGCAGTCCACCAATGGCTTGAGACGGGCAAACAGGCCAGCCTAGGCGATTCGCGTCTTCCTGACCGGAGCTCCGAACTTGCGCGAATTCCCCAGCTTGCTGCCAAATTGGAGGAATTGTCGGCCAAGATTGATTTTCTCGCCACGGACGAGCGCAAGGCCCGCCTGAAGAAGCGCGACGAAATGCAGGAAGAGTTGGGCATCGTGAACCAGAAGCTGGGCGAACTTGGCAAAACGCGCCAGGAGTATAACCAGAAACACAATGAACTGGTTGACGCACTCAACAGCGCCTTGGAAGACATTGGCTCGGCGCAACTTGAAGTTGAAGCCAGTCGAAGCAAACTGCCCTCCGGAATTCTTCAAGCCGAACTTGACGGAGTATTGAAGGAAATCTTGACCGCGCAACCAAAGTGGACTGATAGACAGGAGACCGCGCGCGATAGAAGCGAATCGGCCAATCTGGAGGCTGTAAACGCCCGAAATGCACGCGACACAGTTCGCCGCGAGCTGACGACGAGTGAGCGTCATCCGGAATACCGCCACGACTTTCCGGTGGACGAAATCACCAACGAAAAGTGGTCAGCGCGACTCGCAGAACTTGACCAACTCGTTCTTCCGAAATATAGGCAACTCGCCGCCGAACGACGGAAAGATTGGGAGAAGCGATTGCAAGAGAGCGTGCTTGATCGCCTCAACGAACGTCTGAAAGCAGCGGAGCGCACGGTAAAGCAGTTGCGCGATTATCTCGACCGTGACATTGGTAAACACCGGTATCGCATCAGCCAGCGGCGCGACATCGCCTTTGGCCCGCTTTGGAAACTGCTGGATTCTGGATTTGAACCCACCGACGAACTACTCAAGGCGAGCCGCAGCGATGAAGTCCAGCAAGCGCTCGCTCAACTAATGGCTGCGGTTGAAGCTGCCGATCAGGCGGATGATCGCGCCAAGCGGCTTCTCGATTACCGCTACTACCATCGCTACGATTGTGTTGCTTCGGCAAGAGTGTGTGACGGCTCTGAGGTTGGGCTGGTAGGCTCTGCTACATCAAAACGTAGCATAGCGCAATGAAATCGAACTCGTCATGGTTGTTGGATATTGGAGAAGTGCAGCATCGGCTGGAGGTTTGGCGAAAGACGCGCCGGCGCGGACAACGAATACCGGAGCCGCTGTGGGCGGCGGCGGCTGTGTTGGCTGGTGCTCACGGAGTCAGCTTGGTATCGCGGGCCTTGGTCCTTGATTACTTGGAACTCAAGCGCCGAGCCGAGGCATCCAAGCCGCCGCGCCGGTCACCGCTTGCGCCCCCACCCGGTTTTGTCGAAGTGCCCATCATCGGACAGCCTGTCCATGCTGCGAGGTGTACGGTGGAACTGGATCGGGGTGCGGGAGCG
>CAIKAP010000091.1 GCA_903825435.1 uncultured Verrucomicrobiota bacterium
TGCTGGCTGTGTCCAAAGCGGCTTGATAGGCGCGACACACGCGGGAACCCGGGGCGGAAAGCCATTTCCGCCCCGGGCTCACATGGCCGGATTTTCATGATAGCCCGGCTCCATCCGTTCCATACCCGAGAACGAAAAGGAGCCGCCCATGCCAAACCTTGTCCTCGCCACAGTCTCACAAGCCCTCGTCTTCCCGTGCGTATCGCGTAAGTCCGGCCGCCTCTGCCGGACCGTCTCGACGCGGCAACTCATCCTCGACGAGTCCGCCCCGGGCATCACGCTCGTCGCCTGCATTGACCGGCGCGGGAACATCCATCGCACCGCCGTGCGCGACGTCATGTCCATGCACGCTGGCCTCATCGCCCATGCGCAGAGGCTTTGGCACGACAGCCCCATCGTCACGCGCGTGGCCGAACTACAGGAGCCGACTTTCAGCCTCGACGGCACGGGCACGCCGTACGCATACCTGTCGCTGAACCCCCGTGAGGCCGCCGAACTGGCAGGGGGCTGGCCGACGCCGTCCGGGTTCGTCACGGCGCAACTCCTCGCCGCGGCAGGCGTCCTCGCGCCAATCGACGCGCCTCCTGCCCTGCCGCTTCCCCTTGTGGGCGTGCTCTGGCCGCACGGCGACTTCGCGCGGCCCGCCGCCTCGCACATTACGGCCCTGCCACCACGTTCAAGGTTCCTGCTGCAGGCGAAGCTCCCTTTGGACCTCGCCGCGCGCGTCATCACGAGGAACAGGATAGCCTGGGGCGAAGCGTGGGAACCGGCTTCGCTCTCCGAAGCGCAAGCTCGGGCATACCGCGCTCTGGACATGTCGCGGATCGGCGACGTGCGAGTTCCTCTCACGCGCGAACTCGTGCGCGAAGCGATGTCGCGCAAACCCGTCGCCGACCTCGGCACATGGTGGCACGGATGCGAGTGCCGCGCCCTGCGGCACGGCAAGCGCTGGCGCTCCGACGAACGGCGTTCCGGCACAAAAGTCGTGCCGGAAGACTGGTCCTTCGCGCATCTTTTCGCGCGCCCCTGAAAAATAGTTCGCGCGGCACCCCGTCTATGACGGCTCTGATCGCTCGTCGATCCTGGATCCTCCGAGCAATCGGCCACATTTCCGTAACCCATTGACACAACAGTCTTTTGATGGTAAACGTGCCAGTTCCTCTTCCGGAGAGGAATGTTCGGAAACCCTGCTGTTTCCCCTCGCGAATTCGGCTGGCCAGCGGACCAACGAAGGGGAACAGCGCAACACGAACAAGGAAGGAAACATGACCAAGAAAACCCTCATCACCCTCAACAGTGGCATCAGCATCCCCGTGCTCTCTCATCGGACCGGCGCTCCGTACCGTGCGTTGGAAACGCGCTGGCTCGTCGTCGAAACGCATGGCTCGGACGTGCAGCTCATCGCCTGCCGGGACTGGTTTGGCCAGGTGTTTCATACAGCCGTGCGCCACAACGTGCGGCTGCAGGAACGCCTCATCGTGAACACTCGCGAGCTTGAGCCGAACGATATCGTCGAGAGCTTGCTCCTCGACATAGCCGAACCGCGCTTCGACTTCGGCCCGGCCGCCACCGCCTTCGACTACCGCTCGGTGCGCGTGACTGACGCCATGAACGGCATCAGCGCGTGGCCCTCGAAGAACGGCGACATCACCGCGCGCATGGGCACCTCGTGCGGAATGCTCGTCCCTGCCTGCGACCCGCTGACCCCGCCGTTCCGCAACATCGGCGTGTTGTGGGAGAAAGGCGACTTCGCCCGGAACGCATCGAGCGGCGTCATCTCGTTCGCGGGTTCGGCCGGTGTGGTCTTCGCCGCCGCGTACCCAGACGAGTTGGCCACGCGCTTCGTGCGTCGAAATGATGCCGCGTGGACGGACTGGCTTCCTGATGCCCCAAGCGAGAGTATGAAGCTTTCTGCCGCGCGCATGGCAGAGGCGTTCCCCAAGCGCAGCCACGTCCCGCTGACGCCTGCGCTCATCGCGAAACACATCGGCAAGAATCCGGAGAAAGAAGCCATGATGTTCAAGCGCGGCGCGACCTCGGCCGCCGTGCTCTGGAAGAACGGCCTTGACCGCTCGGGCAAGCCGTTCAACGCCAACGACCCCGCCCTCGCCACGCTCTTCGCGCCCATCGTCGAGTCGGAATTGGCTTCCGCCGACCACAGATAGCCCGCCTCAAGAGGTCCGCCTCTCGCGCGTTGATCCGCGCGAGAGGCGACCTTTCTACGCGACACCCCCTTGACACAACATTCAATTTCTGCTATGATTTCGATCCATTAAGTGAAGAACAGAAGGTTTGAGTCATGAATTTCTTGTTGACCTCCGCCGCGAAGACATTCTCCCTGACCGCCATCGCCGAGATGAGTGATGAGCAGGTCGAGGAGTTACTGAAGAGCCTGCGCTGGCCCGAGACGGAAGGCCGTCCCGTGTGCCCGGAGTGCGGGTGCGACGCGGTGTACGTGTTGAAGACGCGCTCGCAGTACCGGTGCAAGCGGTGTGGGCATACCTTTTCGCTCACCAGCGGCACGCTCTTCCACAGTTCCAAGCTCTCGCTACGGACCATCCTCCAGATCGGCCTGCTCTGGGCCAACGCCGCGAAGGGCAAGAGCGCTCTGGAAATCCGGCGCGACATCGGGCTAAACCACAAGTCCTCTTTCGTCATCCTGCACAAGCTCCGCGAAGCGTTGTTCAAGAACCGCGACGTGACGCCCATGACTGGTTCTGTGGAAGCCGACGGCATGCATGTCGGCGGGGCCATCCGCCATGCCAATTTGGCTGTGGACAGGCCGGAACAGAACACGAAGCCCACCCCGAGGCTGTGCGTCATCGCCCTGTGCCAGCGCAATCCTGCGCACGGCGGCGCCCTGCGCACGCTGGTGCGTGTCGTGGAAACGGAAAGGGCCGCTGCCATCATCGATTTCGTGGGTGAGCATGTGGTGCAGGGCGCGACCGTCTACGCGGACGAGCACGCCGGGTATGACAGGCTCGCCGCGTGGTTTGACCTGCGGCGCGTCAACCACAAGCGTGGCTACCGCGGCGACGGCGGCGAAAACATCAACCTGTGCGAGAACCTGTTCTCCCGGTTCCGCCGTCTGCAGTTCGGACAGATCCACAAGGTTGAGCCGAGGTACCTCGAAGTCTACGCGAACGAGATCGCCTACCGCATCGACACGTGCCGGTGGGACAACAAGCGCATCACGAGCGACATCCTCGGAAAGGCCCTGCGGACCGGGCGGTCTGAATCTTGGCGCGGCTATTGGAGAGCCAAGGCCGGACCGGATGTCGGCCCGCTGCAGGCGGCCGCGTAGACGCTCTTATGGCTTCGTGAGGAGGACGAGCGCCGGCCGCGGAGGCTTGTCGTCTTTGGCGGGTCGTTCAAGCGGGGCGATTTCGTAGAGGTATTCTCCACTCGGCTCCATGCCGGCCTCGCGCAACACCCCA
>CAIKAP010000092.1 GCA_903825435.1 uncultured Verrucomicrobiota bacterium
CGAGTGTAGGGAAAAGATGGCGTTGAAGATGGTGGAAGATCGCGGTCAGTTCATGCATAACTCTGAGACGCTTCCCCTTGCATCCCGTTCAAATCCATCGCCGAAAAAGCCCGCAAAAGCGAGTTTTGCAAGAACGTCCATGGTAAATGGATTTGAAAGCTATCAATGGACAGATGGCAAAGACACCCCTCGCAAAGAGTGTGACGATGCACTGGACGCGATCCGCTACCTACACGACGCAGTAGGCAATTCACCCGGCGAGTTTTGTTTTGAGCGCGTAGTCATTCCAAGACAAGAACGGCGGATGTTTTCACAGCGTCAACGTTTGGTTAGCCGTAGGTATGGCAGTGGTGTTTTAGCCGAATTGCCTCATCGGAGGCCACAGCACAGGAACCGGCGCTAGCAGAAACATCTAGCCGCGAACGCCACTTTACCAATTGACAGACGCGGGAGTGCTCGCGTAAGTTAGACGTGTACATAAAACAACATGCAACACGGAGATAATATGAAGAAATATTCCACCACCAAACGGCACGCGTTTACCCTCATCGAACTACTTGTCGTCATCACCATCATCGGCATCCTCGCTGCGATGCTGTTTCCTGTGTTTAGCAGGATTCGGGAAAATGCGTACCGTGTTAGTTGTGTCAACAACCTCAAGCAAGCTGGACTTTGTATCGCACAGTATTACGACGATTTCGCCCAACGCATGCCCATGGACAACTCCACTCCGACCGCTGCCGGATCGTTTAATTTACTCAGTAATTATTTCGGCAATGCAGCAAAATCATTGCACTGTCCAAGTGACAAACTACAGACAGCAACTAACTCTTTCCCTATTACTGCAGGCGATGGTGGCAATGTCAGTTACGCCTATGCTTACTCAAATAATTGGCAGGGCACCACATGTGCACCAATACTTTTCGACCGCAAGGCGACCCTCGGGTCAAAGTGGGGAGCTACCAGCCCGCATAAAACAGATGGCGGTAATATTCTCTGGAGCGACGGACATGTTGATTGGAACCGCCTGTTGAGCACCAACGGTGCCTCCATCACCCCCGTCAACAATTAACCCGTATGGTCAAATAATTCATCCTCAACGAAACCGCGCTGTTTTAACATGCGATGGGTAGTGTTTCAGGAGACTGTCACTGCATAGGAGCGTGTTTTGAAAGCCCTAAACTTTCGTAAGTGTTTGGTGTGATTTTACTTCCGGACTATCTCGAAATGTGATTCGAGCTTGGGATGCACAATTCATCTCTGTATCCCAGCAGTCTCACTGATGATCAGTGGGAGGAAATTCAACCACAACTTCCTTCGCGCCCCGGCGGCGGGTGGCCACCACTGCATCATTACCTCGACATCCTTATCCTTCATGCCATCTTCTATTTGTTGCGCACCGGCTGTGCTTGGCGTTACTTGCCCCACGACTGCGCTCCTTGGCAAACCGTCTATGGTTACTTCCGTCGTTGGCACCAACAAGGTGTATGGAAAAGGATTCACGACCTTGGTCAAGCGCGTACGCGTTGCCGCCGGCCGGGAACCGATCCCTTCGGCGGGCATTCTCGACAGCCAGTCGGTCAAGTGCATCATTACCGATCCTACCCGGCGACAGTTGTTCTTGGTCGGCGGAGCCTCATTCGTCACCCCGCGCTATTTTGTGATGGGTATGAAAGGAGTCCTTTGCTCCCCGGTGCTCAGTCCCCACAAAGCGCTTGCCTTCGCCACTACAAAGCCAGGCCTGGGATCGAACTTTCGGTTCCGGTTCGCCAAGCCGCAGGCCGATCTCCAGCAGACGGCTCGCGAGTTTGCGGGGCCGCTGCGGCCTGCTGCCGTGGAGGATTTCGCTTACACGTTCAACAATCGAGAAAACGTGCCCTACACCGGTTTCAGTACCGGCGGCTGCGTCGGGGATGCGATGGGCGCGGGATGGCAGCTTTGGCATTTCACGATCATGGCACCCACCGCCGAGTTTGATGCCGCCCTGCCGACTCTGGACGCCGTCATGGGAAGCCTACGAGATCAATGGCAAGATGGCCGCTACCGGCCAGCAGGCGAACCGATAGCGCGGACACTCAGTCTGTAGCGTTGCCACTGTTCCACTTCCTTAGTAGTATCTGCTCAGTAGGGAGTAACTGGACTTATGGACATTGCATCCGAAAAGAAGTGCCCCTTCTGCGCGGAGATAATCAAGAGGGAAGCTGTAGTTTGCCGGTTCTGTGGACGCGATCTACCTTCTCAGGTAGATTCTGTTTCCAAGCGCACTTCAGGCGGACAACCTATACCCGGCAACCGGACGCTTGGCAGAACTCCAACAAACTCGCAATCGTCCACCCTGCTTCCGAAGGGTCACATCATTTGTTCAAATCCAAACTGCGACTATCAGGGACTTCCGAAGAAACAGGCTAAAGGGAACCCCCTAGACGTTCTTGCAAAACTTCTTTTAGTGGATGGCGATTGGAGTGGAGATGGCGAGCCGAAGGTGTGAAAACAGTTTTTCCAGAGGCCCTTCGGCTTACTTTTACGATGGGCGACCATGCTCCGCCCTTGGCGTCGGCCCG
>CAIKAP010000093.1 GCA_903825435.1 uncultured Verrucomicrobiota bacterium
AGAGCTGATTGCCGCCATCGCCGAGTACTTGAAGAATCACAACCAAAATCCCAAAGTGTTCGTCTGGACCGCGCCGGTGAACCGCATCATGACAAAAATTGCCAAATGTAAAGAAGCGTTGGAAACACTACACTAGGTATCCATCCGTAGCCGCTGCCAGTTTGGCCGGAACAAAACCGGAACATTGGCCTATGCGGATTCGTGTCACAGACCTTCCTTGTTCAATTCGCTGTAGCCCTGCGGCAGCGAGCGGGCGTCGTAGCCTTGTTTCTTCAGGAGGTCTGCGGCGACCACCGCGCGTCGGCCGGAACGGCAGTGGATGTAGATCGGCTTGTCCTTCGGCAGCCCGACGGCGGCTTTCGTGCTGGTTTGGAGTTCACTCAACGGCAGGAAGCGCGCGGCTTTCAGATGGCCGGCGTTCCATTCGTCGCGCTCGCGCACGTCCACCAACACAGCGCGCCCTTCGGTCACGGTCTTTTTGATTTCGGCGAGCGGCGGACTTGATTCCGCGCAGGACATCGCGCAACAGCCGGCAAACAACGATATCAACAGGTTCTTTTTCATATGCTTTTAGGAGAAGAGAGCCGCCAGGCTGCGAAAGGTTACAGAATGCTGGTCACTGGTAGTACGCCTTGAGGACATATTGGAGAATCATGCGCTGGGTATTGAAGAAGGAGCCGTTCAGCGCGATGGCGTGGCGCATGATGTCGATGTAACGATCGTTGTCGCGATAATACAACGGCAACACCACGTTCTCCAGTTTGTCGTAAAGCGATGCGGCGTCGTGCGGTGTGCGGTCGCCCTCGGCGGGCGCGGTGGAATCAATCGCCCAGCCGGTGATGCCTTCGATGCAGCCCTCGATCCACCAGCCATCGAGGATGCTGAGGCTCGGCACGCCATTGACGGCGGCTTTCATGCCGCTGGTGCCGCTGGCTTCCAGCGGCGGCTGCGGCGTGTTGAGCCAGACATCCACGCCGGCGGTGAGGACGCCGCCGAGTTCCCAATCGTAGTTTGGGAGGTAGGCGATCTTGATCTGCGGTCGGAGCGCGTCACGCGCGGCGAAGATGTGTTTGATGAGTTCTTTGCCATCGTTGTCCTGCGGGTGCGCCTTGCCGGCGAAGACGACTTGGAAGTGGCCGGTGTTGGCGGCGATAGCGCGGAGGCGGTCGAGGTCGTGAAAGATAAGGTCGGCGCGTTTGTAGGTGGCGGCGCGCCGGGCGAAGCCGATGGTGAAATCGTGCGTGTCGAAGCCGGCGTTGGTTTCGCGGTTGATGCATTCGACGAGCCGTCGCTTGGCGGCGTCGTGCGCGGCGCGGACTTCCGCGGCTGGGATGCTGAGGGCGTAGCGGAGGTTGAAGTTGTCCTCGCGCCAGCCGGGGATGTGTTTGTCGAAGAGTTGCTGGAACGGCTTGGAGGTCCATGTCCCGGCGTGGACGCCATTGGTGATGGCGTCGATCCGGTAGCGGGCGAACATGTGGCGGGACACCTCGGCGTGTTTCTTGGCGACGCCGTTGACGTAGTGGCTGAGGTTGAGCGCGAGGAAGGTCATGTTCAGCGTGCTGAAATCGCAGAACGTTTTCAGCACGTCGGACTGGCCGTTGGCGGCGGGCAGGTCGGTCGCATTCACGCAGAACAATTGCCGCATGCCGATAAACATCTCCGGCAGGCCGAGGACGCGCGTGACTTCGTCCATCGGGAACTGGTCGTGCCCTGCCGGAACGGGGGTGTGGGTGGTGAAAATGCATTGTCGTCGGACAGTCTCGACGTCGGTCAGGTCAATCTTTGTGCGGCCGGCCTTGTGGGCTTCTTCGATAAGCAACTCGACGGTCAACAGCGCGGCGTGGCCTTCGTTCATGTGGAAGCGCTGGAGCGCATTGTGGCCGAGAGCGCCCAACATGCGGACGCCGCCGAGGCCGAGGATGGCTTCCTGGCAAAGGCGGTAGTGCTTGTCGCCGCCATACAGGTGGTCGGTGATCGCGCGGTCCCAGTTGGAATTCTCCGGCAGGTCGGTGTCGAGCAGATACACGGGCACGCGGAAGTCATCGCAACCTTTCAGGTCGTAGCGCCAGGCGCGGACATGGACCTGGCGACCTTCGAGGTTGACGATGATGCGTTGCGGCAGTTCTTCGAGAAAATCCTCGACGACCCATTCCGCCGGTTCCTCCGTCTGCCAGCCGCTGCCGTCGAGGCGTTGGTAGAAATAGCCTTTGCGGTGCAGCAACGTCACCGCCACCATTGGTACACCGCGGTCTGCCGCGGCGCGGATGGTGTCACCGGCGAGAACGCCGAGGCCACCGCTGTAGGTGGGGATGGACGGTTCCAGTGCGATTTCCATCGAGAAGTAGGCAACCAGTGGCTCGCTCATGCCAGTAGGATGAAGCCGGCCGGGAAAGAAGTCAACGTCGGAGCCCCGCGTTGACAAGCGGCGTTGTCGTCCGTAGGCTGGCTGCGGCAATGGCACTCTCGAAACGAGAACAGCGGTTGAAATTCCTCGGCCTGACCGGGCGTGACGTGGAACTGTTGCAGGCGTTGCGGCCGCTGGTGGAAGCGCACCGTGAGACGCTCGCGGACGGCTGTTGCGACCAGTTGGAATCGCTGGCGGAAACCGCCGATGTGCTCCGGACGCGCAGCAGCCGGGACCGGCTGAAGGCGTTGTTTGCCGACTACCTCCTGCGGATCACGGAAGGGAATTTCGACGAGAACTATTTCGCCGAGCGCCAGCGGCTCGGCCACATGCACGAGCGGATCGGACTGCAACCGCGCTGGTACCTGCTGGGCTACGGACAATTGTTTAGCGCGATGATACCGCTCATCCGGGACCATTGCGCCGCCGCAGCCGACGAGACGCTGGCCGCGCTGCAAAAGATTTTCATGCTCGACGCGTCGCTGGCCGTGGATGCGTACATCGCCAGCGACCGTTACCGACGGATGCAGGAACTGGAAAGCGGCATCAACGATTCCGCCGACGCCATCTTTACGGTGGACGCCGAGAAACGGTTTCGCTCCTGGAACCGGGCCGCCGAGGAGGTTTTTGGCTGGAAGGCCGAGGAGATCATCGGCAAGCCGGTACAGTTCATCGTGCCGCCCGACCTGCTCGATGCGCACGAGCTGGAGCAGATCGACGAACAGGTCGCCGCGCACGGACACCTCCACATCGAGACCGTCCGCCTCACCAAGGACGGCCGTCGCGTTCCTGTCGAGTTGAGCCTGTCGGTGTTGCGCGACCCGCAAGGCGATCCCATCGGTCGGTGCGCCATTCTCCGCGACATTACCGAACGCAAACGTCTTGAAGAAGCCAAGCTCCAGGCCGAACGCCTCGCTGTCGTCGGTGCCATGTCCGCCAAGCTCGCCCACGAAATCCGTAACCCGCTCAGCTCCGTTATCCTCAACCTCGACCTTGTCGGCGATGAAGCCGCCGCGCTCACCGAGCAAGAACCAGCCGCTAGCGCCGAGATGCGCATCCTACTGAGTGCCATCGGTTCTGAAGTCCGCCGCATCCAGCGCGTCACTGAGGACTACCTTCAGTTCGCCAAGATGCCGCGCCCGCGCCGCGAACTCGTCGCGCTCAACGATCTTCTCACCAACGGCATGTCGTTCCTGCAAGGTTCCTTTGACGCAGCTCATGTGACCGTCCATCGCGAATTCGATGCGGCGTTGCCACCTGTGCTCGGCGACGAAGCCCAGCTCTGGCAGGCCATCCTCAACCTTATCCGCAACGCCATCGAAGCCATGCCCACCGGCGGCACCCTGACGCTGGCCACCTCGCACGAAACATCGCGCGCGTTTCTTCGCGTCACCGACACCGGCAAAGGAATGGACCCGGCGGCGCAACAGAACCTGTTCAAGCCCTTTTTCAGCACTAAACCCAGCGGCACCGGCCTCGGCCTGCCGTTGACCCAACAAGTCGTGGCGGAACACGGTGGACGAATCCGTTGCGAAAGTACCCCCGACCGTGGTACGAGTTTCCTGATCGAATTGCCGATCCCGGACAAACATGGCACGGAAAGCTGACATCCTATTGGTGGACGACGAAGAAGCGCTCTGCACCGCTGCGGAGAAGATCCTCGCCAAGGAAGGGTACGTCGTTACCTGCGTTCACACCGCCGCCGCGGGGATGGCCCGGTTTGAGCAGCACGGCGCGGACCTCGTCATCACCGACCTCGCATTGCCTGACCAGGACGGCCTCGCCGTATTGCGCCGCGTGAAGGAACTGCGGCCCGCCGTCGAAGTCATCGTCATCACCGGCCACGGCACCGTCGAGAAAGCCGTCGAAGGCATGCGCCTCGGCGCGTACGATTTCATCGAAAAACCGCTCGACCGCAGCGCCCTGCTGAAAGCCGTCGCTAAGGCCGTCGAGAAACAGCGCCTTACCGCCGAAAACCTCCGCCTGCGCGACGCCCTCGAACAGGCACGCGGCGAAGAAGCCCTCATCGGCAACAGCGACCCGATGATGGTTGTCAAGAAGCTCATCCGCCAGATCGCCCCCACCGACGTGAGCGTTCTTATCCAGGGCGAGAGCGGCACCGGCAAGGAAGTCGTTGCCGACGTTATCCACGCCCTCAGCCCGCGTCGCGACCAGCCGATCGTCAAGATCAGTTGCGCCGCTATTCCCGAAACACTCCTCGAAAGTGAACTGTTCGGCTACGAACGCGGCGCCTTCACCGGTGCCGCCAACACCAAGGCCGGTAAATTAGAACTGGCCGACGGCGGCAGCCTCTTTCTCGATGAAATCGCCGAGATGAGCCCTCAGCTGCAGGCGAAGCTCCTGCGTGTGCTTCAAGATGGACGGTTCCAGCGGCTCGGCAGCACACGCGACCTGCAGATCGATGTGCGGATCATCAGCGCGTCGCACGTGGACATCCCGCAATCGATTGCCGAGAAACGGTTTCGTGAAGACCTCTACTACCGGCTCAACGTCGTCCACATCGCCCTGCCGCCGTTGCGCAATCGGCCCGAGGACATTCCGCTATTGGCGAGTTTCTTCCTGAACAAGTATGCCGCCCGGATGCACAAGACAGTCCGCGCCATCGCTCCCGCCGCGCTCGATCAGCTTCTCGCCCATCCGTGGCCCGGCAATGTCCGCGAACTGGAGAATGCCATCCAACGTGCCATTGCGGTCGCCACCGACGACACGATTTCCGCCTTCATCCTCTGCGCCCCTGTGCCCGGCAGCGTCCCCGCCGCCGGCATTCAAGCATACGGCCCGAGCGTGACCATCTCCGTCGGCACGCCGCTGGAGAAAATGGAAGAGCGACTCATCGCCGAGACGCTGGCCATCTGTGCTGGAGACAAGGAAAAAGCCGCTAAGATGCTCGGTGTCTCTAGCCGCACCCTCTATCGTCGCTCCGCCCGGAGGTGACTACCTACGCTTCGTATTAAGTCCATAAAAACTTTTCTCAAATACACCTTGATGGGAGCTGTGACCGTCATTCTTCTTCTTTGGACGGCATATATTGGATTGGTTTGGTTGTTATTTTATCCCTCCGTTCATCAGACACACGGCCAGGTCACAAGGAAAGAGGCTGCAAAGTATCTCACTCCCATTCTTCCTCTTCCATCGAGAACGCACGATGTCCAGTATGCGTGCTGTTACATGAGTGTCTCTCCGGGCTTTGAAGAATTTTTACGGTTTGAGGCTCCGGTCGCGGATTGCCTCGCTCTCGCCTAACGCAACTTCCCCGCCATTTATATGGATCCCATCCGCAACGCTGAACCTCCTGAGCCGAGCACGGGAGAGCGGGTGGACTGGTTCGATACGCGACATATTTCAAAAGATATCAGTGGAGGAAAAGGGTCTAATGGCGAACCGCGTATTTGAATCGATGAAGAACGTGGGGTATTTTACTATTACCTCGAAGACTAATTTCTTGCACCCCATACGGGCGAGGCAAGAGCGCGAAGTGGAGCGACTTACATGCCCCGGTTACCAACTTGCACGCGCCGGTCGGCAGGTTGACGGGAATGGGAGGCCCGTTATCATCGTAGGGGCGCACTGCGTGCGCCCGCGGCGTGATCGCCTGCGGGATGTAATTACAACTACTACTTCTCTTTGTCCCAGCCCTGCGCCTTGATGATGCCATCCAAGTCAGCTTTCGGCGGGAAACCGGTGGGGATGATGTTGTTCTTGGCGAGGTACTGGAAGACACGCGCGATGGATTTCACATTATCCTTCGCTCCGGCGAATTTGTCGGCGGGGAGTTGTTTAATGGCGGCGACGTACTGGCCAGCCATCTGTTCCACTTTCTGGAACGTCAGCTCGTCCTTCTCGTACACGAGCGACTCGGCAAACCGCAGCATCTGAATGGTGGGATGTGCCGTGATCTTGGCGGCATCCGCGCGCACCATCGCGGCGATTTCCTTACGCTTGGCGGCGGTGGCCTCGGCGCTGAGCGGGCCGTGGATGCCGGTTTCGTGTCCGCGCGGCGGCAACGGTTGGCACCAGATGTTCCGAAACCGAACCGGATTGCCGTGATCCTGAAGTCTGATTGGGCCTCTTTCCGGCAACGGACCAAGTTTAGAGCGCACACGATGACCACCCGGGCCTTCAAGCTGGGTCTTGTCTTGCACGAGTACGCCGTTGCAGTACACCGTGACGTAGCCGGGATAGAGGTACTTGCCGTCCTTGTAAATTGGGCGACGGAACGTGATGTCAACCTGTTGAAACTTACCGGGCACCCGCAGTGCGTTGGCCAACGGCGGAGCCACACCGTATACCGCGCACGCAAAACCATCCGCGTAAGTTGGGTTGTTGTAATTATCGAGCACTTGGATTTCGACAACGCCATCTAGGAAGATACCGCTGTTTCCGCGGCCCTGGCTTTCATCTTCGACGTTTGTCGGTGCGGCCCATTCAGCGTGCAACTGGCAATCACCGAAATGTTCCTTAGTGCGGACGTAGCCTGACTTCGGCACGCACTCCATCGCGCCGTCGTGAACGACCCACTTCGTCGCAATGTGGCCTTCCTGGTCGGCCTCCCACTTGTCCAACGTCGCCTCGGTGCCGTCGAACAACACCACCGCGCCCTCTGGCGGCGGACACGGTTTCGCCGGGCCAGGTTCGACGCGCGGCGGCTGCGGCCGGTTCCAATCGTGGACGCACCACGGATGATGGTCATCCGGCGGATCGCCGTAGAACGGCGAGCCGGTGGAAGTGGCGTAACTGGTGGCGGCAAGCGACAACGCGGCGAGGAGCAAAATCGTTTTCATGCGAAAATTCCTACCGCGTTATTGGCCGCGTGGCAAGGACAGACATTGCCGGGATGCGTGGCGCGCGCTACACTGTCCGCCATGCAAATCCTCTTCATCGGCGGCACCGGCAACATCTCGACCGACTGCGCGGCGCGCCTCCACGCGCGCGGCGAAGAAGTTATTTTGCTGACGCGCGGCCAGTCGCATGTTCCGGAAATGTTCCGGTCGGTCAAGGCCGGCCGGAAAGACGCCGGCGCGATGCGGGCCGCATGTTCCTTTTTTGTTCCGGAGGTCGTCGTCAACTTCCTCGGCTTTGAAACGTCCGATCTCGCCGTGGATTTCGAGGTCTTCGCCGGGAAAATTCGGCAATATATTTTCATCAGCACCACCGCCGCGTACGTGAAACCGGCGACGAAGCTGCCGATCACCGAGGCGGAACCGCTCGGCAACGCGTTCTGGGATTACGCGCAGAAGAAACAAGCGTGCGAAGAATGGCTGCAGAAACGCCCGGAGTTTCCGGTGACGATTGTCCGCCCGTCGCACACCTACGGGCCGCGTTGGTTCCCGAACATCGTCGGTAGCGCCAGCTACACGCTCGCGGCGCGACTGCTCGCGGGCAAACCGCTCTTCCTGCCGGACTTCGACAATCCGTGGACGTTGACGGCGACGAGCGATTTCGCCGTCGGTCTTGCCGGGCTGGTCGGCAATGAGCGCGCCATTGGTGAGGCGTTCCACATCACGAGCGACGAGACGCTGACGTGGCCGCAGATTTACGCCGAGACCGCCGCGGCGCTCGGTGCGCCGCCGCCGAACCTGTTGCGGATTCCGATCGACTGGCTGTGCGGACGCTTCCCGCAGTTAAGCGGGCCGCTGAAAGGCGATAAGGCGAACCCGGCTGTCTTCGATAATGTGAAGATTAAACGGTTCGTGCCGGAGTTTGGCTGCCGGAAACCGTTCCGCACCGGTATCCGTGAGTCGGTGGCGTGGGCCGGAACAAATCCGGAACAGTGCGTCGTTCACGCGGAGTTCGACGCGCTTTACGACGCGGTGGCCGCAGCATGGAGACAACGATGAATATTAAAGGACTTTACCTCGAGGAACTGGCGAAACAACTAGCGTTGCTCGGCGAGCCGGCGTACCGGGCGGAGCAGTTGCTCCAGTGGGTGTACGTCAAGCAGGCGGAATCGTTCGAGCAGATGAGCAATCTATCGGCGGCACTGCGGGCGAAACTGGCGGAGGAGTTTACGTTGAACGCGGTGAGCGAGGTGACGACGCGTCACGCGACGGATACGACGGAGAAATTTCTGTTTCAGCTTAACGACGGCTCGTTGATCGAGACGGTGCTGATTCCCGCGACGCCGGGGCTGACGAGCACGGACGACCGTCAGACGGTGTGCGTCTCAACGCAGGTCGGGTGCGCGTTCGGGTGCAAGTTCTGCGCGAGCGGGCTGGACGGATTCAAGCGGAACCTGAGCGCAGCGGAGATCGTGGACCAGGTCTGGCAGACCCAGAAGCTGACGAAAGAGAAGGTCAACAACATCGTCGTGATGGGCATGGGCGAACCGTTTGCGAATTACGAGAACGTGCTGCGGGCGCTGCGGATTTTGAACGCGCCGTGGGCGTTCGGCATCGGCGCGCGGAAGATGACCGTCTCGACGGTGGGCATCGTGACCGGCATCCGGCGGCTGGCGGAGGAGCCGATGCAGATACGGCTGGCGGTGTCGTTGCACGGCGCGACGGACGATGTGCGCGGGAAGATCATGCCGATCAACCGGAAATTTCCGATGAACGAGTTGGTGGCGGCGTGCGAGTATTACGCGGCGACGAAGGGAAAAATGCTGACGTTCGAGTACATCCTCATCAAGGACGTGAACGACATGATCGAGCAGGCGCACAAACTGGCGGCGATGGCGCGCCGGGTCCACGCGAAGGTGAACTTGATTCCGCACAACCCGGTCGAGGGCTTGGGGTGGCAACGGCCGGACCGGGACCGTTGCAAGGTGTTTCAGCACGTGCTCCGCCAAGCCGCCATCTCGGCGACGTTGCGCATCGATAAGGGCGCCGACATCGCGGCGGCGTGCGGGCAGTTGCGATTGCAGTGCGAACGGGCGACATGAAAGTACGCAGAGAGAAGAGCCTCCAACAACTGGTGGCGATTCACCGTTCTGACACGCTGCCGGTGGAATTCTGCCAAGCAATTTCGCGCAAGCTACGCTGGACATGATTTAGGAAGATGGGGGATTAACGAGAAAACCTACGGTGATCAGCCGTAGCCTCCTCGCTCGTCTGAATAGTGTTTAATGCCAGACGATATCGTGAGTGTCACTCTAAGAATTATGCCAGAAAAAATGGCAATTTTAAGCCGAGCTGGAGGCACAAAACCGAGAGCCTCAACACTCTCCCTAACGGGTCCTCCGAATTCGACACTAGTATTGATGTGAGTTGGGAAGGTTGCTGGCTTTCAGCCGTTGTAACTTTCTGGTGATCTGAACTACGAGGCAGATGGGGCCTTGTGTTGATGGTCTCGGCTCATCGAGGCCCAAGCAGGCGAGGCAGGGGGACAAGGCACTGTCCGCTGAGTAGGACGGAAGCAATCAAGACGGTAAAGGAAGCTCTGAGGGGCTCGCCCTTTCTCTAGGTTTTTGAGAAAAGAGGGGGATGAACGATCAACTCAATTTTTCGGCGATTGGGTGGAAGAAGAAAGTGCTCAAGAGCGAGCGATTTCTGAAGGAGATGAATGCGGTGGTGCGTTGCTTGGAAATCATTGGCGAGGCTGCCGGGCGGATTCCTGCGTCACTGCAGGCGAAGTATCCGGGATTGCCGTGGCGGGAAATGACCGGGATGCGCCACGTACTGATTCACGATTACATGGGCGTTAACTACCGCGTGGTGTGGAAGACGGTGCGGGAGGATTTGCCGCCCTTGTTGCCGCAACTCGCCAAGATGATCGCGGAGAATTCGTAAGCCGCTACGCTCCAAGTCCCAGACGCCGTGTTACGGCTTGCTGCCCATTACCCCTCAGCGTCTCGTCGGATTGCACTCGCTCCTTCGTCGGCTCGGCCTTCGGCTCCCCTTCGGGGCTGCATTTGCCGCATACCACAGCGGCGTCTTCACTTCGTTCCGGCTCCGCTCCGCTCGGTTCGGCTCCGCTTCGCTCGGCTTGTTCTGGTAAAGTGGCATGCTAAATTTTTAGCATGGATTGTGTTCCGGAAATGTTCCGGATGTTACGGCGCGATTTTGTCGTCGCTGAAGGTCAACGTGAACTCGGCGGCGCTGAGCGCGAGATAGACTTTCGTGTTGTCGGGAAGTCGAAGCTGAAGGCCGACACTGAATCCGGGCACGTCCGCGAGGGAGCGGTCGCGTTGGTAGCGGAGGATGTCAGGTTGGTTGTCCACGCGCGCAATCTAGCGCGAGGCGCGTCTTCTGACCAGCGCAAGCTGCGGACAGGTAACTTGGATGCGGTAGATACGGGCGGCTCCTACGACGGCGGCTACCCCTTCGACCAGCTCCGAAACCTCATTGAGAGGTAGTAGTTAGTCGAATGTTCCGGTTTTGTTCCGTCCGTAGATGTTCGGCATGCTACTGTGGGCAATTGGGGGTTGGACTGGGTGCCTTTACTAGGCTCAAATCGGTAGCCAGAAGGTCAGAGTAGAAATTCGTTATCTGCCAGAATTCTAGATCCGTTACATCTTTGCCAGAGGGAAAAAGCTTAACGAAATCTCGAATTGAAAAGGCAAGCCACGCCGTTGCCCACCGTATTGGCAGAAACATGCTGTCTGGTGTAAAGCCATCAACGATACAATTTGCCAGTGGCAAGGTGTGTATAAACTGTGAGAAGTAATCATAAGCATTTCGGAATTGACCGGCATGGATACCAGCATTCACTGCGATCTCTTTCAAGCTGACTATCAGCGCTCGGTTGCGATTGAGCTTCTTTTCTATAAGCTCCTTCTGGTCATTAACGTTCTGCTGAAGAAAGAACCGGTGGGATTTAATGTTTCCCACTAACGTGTCTCGCTCTTTCCGCTCATCTATCAATCGGGGATCATTACTCCCGTACGCTTCTGCCAATCGCACTCGTTCGGCTATCTCATGCCATTCCCACCAGAGCAGGCGGAAATCCCTTTCCTCGGTGGAAACGTTATCAACGCACAAGTAGAACATAATCAAATAGGTTTCGAGAAGGCAGCGAGAGAGAACACATAATGACGGCTTGTCCCACAAGATAAAGGACGGTGGCATGCCGGGGTAGCCAGTTCGCTTTGGTGGATTGATGATGAATTTGACGGTCAGAGCCGTGATGATGTTCCGAGAGTGCAGTTGGTCAGCGATTTTGCCAACCTTGTCTGTTTGTATCCTCACGCACTTCTGAGCGACACGCAGACCATTCGCCAAGGCAATATTGAATTCGTTTTGAGCGAGAACAAAGTCCTGAGATAGGGAATTGTCCATGACAAAACCAAGTCAGATAACAAGGTTCTGATTTAGTTTCTTTGCCCTGCGAAAAGCAGTGAACGACCGAAATGTATGTCCCATCTGCCGGTAGACTACGCCGAGGTTATACCACGCATCAGCTAACCCCGGATTCAAATCAGTTGCTCGCCGGCAACATCTAACCGCATCATCGAAAAGGTGTATGGTTCCATATGCTACTCCGAGGTTCGTCCACGCTTCAGGAAAATTTGGATTCTGATCAATTGCCCCCAAAAAGGCTTCAATGGCATCTTGAGTTTGTCCCGCCTTAGCGCAGTTCACGCCAAGGTTATACCAAGTCAAAGCGTCGTCGCACTTAAGTTCGATAGCTTTGCGTATGGCAGCGATAGCTTTATCATAGCGTTCGAGGTCGCCGTACTCCTCACCGAGATTGCACCATGCTTGTGCAAGATCAGGCTTGAGCTTGATTGCTTGTTCATATGCCTTAATAGCGTCTGTGGTGGAATGCATTTGGGCAAAGGCAACGCCTAAAGCGAAATGTGCACCGGCATCTTGAGGGCGGCGTCGAACCAAGGCTTGAGCCTCTTTCAACATTTCCATGTCGAACGAAGGATTTGGTGAATCCATATATGAGTTGTCTCCAGCACTTCTTGTCATATCGTCTCCGTCTCCCCACAGACAGTGACGGGGCAGTTAGCGGTGAGCAATGCTCCCAATGCCTTCATGGCGGCAATGTAGCGGCCACCTGAATTGCGCTCAAGGAAAAAGCCCGTGCGCCAAAACACAGGCACAGCGGAAAATCCTAAGCACGAAGTTCTAAATCCTAAACAAATTCAAAATTCAATTGCGGCAATGTCCAAAACGGGAGTTTCGGATTTTGGTCATTCGGATTTGTTTCGAGTTTCGAGATTCGGATTTAGGATTTCCTCCTCCGTGAGGTAGCAGGCGGGGTCGGGCGCCCACGGGTCGCTGTGGACTTGGGCAGCGCGGACGCGGAAGCTGCCGCCGCAAATCTCCTTAAACTTGCAGGCGCCGCAGCGGCCTTTGAGAAGCGGGAGACGATTACGAAGTTGAGCGAGGAGCGTGATGGAATTGTCGGTCCAGATCTGGCTGAACGGGCGTTCGCGGACGTTGCCGAGCGTGGCGGTCTGCCAGAACTGGTCGGGATGGACGTTGCCCTGGGTGTCGATGTTGGAGATGCCGACGCCGGAGGAATTGGCGCCGCCGCCGTTCCATTTCATCCATTGATAGACTTTGTCGGCGTAAACCGGGTCGCGCTGGCGGAGTTTGAGGTAGATGTAGGCGTTGTCAGCGTGGTTGTCCACGGTGAGGATTTCCTTCGAGATGCCGCGTCGGTGGAAATCCCCGGTCCGTTCGAGAATGATGTCGAGCGCGCGGCGGATCTCGGCGGACGTAAGTTCGTCGGCGGCGTTGCCACGGCCGGAATAGACAAGGTGGTAGAAGCATGCGCGCTGGATGCCTTCCTTCTCAATGAAGTCGAAAATCTGGGGGAGGTCCTGGCAGTTGCGCTTCGTCAGCGTGAGTCGGAGACCGACTTTCTGGCCGACGGCCATGCAGTTGCGGAAGCCGCGGACGGCGCGGTCGAACGCGCCTTCGACGCCGCGAAACTGGTCATTGGTCGGGCCGATGCCGTCGAGCGAGATGCCGACGTAGGTGAGGTGGTTGGCTTTGAGTTTGGCGGCGACGGCTTCATCAATGAGCGTGCCGTTGGTGGAGAGCGTGACGCGCAGGCCTTTGCTGACGGCGCAGGAAATCAGGTCGAGGAGGTCAGGGCGGACGAGCGGTTCGCCGCCGGAGAAAAGGACGGCGGGGACTTTGAAGGCGGCAATGTCGTCGAGGACGACTTTCGCTTCGGCGTTGGTGAGTTCGCCGGGGTAGGACTTGGCGTAGCTGTCGGAGTAGCAGTGGACGCAACGGAGGTTGCAGGTGCGGGTGATGTTCCAGACGACGATGGGATGGCGTTCGGCGGCGGATTTCGGCGCGCCGGAGCCGTGGCCGTAGCGGAGGGCGTCGGCCGGTTGGTCGGCACCGCAGAAGAGTTTAGTGATGTTAACCATGGGGGTGTTGCATCCGTTTCGGTTCGTAACTGCAGTACGGTTCCTCGGCCATGTAGTTGCCGTCTTCCTCGTAGAAGGCGCGGGCGCGACAGCCCATACAGACTTTCTTGAACTCGCAGCAACCGCATTTGCCTTCGAGCTGACTGTCGTCGCGGAGGCGCTGGAAGACGGGAGAATTGTTCCAGATGTCGGCCATCGTCTGGCGGCGGATGTTGCCGGCGGGGACGGGCAGGTAGCCGCAGGGGAAAACGTCGCCGGTGTGCGAGACGAAACAGATGGCGCTGCCGGCGAGGCATCCCTTGGTCATCGCTTCCATGCCGGGACGGTTCACGGTTCGCGGTTCGCGGTTCGCGGTTTTCCGTTGGTGTTGGATGCGGAAGTAGTGCGGGGCGCAGGTGGCTTTGAGGTGAAGCTCGCTGAGCTTGGATTTGTCGTACATCCAGTTGAGGACGCGCTCGTATTCCTCGGCGGGCAACATGCTGGATTCGGCAATCTGGACGCCGCAGCCGACGGGGACGAGCATGAACAGGTGGAGCGCGTCGGCGCCGAGGTCGCGGGCCATGGCGTAGAGCGTGTCGATCTGGTGGACGTTGTGCTTGGTGACGGTGCAGTTGATCTGCATGGACATGCCGAGGCGCTTGAGGTGGCGGAAGCCGTTGAGTGCGGCGGCGAGCGAGCCGGGCTGGCGGCGGAACGCGTCGTGCGTCGTCTCGTCCGCGCCGTCAATCGAGATCGCGACGCGCCGGACACCGGCAGCGACGATTTTCTGGGCGACTGGCTCGGTGATGAGGGTGCCGTTGGTGGCGAGGGCAACAGCAAGGCCGCGTTCGCGCGCGTGGGCGGCGATGTCGAAGATGTCGGGGCGGAAGAGCGGTTCGCCGCCGGAAAGGACGAGGATGGGTTTGGCGTAGTCGGCGAGGCGCGTAACGAAGTCGAGCGACTCGGCGGTGGTCAGGTCGCTCTTCATGAGTTGCTTGCTGACGTCAATGCGTCGGCAGTGGACACACTCCAAGTTGCACCCTGCGGTGGTTTCCCAGAAGAGCAGGCGAAGTTGGTTATCCGGCGCGTTCGTCATGGCGAGATGACGGTAACATCGCCGTTGTGGGAGTCAACTGTGAGTGAAGATCAGAAGCGGATGCCGCAGCTCGCCATCACCATATTGGCGCGGTAGTTGTTAATGCCGCCGGTGCTGGGTTCGACGTACTCGATGTAGCCGTAGCGAAGGTGGCCGGTGACGTTCTTACTGAGCTGCCGGCGGACGCCGACTTGAATGGCATTGCGGCGGCTGTCCAATCCCCAACTGTAGCCGCCGCCATTGAGGACGTTGGCGTTGAAGTTGTCAGAATAGGAGAAGGAGTACTCAGCGGTGAGATCGGTTTTGTTGTCGAGGGCGTAGCCGGCGCTGGCGAGGGCGGTGTAGACGTTACCACGATAAGGGGCGATGTAGGTGGCGCCGTTGTATTCAGAGGATGTATAGGTGTCCTGATACGAGACCAGCCCGGTGAGGTAGAGGCGATTGATGGGGGTAACGGTGGCGCTCAACGTGTAGATGGAGGAGTTGAACCGGCCGGAGGTGGCGGCGGTCATGGTGTCGACAGCTAACGTCTGGATGTCGGTGATGACGTACTGGTACTTGAAGGAAACGTTGACGCGGGAACAAGGGTGAAGAGTCAACTTGGCCATAAACTCGTCGGAAACGGTGTGTTGACAGACGAACAATTCTTGATCGCCGTCGTAGTCGTCATTACGGATGCTGTGGCGGTATTGTGACGAAAGGGTCAAGCGCGGCAAGGGTGAGGAGTTAAAGCCGATTTTGTAGTCTTGGCGCTGGGTATTGAGCTGCGTGTCGCGCAACGTGACGTCACCGTCTTCATTGAGGTTCCAGTTGAAATACGTCTGTTCTTGTATCCATTTGCCCTCCGCATAGACGGTGGTGAAGGGAATACCTGTCCAACGCAGCCCCGCGTTCTCTTCCAAGCTTCGCTTGTCGGTTTGCGTCAAGAAGAGCGAGGAGGGATTGTTGGTAACGTACGGTGCTGCCCCGGCGGTTTCCGTCAGGAATCCGGTCTGGAAGGAGGTTGCATCAGTTTTCTCGGCTTGAATGCCGATATTAAGGGAGAGGGTCTTGAATGGATCGTACAGCAGGTTGGCGTTGACAACGTGGGAGTCGCTATCCAAGCCCACTTTCGTGGTGTAGTAATCTTTCGCACGGGCTCCGGAGAAAGGAACCGTGTTCAGCCCCATGCCGTCATCGCCATCGAAGCGTGAGTACAAATAGCCAAAGGACCAATACACCTTCTCGTTCAAATGGCTCTCCACGTGGAAGGTATTCCAGAAGAGGTCATTCTTGAAGTTCTCGGCAATAGTGACGCTCTGGTTCGATTTCTTGAGAGCACCGCTGCCTGTGGGGCTGTACGGTGGTGCGTAATAGTTACCGTAATCAAACCGCGCGTCTGCGGCTTGGTAGTGTTCGTAGCGAAACTCGTCACCGATGTGGATATTCTTGATGTCATGCTCTAGCTCCAATTTGACGATATCCGTGTGTTCGTCAATCGCCTTAAAACCCGGATAGATTTTCTTATTGGTGGAGGTGTGAGTGGCGGTGTTGGTGTAGTTCAGCGTGCTCCATTCGAGCATTGACTTCATGCCCACCTTTTCCTGACGTTCGTAGCCGATGGTGATCTTGGGGAGATTGGGCCGGATTAGGCCGATTTCCACGAAGATGTTGCGCATATCCAAATGGAGATCTTGATTCTGAAGCGCGTACACCGGTCCGAGATTATTAGTGGCGAAGTAGCCGCCGGCACCGTTGAAGTATTTGCGGAACTCGTTATAACCGGCCCGCAGGAACCAGGACTCAGTCTTAAGCAATTCGAGCTGGAGCCTGTAGTCATGCGCATCAAATACGCCGCGACCCTCAACGCTGAGATTCAAATCCTTGCCAACTTTACTTTTCAGTTTGAACTCCTCAATTCCGCCGGTGAATTTGTCCTTCATCCAAGTGTCTTCGCAGAACTTGGCCGCGTTGCCCTTGACGCTTGCGTAGTTGATGCCCGGCTCGATGAGGGCCGAGAAATCCATGTCTGTTTTTTTTTCATCCGCCGCCCGAGCAGAAATGGCCGCGACGCTTACCGCCAGAAAATTTACCAGCAGGATCGTGAAGTGAATTCGTTTCAAGGGATTGTCTCCTTTCGTACCGTCTAATACCGGAAATGATTATTGATGTTTGAGCCATGTACGGCCGTATGACAACCGGCGCTGAAGCAGGTGGCTTGTTGTAGACGGCTGGTGTGGTCGTAGGAAGAGTTGGTTGGGTCGCCGATAATAATGGTTTTCGCCGTCTGGCCAGGGACTGCAAGTTGAGCATGACACTTCAGGCAGAGGGTGTTGTCACGCTGGGTGAGCATCTTCGGGTTGATGGAGCCGTGGATGTTGTGGCAGGTGGTGCAGCCTTCGCGGACAGCTTGGTGGTCGAACACATGCGGGCGGGTCTGCTCGTGGTGGCATTGGGCGCAGACCTCGTTGACGCGAGCCACGGACAAGATCTTCGGCTTGCGGATGTTCTCGCCGTGCGGATCGTGGCAGGTGATGCAGGTCATTCGTCCTTCCTTGACGGGATGGTGGAAGGCGAGGCTGAACTCGGCTTGCTTGTCGATGTGACATTGGAAGCAGGCTTCGGGGTTCTTGCCGGGATTGACGATGAACCTGCCCCTGCCGCCGCCGGCGTCGACGTGGAGGCTGCCGGGGCCGTGGCAACCTTCGCAGCCTTGCCCGGGCACGCGCTTCTCGTCGCCGGGGATTTGGATGCGAGCGTGCTGGGTGAGTTTGAAATTCTTAACGGCCTTTTCATGGCAGGTCCCGCAGGTGTCCATGCCGACGTACTTGGCACCGGCGATCATGGGTGGCGCCACCACTACGCTATCGACAGTCGCACAAGAAATTGCCAGCGCCAAAGCCGCACAGGCACCGATACCGATGATGAATGATGTTTTTGTGTTCATAAAATTTTCCGTGTGGTAGGGGAATTGCACACTCCGTGCCACGGAGTGATGATACCCTTCAAGCTCCGCCGTGTAAAAGAGTTACGAAATCGCAACTTTCCCGTCATACAAAACGGAATTCGGTATATGGGTGTTTGTGCGCGCCTGAAAGCGCGAAATCACGCGCCGTCAACGTTACTTTCGCGGAAGCTGTGCTTGACGAGGCGGCGTCGCAGGGCGTCACGTTCGATGCCGAGCAGTTCGGCGGCGCGGGTCTGGTTGCCGCCGGTGCGTTCCATCGCCTGGCGCACGAGGTCGCGTTCCACCGTCTCCAGCGCGATGCCTTCCGTCGGCAGCGTTACCACCGCAGTCCCGCTGCTGGGGATGCCCGCGCGGATTTCTAATGGCAAATGGCTCACAGAGATGACTTGGTCAGCTTCGAGGATGACAAGCCGTTCGATAGCGTTGCGCAGTTCGCGGGCGTTGCCTGGCCAGGAGTACCGCTGAAAAGCTTGTTGGGCTTCGGGCGAGAGCTTCTTTAGGGGTTTTTTGAACTCCTCAGCGAAGTGCTCAAGGAAGTGTTCGACCAGCGGCACGATGTCATCCGAACGTTCGCGCACTGGCGGCATTTCCACGGCGATGACTTTCAGACGGTAGTAG
Organism: uncultured Verrucomicrobiota bacterium; assembly: GCA_903825435.1. Lineage (GTDB taxonomy): Bacteria > Verrucomicrobiota > Verrucomicrobiia > Palsa-1439 > Palsa-1439 > CAIKAP01. The sequence goes on from CAIKAP010000093.1 coordinate 18,341, forward strand.
AGATCCTGACGAAACTCACCATGCTGGATGGCGGCAGTGAGTTTTTTATTGGTTAGCGCGATCACACGGATGTCCACCGCGATGTCCTGAGTGCCCCCGACGCGTCGGAACTTGCGGGCCTCCAACACGCGCAACAGCTTGACTTGTATGACAGGTTTGAGGTCGCCGATTTCGTCGAGCAACAGGGTGCCTCCATCAGCCAGCTCGATGAGGCCCTTCTTCATCGTCTTGGCGTCGGTGAACGCGCCGCGTTCATGGCCGAACAGTTCGCTTTCAAAGAGGGTCTCCGGTACGGCGGAACAGTTCAAGTCGAGGAACGGCTGCTCGGCGCGAGCGCTGCTAAAATGGATGGCGCGGGCGGCGAGCTCCTTGCCGGTGCCGTTCTCGCCCTCAATAAGGACGGTGGTGGCGTTGCTGGTGGCGATCTTGCCGATAAGCTCGCGCACTGCGCGCATGGCGGTACTGGGGCCAACGAGGTTCTCAACGCCAAACTCTCGCTGTTGCCGGCGGCGCAGGCGGCTGACTTCGCGGCGCAGCTTGAGGTCTTCGCGGGCTTTTTCCAGCGCGATGTGGACTTCGTCAAAATCAAACGGTTTGCACAAATAGTTGTGGGCGCCAAGGCGAACACATTCGACGGCGCGGGAAATACCGGTGTCGGCGGTAAGCATAACGACGGCGATCTCGCGGTCGATTTTTTTGATTTCCTGAAGGGTTTGGACGCCGTCCATACCGGGCAGGCGCAGGTCGAGTAACACCAATTCATGACCGCCATCGCGCAACAGGTTTAGGCCCTCCTCGCCGGTCGGGGCGCTCGCGACGTCGTAGCCATCGCGGGAGAGTTTTTGTTCGAGCGACCAACGGACCAGTCGTTCATCGTCAATGACAAGTACTTTACTTTTTGGCATTGCAAACCTCCTGTTTGCAGGCCGGGAATTCCATGAACACGGCGGTGCCGCGGCCCACCTCGCTCTCGACGGTGATCACGCCGCCATTCTTCTCGACAATGGAACGGGAAATGGCCAAGCCGAGGCCGGTGCCGCGGTGTTTGGTGGTGAAGAATGGCGAAAAAATTCGCTCCCGATTCTCAGGGGAGATGCCGACACCAGTGTCGCGGATCGTTACCCGTAGGGTTTGGTTTGGTTTCTCCAGAACTTCGCCGTGAACGGTTAGTGTGCCACCGTTGGGCATGGCCTGGATGGCGTTGAGTAGGACGTTGAGGATGGCCTGCTGGAGCTGTTGGCGATCAGCACAAATCGGAGGCAGGTCGGCAGAATATTCGGCAACGATCTGCACGTTAGTTTTCTGCGCGTCGGGCCGGGCGAGCGCGAGCATCGGCTTGATCAACTCACCTATATCGCACGGTACGATTTCCGGCTCGCTCGGGCGGGAGAAATCCAGTAAGCCGCGCAGCGTGGCGTTGAGCCGATTGATCTGGCGCCGAATTTCTCCAACGATTTCGCGATCCTGAGCGCTACTTTTCTCGGCTAGAACCTCGACGGCTGCGCCGATGCCGGCAAGCGGATTGCGGATTTCGTGGGCGATGCCGCTGGCGAGTTCGCCGATGGAAGCAAGTTTGCCCGCCTGCTGGATCTGGCGGGTGTGGGACTCGTGCAACTCCTCGGTGGTATTCTGGAGGCTCTCTACCATCGTGTTGAAGCCCTCAGTGAGCCGCCCGATCTCATCATGGCTCTGCGCCGGGACGCGTGCGGTGAGGTCGCCAGCGCGGACACGGTCCATCTGTTTGAGGACGTTATTGACAGGCTGCGCGACAAGCCGCACGATCAACATCCAGACAACGACGCCGACGATGACAAAGATGAGCGCGCCATATATCAGGAGCAGGTTGCGGTTGCGGGTGACGGTGGCGATGGCGGGTTCGAGGGAACGCTCCAGCACAATGGCACCGGTAAACTCCTGTTTGGCGTCGTGGCATCTAGCGCAGGAGACGAGGCTTTGGATGGGGGACATCACCACAGTGAGTTGCTGTCCGTCCTCAAAGCGAACACCGTGAAGGAGGCGCTTTTCCTGGAATAACTCGGGCGGCGTGACCAGAGTGGCGTGTTTCACCTCCTGCGTCGATGTGGAAAAAATGATGTTTCCGTTGATGTCAATGACCCGTCCCCGCCAAATTTCATTTTTGTCCTGAAGTTGCTGGAGAAAATGAAAAACCTCCTGGTGGTGGTCGCTGAGCATCACGCCGGTGATGTACTCGTGGACCATGGTGGCGGTGATGACGTTTTGGGCTTGGGTGCGTTCACGCCACCACTCGCTCTGGACGCGATGCACGAAAAACGTGTAGATGGCAATCACAACGGCAACCGTTACGCCAACTGCAACTAAAATTTTTGTCGTCAAATTGGGACGCAGCACGCGGCCAACCTACGATACTGCTGGCGTCGGTGCAAGAGCGGTGGGTTAGCGTTTTTCATCGGCCGAGTGCTCCGCTTTTTTGCCGATAAGCCAGGACGGGTTCATCGGATATTCTTTCGGGTCAAAAATCACCCAGTAGAAATGCCAAACAACGATGGCCAGCGTCGCCAGCACCGCTTCGTAGTAATGGATAACCTGCGCGACGCGTGCCAGACCTTCGGCCACATCCGCAGGACAGTCTCGGTGAAGATCAACATCGCGCCGGTGACGATCATGACGAACGAACCCCAAACCAGCGCCCAGTACTCAGCTTTCTCCGCATAGTTGAACCGGCAATGCGGCGGCGGGGTCTGGCTCAAGCCGAGGTTGTAGAGCAATTGGCCCGAGCCGTCCCTGACGTCGTAGAATCGCAGCCACAACTCTTTCAGGTGCCCATGCCAGCACGGCGTGCAGAACAACACCGCGAGGTGAATCCCAAACGGGATTATGAACGCCCACCCGGCGATGCGGTGGATCATACCGCAGATGTACCCGCCGCTTTCGAGCATCTTAAACGGCCAGCTCCAGAACGCATCCGAAAACTTATAGACTAGTCTCAATGCCTTTGCGTTTCATTCTTGAATTGACGTGAAACTTCATGGCTAAAACTGCCATGAGACTCAAGGCTATTTCTGATTTTCCTGGGCCAAGAACTCACGGGTTGTCGAATGGCTCTGACGCAGGATCGGCTGCGCCGAGGTCCAGAGATCTGGCGGCGGAGTGACTTGTACATGCCGCGCACCATACTCTGTTTTTGTGGGTTGGACAGCGTCTCGCCGCCCCAAGCGAATACCTCCCAGAGGGCGGCACCGTGATGAAGCACTTTCGGGAAGCTCACACGCAAAACCGCGATGTCCCCCCGTCGGGCCACCTCCAGGCGCAGGTCGGCCAGCATCGCCCGGCAGATCAGCAGGGCGGCGATTTCTTGGCGTCCGGTTTCCGGGGTGTAACTGCGCAAGGGCGCCCCGCCATGGAGATGGATTTTGAGTTCTTCGAAGCTGATTTCTATCTCCCAGCGCTCGACGTAAGCTCCAGCAGTTGCCGCGCCGGGAAGAGGCCCTCATCCAGCAGGCTGGTCCACAGCCGCAGGGATGTGCGCTTGGCGCCACGGCCGATGACCACGCCACGAATTTCCCTCACCTGGAATTCCACCCGTCCCGGGCTGTCAGGATCGGCGCCCCATACCAGCAGCAGTACGCTGCCATCGCGACAGCGGCGCAGCAGCCGACTCTTGAACTTGCCGCGCTTGATGCGCACCAGGAAATCATTGTCGCCCTGTGCGAAGAGCTGGAGAAACGCCACCAGAAACTTACCCACGCCGTAGAGACGATCGGCGAGCAGCAAACATCCGCCGGGCAGAAGGTGGATCAGCCGCCGAGCCATAACCATCTCCGATTCCCCGGTGCGGGCGATGGCCGCCGCCATCGGACGATGCGTCCCCAGTTCCACCAACGCCACCACCCCCAGCTTGGCGAACGCCGCCTTCATCCGCCGGCTCATCGCCTTGCTCAGCTGCTGGAGCACCGAGGGAGTGTTGAACATCGAAAACAGCGTCCCATCAATGCCGACCAGCCGCAGCCCTTGATAAAACGCCTCCGGCTCCCGTTTGGGATCAGCCCGCGAATCAAGAATCTCCTCCAAGATCCACTCAAGATCGCCACCCCGAGCGACCGACATCGACGACTCACTTAAGGAAGCTCTGAAGGGCTCGCCCTTTCTGTAGAGTTTTTGAGAAAAGAGGGGGATGAACGATCAACTCAATTTTTTGGCGATTGGGTGGAAGAAGAAAGTGCTCAAGAGCGAGCGATTTCTGAAGGAGATGAGTGTGA
>CAIKAP010000094.1 GCA_903825435.1 uncultured Verrucomicrobiota bacterium
TCACACTCATCTCCTTCAGAAATCGCTCGCTCTTGAGCACTTTCTTCTTCCACCCAATCGCCAAAAAATTGAGTTGATCGTTCATCCCCCTCTTTTCTCAAAAACTCTACAGAAAGGGCGAGCCCTTCAGAGCTTCCTTAAATGTGATGTTTCGGAGCACTTACGCCAGAGATTGTCCGTCTCTACCGTTTACTGCCTATCTCTAACGCAAGATATCACGGTGGAATTTCAACAAAGGCGACTAGGTTTGGCGGCATCCGCCTACCCGCTGAACTGGCGGTCGCCTGCGTCGCCGAGGCCGGGAACTATGTAGCTGCGGCTGTTGAGATGTGAGTCGAGTGCACTGAGGTAGATTGGTATGTCGGGATGTTCGGTGGAGAGCCGCTTGACACCCTCGGGCGCGGCAAAAAGGCCGAGATACTTGATATGCTTCACGCCCCAGGATTTCAGCCGTTGCGCCGCGACGCAAGCCGAGCCGCCGGTCGCGAGCATCGGATCGAGAATGAACGCAATGTCCACAGGTTTGTGGTGGTGGAGTTTATTGTAGTACTCGATGGCCTCCAAGGTTTGCTCGTTGCGGTAGAGACCGAGGTGGAAAACACGCGCGTCGGACCAGAGTTCGAGGATGCCGTCCACCATGCCAAGACCGGCGCGGAGGATGGGAACCAGACCGAGGTCGGCATTGATGTGTGTGCCGCAGGTCATGGTCAGTGGTGTAGCGACGCGGACGACACGTGATGGCAGGTTGCTAGTCGCTTCAAGAAAAAGCATTTGTGCCAGCACCCGCACCCGTTGCCGCACAACGGCGCGCCCGGCGTGTTTGTCACGGATGTCGCTGAGAAAGGCGTTGGCCAACGGATGATCGAGAAGGTGAATATGGGAAGTCGTCTTCATTGGATTTGGGTTTCGTCGCCAGGACGTGGGGCGCCATCGAGGATATCGGCGACGGCGAACCGACCGCGCGAGGATTCGGTGAGGTTGAGTGTGGCGACGGGTTGATCGCGTCGGTAGCAAATGAGACGGGTGCCTGGCGGCGGCGGATTGCGCCGCACAAAATCTACGACAACGAACCAGTACTTCACATTGACTTGTGTGATCCGCCCCAATTCAAGCCCCGACGGTGTGATGACCGTCTCTATAGACGGTCTCACTGTCGACACTGCGATGGGATATGTAAGGTGTTTGGCGCAACCCGCGCCCATCAGCACTGTGGCGAAAATCAGAGGCGTCAATCTCATTCGTTTCAAAATGGTAGCGTTTTTAAGCCAAATCATCAAGCACAGCTCACAAAGAAGACAACTGCACGCTTCCGCCGTAGCGCGGGCAGTTACAGTAATACTATTTGTCTGATTCGATCCGGTAGAGGTGCGTCTTGGTGCGGAGGAACAACGCTTTGCCTGACACGGCGGGCGAAGCCATGCAGCCAGTGTTGAGGGTGTTGGTTGCAAGTACCTCGAATGTGCGGCAGGGTTTCAGTACGATGGTCTTGCCTTGTTGGTTGGCGAAATAGAGGCGGCCGTCTGCGTAGATGGGCGAGGCAGCACAGGTACCACCGATGCGCTCAGACCAGACTTGCTGGCCGGTGGCGACTTCGAGGCAGGTGACAATGCCGTCGTCACGAACCATGTAGAACAGATCGTTAACGATCACAGGCGAGGCGGTCTTGGCGACGCCCTTGTCGAGTTTCCACACGATGTGGGTGTTGGTCACGTCGCCCTTGCCGTCGGCACGGACGGCGTAGAGTTCGGTTTTGCCGAGGCCGGTGATGATCATGGCAAGGCCGTGACTGAACAACGGCATCGGTGCGGCTGACCAGGAATTGGGAAACTGGATCCGCCATAGTTCCTTGCCGTCGTGCGGATCGTAGGCGTACGCGGCCTTTGCTCCAGTAGAGAGCATCTGAAGTTTGCCATTGACGCTTACGACAATCGGCGTGCTGTGCGCTTTGCGCAGATCGCCGTCCTTGGCAAATTTGAGCGTCGAATTCTCGTCGTCCCAAGGGACGGAACGGTTGGTTTTCCAAATGGTTTTACCGGTTTTCTTGTCGAGCGCAAGGAGGTACTGCACATCGACGCCATCCATCGTCACAATCAGAAGATTCTCGAAGAGAACGGGCGAGGAGGACGGACCACGGTAATGTCGGCAGGGTAAGTCGGTTCGTTGCCAAAGGACTTTGAACGTGGTTGTATCGAGGCACGTAGTGCCATAGCTCCCAAAGTGAATATAGACGCGTCCCGCCTCGATGGCGGGCGAAGGTGAGGCGTAGCAGTTGACAGCATTGCCAAGCGGTTCGGGCGCATCGCAGTGAAACAGTTCCTTATTGAAGAGAATCTTACCGGTATTGGCATCAAGGCAGACAGCAAAGAAGCTATGGCCATCGAGCGTCGCAGTGGTCAACCAAACTTGCCCCCCCATCACCACCGGTGTGGACCAGCCGCGAAGAGGGATTTCCGTCTTCCATTTGATGTTATCCGTTTCAGACCAGTGAAGCGGAAGTTCTGTAGCAGAGGCTTGCCCATCTGCAGTCGAACCGCGAAACTGCGGCCAGTCGGCTTGTGCCGCCAATGATAGTGCACAGCACAGAAGCACGATGTAGATCACCCTCATCGGGGTGGAGGATAGTGTCTATCAATCCTTCTGAAAAGGTCAAAAATGACACGCCTGAGGTGCTTCGAACAAGCAATCGCAACCATATCTGGTTCGGCGTTTTCATTTGGCTCGTAACATGTGCATCCAAAAACATTACACTTCCATTCTTGTCGGTGTAAAAGAAACTCACTATAAAAGGACGTTCTTGCAAAACTTCTTTTAGTGGATGGCGATTGGAGTGGAGATGGCGAGCCGA
>CAIKAP010000095.1 GCA_903825435.1 uncultured Verrucomicrobiota bacterium
CGGGCCGACGCCAAGGGCGGAGCATGGTCGCCCATCGTAAAAGTAAGCCGAAGGGCCTCTGGAAAAACTGTTTTCACACCTTCGGCTCGCCATCTCCACTCCAATCGCCATCCACTAAAAGAAGTTTTGCAAGAACGTCAGTAGTATCAGTTCAGTAGTTTACGCCGGTAGGCTTCGTCGGGACGACCTGAAATGCGCGCCACGTTGTGTGCGCTCAGGAAGTTCGGCCCGCCAAGGTTGGCAGCGGCGGTCCAAATCTGGGCGGTCTTTTCCGCCATCAACATCGCCGCCAACACCGCTTCGACGCTGCGTCCGAGTGTGACGATGCCGTGATTCTGAATCAACACCACGCGTGGTACGCGGTCATGGCGTTGACGATAGTCCTCGGTCGCCACGCGAATCGCATTGGCCAGTTGGAGGCCGGGGTCTGTGTACGGAACAAATACCGACTCAACATCACAAGAAACGATCTCGTCAGGGAAGATGCGTTTCGTTGCGAACTCCTTGGCACGCGGCGAACACAGAATGCCTGTCACCGCCAAGGCATGGGTGTGGCCGACGAACTCGACGTCGGGCAACGAGAGGAAGTAGCCATGGAATAACGCTTCCACCGACGGCTTCCGTGCGTTCTTGTCCACGCGACTTTCCATCAACGCACCGTCCACCTCGTCGTCGCTTAAGCCCTTCTTTTCCAGTAGCGCGTGGATGGCGTCGAAACGGCACTCGACCGCCTCATCTTCCTTCAACGTGCCGAGGCAGGTGCCGCTGGCCTTGACGAGGAACGTCTTGTCGTCGAGTCGCGTCGAGGTATTGCCCTCGCCGAGGATGGCGAGGAAACGCGATGGGGTTCCAAGCTCATGCGACAGTCGCAACAGAGCAGTAAGCTTCTCTTGTCGTGTCATGGTCGGTTAGTACTTCCCGTACACCGGGCCGAGCGTGGTGCAGGCGCGGGTGTCATCACCGAACGCCGTCCAGACGCTGGGGCGAAATACCTTCGTCTCGCAAACGTTGTGCATGTACACCGGGATGCGTAGCATTGAGGCCAGCGTGGTGATGTCGGCGCCGATGTGGCCGTAGCTGAACGCGCCGTGGTTGGCGCCCCAGTTGTTCATGACTGTGTACGGGTCGCGGAAGTTGCCGCTGCCGGAGCAGTTCGGGACGAACCACGTGGTCGGCCACGTTTCGTTGGTGCGTTTGTCGAGTGCGTCGTGCACGGCATCGGGCAACTCGATGGTTTCGCCTTCGGCGATTTGCAGGGCCGGGCCGAGACCTTTGATGATGTTCAGGCGTGTCATCGTGACCGGCATGCCGCCGCGGGTCTTGTAACGCGTCGAATAACCACCGCCGCGGAAATATTCGATCACGCCGGGGCACCATTCGGTGGCGTCGAGGCACTTCGCGGCATCTTCGGGCGTGACTTGCCACCACGGTTTGATGGCGGGAACGCCGTTGATTTCCTGTTGGCCGGTGCCGTCGAGGGCGGCGGGGCCGGAATTGATCAAGTGCAGGATACCGGCGGCAGCTTTGCCTTCGAGCGTGTGGCCGGTGACGCGTTTGACGGCGTCGGCACTCCAGAAGGTGCGGACGTCGGCGAAAATTTGCGCGCTGCCGGTAAGGAGGTGGTTAAACAACATGCAGGCGCCGTTGAGTGAGTCGTTTTCCGTCGCGACGACGTAGGGTTGCCGGATGCCGGACCAGTCGAACGAGGTGTTGAGCACGGCTTCGAGGAAGTCGCCATTGGGAAGGTGATCGGTCCATTGACGCTGGCCTTGGAAGCCGGCGAGGATGGAATTATTGCCGAGCGATTCTTCGCCGAAACCGAGTTCGGCGAGCTTCGGGTTCCCGATCATCAGGTCGCGGGCGATCATCGCCATCTTGACGCAATACTCCCATTCCTTATCTTTCAGTTCGCGGGAGCTTTGCTTCTTCGGGTCGTTCGCGTCACGGCCTTCGGGGCAGTTTTCGCGGACCCACTTGAGTGCCTTGGCGAATTCCTTCGGGTCGTAGATGCCGCGTTCGATGCGGCGGACGAACTCGACCATGTCCACGAACATCACGCGCATGCCGAGGAACGCCTCAAAAAAAGACGTGTCCACTATCGAGCCGGCAATGCCCATCGACGTGCCGCCCATCGAGCAATAGCTCTTGCCGCGCATCGTCGCGGCGGCCAGACCGGCCTTGGCGAACTGGAGCAACATCGTCTGCACGTCGGCGGGAATCGTCTGGTCGCCGCCATCCTGCACGTCGCGTCCGTAGATGTTGAAAATCGGATAGCCCTTCTGGTTGTGGCCCGCGCTGACCGCGGCGAGGTACACCGCGCCGGGGCGCTCGGTGCCGTTGAAGCCCCAGACGGCTTTCGGCGTAAGCGGGTCCATGTCCATTGTTTCAGAGCCGTAACACCAGCACGGTGTCACGGTCAGCGACACGCCGACGCCTTCCTTGGCAAATTTCTCGGCGCACAACGACGCCTCGGCGATGCCGCCGATGCAACGGTCGGCGATCACGCATTCGACCTTGGTGCCGTCGGCGTGCCGGAGGTTCTGCGACAAGAACCGGGCGGCGGACTTCGCCATGTTCATGGTTTGTTTTTCGAGCGACTCGCGGACGCCGCCGAGCCGGCCGTCAATGGTGGGACGGATACCGATCTTTGGGTTGCTGCCGACGAGGCGGTTGTGGGGGCGTTGAACCTTCAGTGCGCTGATGTTAGCCATGACAAATCTCCTTTGGGTTGACGGAGGCAGAACTTACCAAGCTCCTTTCCGGTTGCAACCTCAAACTGCCCCGGCATAGACTGCGAAGCATGAGTTTGATCGGCGATAATTTGGAGCGTATTCGCGAACGCATCGCGCATGCGGGCGATACACAGTTGATTGCTGTGTCTAAAAAGGTGTCCCCGGAGGGAATCGAGGAGGCGGTGGCTGCGGGACAAACGCTGTTTGGCGAGAGCAAGGTGCAGGAGGCGAAGGCTAAAATTCCCGTCGTCTCGGGCCGGGCGCGGTGGCATATGGTCGGGCATCTGCAATCGAACAAAGCTCGCGATGCGGTCGAGTTATTCGAGTTGATTCACTCCGTGGACAGTGTTTCGTTGGCGACAGAGTTGAACAAGTGGGCGGAACGCGCGGGGAAGACACAGGCTATTCTGTTGGAAGTGAACGTCAGCGGCGAGGCAAGCAAGTTCGGATTGAAACCGGAGGATGTTGCGGGTGTCCTGGATCAGATCAACGCGCTGCCGCGCATCGAGGTGCGCGGCTTGATGACGATTCCGCCTGCCGGCAAGGAGGCGCGGTCGTTCTTCCGTCAGTTGCGCGAGATGCGCGACCAACTCGGATTGACAGAGCTTTCGATGGGGATGAGCCACGATTTCGAGGTGGCCATCGAGGAAGGTGCAACGATGGTTCGGATCGGAACCGCGATTTTTGGAGAACGGCAATGAACAAGACGATTGCGTTTATCGGTGCGGGTAACATGGCGGAGGCGTTGATCCGTGGGCTGCTGTCGGCGAAGACCGTGAAGCCGGAGCAGATCGCGGCGACGGACGTGCGGCCGGAACGCCTGGAACAACTCCACCGCACCTATGGCATCCACACCAGTGCCGACAATGCGAAGGCGGCGGCGAAGGCTGACGTCATCGTGTTGGCAGTGAAGCCGCAGCAGATGACGAACGTGCTTTCATCCCTTCACTTTCCGCTTCCTGCTCTTGTCGTCAGCATCGCCGCCGGTGTGCCGACGGCGCGAATTGAGCGCGAGCTTGGCGGCGAACCGCGCGTCGTGCGGACAATGCCGAACACACCGGCATTGGTCGGCGCGGGCGCGGCGGCGTTGTGTCGGGGGAGGTTCGCGACGGAAGCGGATTTAGTCGCGGCGGAAACAATTCTCGGCGCGGTCGGTGTCGTGGTGCGAACCGACGAGCAACATCTCGACGCAGTGACGGCATTGAGCGGCAGCGGGCCAGCGTATATTTTTTACATGGCCGAAGCGATGATTGCGGCTGGCGTCGAGGCCGGTTTGTCGGAGGACGTGGCGAAACGGCTCGCGGTGCAGACGGTGTTCGGCGCGGGCAAACTGCTCGCCGAGAGTGGCGAGTTGCCGCAGGAGTTGCGGCGCAAAGTCACGTCGCCCGGCGGAACGACGGAGGCGGCGTTGAAAGTAAAAATGGAACGCGGCTTTGCGAAGATTGTCGCCGAAGCGATTCACGCGGCGGCGCGTCGGAGCCGGGAATTGTCCGGTAATTAGCGGGTCCAGTTGCGCAGCGCGGTCTCGATGGCCTCGTGGACTTCGGTGAGGCGGATGCCGGTTTGTTCGAGCTTGGTGGTGTCGAGCACGCAGTTGGAGCGTGGCGTTTTCGCGGCGATGCGCATAAACTCGGCTTCGTCGCGGAAGAACTGAAAATCTTTTTTGCAGACGCCGCTCTTTTGAATCATCGCGACGACTTCGTGCGTCGTCACGTTGCCGGGATTGGTGACGTTGTAGATACCGAACGGGACGCGCCGATCCCAACATTCCCAGCAGGCGCGGACAAATTCATCGAGCTGCGAGATGGAATTACGCGCTTCGAGCAGGCGTTCGTACTTCATTAGTTTCGTGAGATAATTGCGCGGGCTGTCCACTTCGGTGAACGGAATGCGGAGCCGCCAGAGATAACATTGCGCCGCGTCGGCGAGCACTTCTTCGCCGAGCGCTTTGGTGCCGCTGTAAAAACTGCAATTGTTTTGTCGGAAGGTAAAATTCGGCGGATCGGTTTCGCGGAAACCGGAGCCGTCGGGACGCGCGCCGGTGTAAATGCAGCCGGAGGAAATATGTCCCCACGGCACGCCGACGCGCTGGCAGGCTTGCGCGATGACGCCCGGCAGGACAGCGTTGCCGAGCAGGGATTCGGTTTTGTGCAATTCGCAGGCGTCAACATTCGGACGGCCGGTGTAGCCCGCGACGTTGATGAGAAATGACGGACGCTCGCGTTGCAAAAACGCGGTGAGTGCGTCGAGATTGGTGCAGTCCAACTCGTGGATGTCGAGTCCGCGGCACGCCACGCCGCGCGCGGCGAAGAGGCGTTGAAATGTCGAGCCGACGTAACCGTAAGCTCCTATCAATAAAATCATGCGCTCCTAGTAACCGCAGCATCGGGCAGCGTCAAGTACCGGTTTGCGCTTGCGGGCACGTGACGGCGCGGCTATTAGATTCATATTATGCAAAACATCCTTGTCACCGGCGGCGCCGGATTTATTGGCGCGAATTTTGTCCGCTGGTTGTTGCGCGAGCGTCCGACGGTGAAAATCGTCACGCTCGACGCGTTGACGTATGCCGGGCGCCGGGAAAATCTGCCGGAACAAAACCGGAACATTTTCGTTCACGGCAATATTTGCGACCGGGCGCTGGTGGAGAAAATTTTGCGCGAACACGCGATTGATACGCTGGTACATTTCGCGGCGGAATCGCACGTTGACCGCTCGATACTCGGACCGGAAGCGTTTATGCAGACAAATATTGTCGGCACGTTCCAGCTACTCGAAGCGGCGCGCGCGCTGAAGATAAAACGGTTTCATCACGTCTCGACCGACGAAGTGTTCGGATCGCTCGGCCCGAATGATCCGGCGTTTACCGAGACAACGCCGTACGATCCGCGTTCGCCATATTCGGCGTCGAAGGCGGCGAGCGATCATCTCGTGCGCGCGTACGTGCACACGTTTGGGTTGCCCGCGACGATCAGCAATTGCTCCAATAATTATGGACCGTTTCAGTTTCCGGAAAAATTAATTCCGCTGATGATATTGAACGCGCTTGCCGGTAAACCGTTGCCGGTGTACGGCGACGGTCAGCAGGTGCGCGACTGGTTGTACGTCGAGGATCATTGCGAGGCGTTGGTCGCGGTTTTGGAGAAGGGGCGCGTTGGCGAGACTTATAATATCGGCGGCGGCGTGCAGCCGAAGAATCTCGAAGTGGTACGACAATTTTGCGGCATTCTTGACGAGTTGTGTCCGCAGTCGCCGCACAAGCCGCACGCAAATTTGATACGGTTTGTGACGGATCGTCCGGGACACGATCGCCGGTACGCGATGAATATTGATAAGATCGAGCGCGAGCTTGGGTGGCGTCCGCGATTTTCGCTGGAGCAGGGGCTGCGGTTGACGGTGCGCTGGTATCTCGACAACGCGGCGTGGGTGAAATCCATCCAGCAGACCGGCGATTTCAAACAGTGGATGAATCGAAATTACGACAAGCGCGAAGAGGTGAAACAATGAAAGGCATAATTCTGGCAGGCGGTCGCGGCACGCGGCTGCATCCGTTGACGCTCGCGGTGAGCAAGCAACTGCTTCCGGTGTTCGACAAGCCGATGATTTATTATCCGCTGACGACGTTGATGCTGGCGGGGATTCGCGAGATGCTGGTGATCAGCACGCCGGAAGATTTGCCGATATTCCGGCGATTGCTCGGCAGCGGCGAGCAATGGGGATTGAAGCTGAGCTACGCCGAGCAGGACAAGCCGCGCGGACTGGCGGATGCGTTTATTGTCGGACGCGATTTTGTGAAACGCGATCCGGTCTGCCTGATTCTCGGCGATAATATTTTCTTCGGGAGCGGATTGTCGGAGATTTTGCGCACGGCGGGCGAGCGCGGCAGCGGTGCGACGATATTCGCGTATCCCGTGAAAAATCCGCGCGCGTACGGCGTTGTCGAGTTCGATGCGAACGGTCGCGCGCTCAGCATCGAGGAGAAACCGGAACAACCGAAATCGAATTTTGCCGTGCCGGGCGTGTATTTTTACGATGGTCGCGTGGTGGAGTTCGCGTCGCAGATGAAACCGTCGGCGCGCGGTGAAATCGAGATCACGGATTTGAACCGGCTGTACATGCAGCGCGGCGAGCTTCACGTCGAGTCGCTCGGACGCGGCATTGCGTGGCTCGATGCGGGCACGCACGAGTCGTTGTTGCAGGCGGCGAATTTTGTTCAGGCGGTGCAGGACCGGCAAGGGCTGATGATCGCGTCACCGGAGGAGATTGCGTTCCGGATGCAGTGGATCAACGCTGACCAGCTTCGCGCGCTCGCGCAAAAAATCCCCAACGCCTACGGCGAGTATCTCAATGCAATTCATTGACCTGAAAGCACAGTATCAAGCCTACAAAGCGGAGATTGACAGCGCCGTCGCGGAAGTCATGTCGTCGGCGCAATTCATTCAGGGAACGGCTCTCCACGAATTCGAGAGGGAATTGTCCGCGTACATCGGCATCAAACACGCCATCGGTTGTGCGAGCGGGACGGACGCGCTGTTGTTGGCGATGATGGCGCTCGGTGTTCAGCCGGGAGATGAGGTGCTGGTGCCGGATTTTACTTTTATTGCGACGGCGGAGATGGTGGCGTTTATCGGAGCGGTGCCGGTGTTTGTGGACGTTGACGAGAAAACGTACAACATGGATCCGTCGGATTTGAAACGGAAGATCACAGCGAAATCGAAAGGTGTTATTCCGGTTTCGCTTTACGGGCAGTGCGCCGATTATGATGAGATTAATGTCCTCGCGGCGTCGCGCGGGTTGTGGGTGATGGAGGATGCGGCGCAATCGTTCGGTGCGGTTTATGGCCGGAACAAATCCGGAACATTGACTTGCGTGGCGACGACATCATTTTTCCCGGCAAAACCGCTGGGTTGTTACGGCGATGGCGGCGCTATTTTTACGAACGAGGACGCGCTCGCGACGGAGTGCCGGTGTTTACTCAATCACGGTCAGTCGCAGCGGTATCATCACCGTCGCATCGGAATCAACGGGCGGATGGACACGTTGCAGGCGGCGGTGTTGCGAGTGAAGCTGCGTCATTTCGATGCTGAGGTGGCAGCGCGTCAGCAGGTGGCGGAGCGGTACACGGCGCAGTTGAACGGCGCGGTCGTGACGCCGTTTATAGAACCGGGAAATCGTTCGGTCTGGGCGCAGTACACGATTCGCGTGGCGAATCGCGACAAGGTTTGCCAGCATCTCGCGAGCAAAGGGATTCCGACGGCGGTGCATTATCCGGTGCCGTTGCACCGGCAGGAGGCGTTCCGGAATTTGGGAATCGGCGACGCGTCATGTCCGGTGTCGTGCAAGATTAGCGGCGAAGTGATGTCGTTGCCGATGCACCCGTTGCTTGGCGCAAGCGAAGTGGATCAGATCGCTGTGTCGGTGCGCGACGTGGCGCGGATGCCTTGTTGAGAGGCCACGGCGGCGAACACGCCGCCGGCGCGCAACAATTCTTCATAGCCGCCTTGCTCGACGATTTGTCCTTGGCGCAGGACGATGATGCGGTCGCAATTGGCGAGCGTCGAGAGCCGGTGGGCAATGCTGATGACCGTGCGGTTTTCGGCGAGCCGGTCAATCGCGGCTTGAACCTCGGCCTCAGCTTGTGAATCAAGAGAGGCGGTTGCTTCATCGAGTACGAGAATGGGAGCGTTGCGGACAAAGGCGCGGGCGATGGCGAGGCGCTGGCGTTGACCGCCGGAAAGGGTGACGCCGCGTTCGCCGATGCGAGTGTCGAAGCCGTTTTGTAACTGCTGGATGAAGTCGTAGGCGAAGGCGTGGCGGGCGGCGTCCTCAATTTGGTCGCGGGTGGCGCCGGGATGGCCGAGGGCGATGTTTTCGGCGACGGTCTTGTCAAAGAGGACGATTTCCTGGCTGACAAGCGCCATGAGCTGTCGGTGGTCGGCTACTGCGAGTTCTCGGAGATCAACGCCGTCGAGCCGTATGCTGCCGTGGGTCGGATCGTAGAAGCGGAAGATGAGATTGACCAAGGTGCTCTTGCCCGAGCCGCTTTCGCCGGCGACGCCGAGTTTGGTGCCGCGTGGAATGACTAGGTTAATGTCATTGAGCACGGTGCGGTCGTTGTAGGAGAATTGGACGTTGTCGAAGTGGACGTTGGTTTGGAAGGTAGCGAGATGTCGCGGTTGAAGGGCTTCCTTGACGGTGGGTTGTTCGGCGAAGATTTGCTGGAGGCGTTCGACGCCGACACTGGCGCTTTGGAAAGTCATATGGAGCGCAGCGAGGCGTTTGACGGGGGCTTGCATCATCATGACGCCGGTGAGAAAGGCGAGCATGTCGGGTAACTGGCGTTGTGTGCCGACAATCCAGACAGTGAGGAAGCCGAAGCCGACTGTGGCGATGACTTCGATCAAAGGGTTGATCATCTGATAGGCTTGGGCGCCTTTCATGCCGTGGTGGATCAGTTCGCGGGAGAGTTCACGAAAGCGGGTGAGTTGTTCCTGTTCGAGGCCAAAGGCTTTGACGACGCGGATGCCGGAGAGCGCCTCGAAGAGCTGGCTGTGTTGGGTGATGCTGGCTTTGAGGCCGCCTTTGCTGGCCCTGCGCGCTTTCTGGCCGAGACGCTGGATCGGATAGAAGCAAACAATGAGAAACATCGCGGCGATGAGTGTGAGTTGCCAATCCACCACACACAAGCCGATGAATAGACTGATCATGGTGATAGGTTCCTTGATGACATCGAGGAAGCCCATCCGTAAGCCGTTATACAACGCAGCGGTGTCGCCGTTGATGCGGGTGGTGAGGTCGCCCATGGGAGAGCGGTTGAAGAAGTCGAGCGAGAGGCTATTGAGCTTAGCAAACACATCAGCGCGCAGGTCGTTGATGGCTCGTTCACTGACCCAAGCAAGGCAGTAACCGCTGAGATAAGTCACCGTGCTGCGAAACACCACCGGTAAACTTACGAACAACACGCCGCCTGCAATCTGCTGCCAATCCAACGAGCGACCCATCAACGGTAGCCACGGGTCAAGGCATTGCGTCAGATGTTGTTGGATTTGTCCCAGCCACGACATGAGCGCACCGCTCGGAAGTGGGGATGATGACCCGAGCGCTGATGGGGCCAAACGGGTGCCGAGAGTCTTGATCAACCAAATGATGAGCGCATTGGCTGGGCCGCACAGTACGGCAAGTAAAGCGCCGGGGAAAAACCGCCGCCAGTACCGGCGCAGATATGGCCAGCCGAACTTCAAGATAAGCAGCAGGTTCCGCATGATGTTTGTGATCCATGATTGGGCTGTTTCAGTGACAGAGTCAAGCGCCGTATCAAAAATGGCTGCAGTTTTCCGCGGCTCATTATTAGTCTTTGACGTACATTGACCTGTTTCATCTTGACCAATAATATTATACACATCAGGTCAATGCTTCATGACGGCGTTGAATAATGGTCGAATGGACGCGTCGAACGGAACACTATGATCATGCTGATGCCACACAAGGTCATCGGGAGTGCTACCGCATTCTCTAGCGGAGCATATATTCCCGTTGAACATCTGCACTGAACGCACCGTTACCCGAGATTGAAAATATGAAACAAACTCAAGTGTTTTTCACCGTCCTCGTAGTCGCTACACTCGCATCTGCGTTTGCCGCGCCGAAACCGAAACGGGAACATCCAGAAGCGTACGAAACCGTGTGCCGGCTCGCGCCGGGTGAGGAGGGAACCGATTACGACGTGCGGCTCATCGCATCGTCGAGTCCGGGTAGCGTGTTTTTTCGCGACGAGCTAGTGAGCTTTACATTCCAGATTGAGAACCGGACCAATAGACCAATTAAGACGAAGGGGGTTGCGGAACTTATGACGTACGAGAGTGTGACGGACCCTATCGCGTTCTTTTCAATCGAACACCGTCCTCTGCCAGATCCCGGTCCGTCCACACCCATCTTTCTTGATATTCCGGCAAATGGGTGGACAAATCTTGTCGTACGGATGGCAGTACCCGACCGCTTTGGCCCCTACGTTGTGGTGATTGACGCCGGGCCGATGGGACGTCGGTTTGGCGCAGCCTTTGTGCGTGCACCATCGCTCGTGCGTGGCAAGGAACAGTTCCCGACGTTTACACACGATCTTCAGGCTTGGACCGTCACCGACTCCTCACTGGCCTTATTTCAGCGGGCCGGCATCAAAGGGTCGCGCCTTGAATGGAGCTACTTGCCAACGAGAGACAAGAAGTACGCAGAGGATTTTGAGAAGTTAGGAAAGCTGCTGAAGGAATACAGTGACCACGACATCACGGTTATGCTGACGCTCAATGGAGGTGGGCCACAGCCCTTGGGGGTGACGCGTCCAGCCCTTGACGCCAATGGCGTGATGCTGGGTGGCAAGGAGGATTATGCCTGGCTACCGGAATCCGACACCGACTACCAGAAGTTCGTCGAGAATATTGCCATCACATATGGATGGCCCAAGGGACCGGTCAACGCCATCGAGCTCTGGAACGAACCGTGGGAGGGCAATTCCATCTCCGGCTGGCGGGCAGATATTCCTCGCTATCGCGAGATCTACACACACATGGCTCAAGGCATCGAGGCGGCACGAAAGAAGGCAGGTGTGCAAGTTCTTATCGGCGGTGCATGCTCGACGATGAACACAGACGACAAACTATTCTCCGATGGATCGGACACATTCCTGAAATGGCTCGATTTCAGCAGCATCCACTATCAGCCGCTTTCCGCATGGCACGCGCTGGTACCCAAGTTCCGTCAACGCCAGAGTCCCTTTGGTCCTGTGCGGATCTGGGATACAGAAACATGGCTTGCCAACACGTCGGACCGGATTCCCGGAGTGCTTGCCTCGATGCGCGCGCAGGGGCTCGAACGCACCGCCGGCGTTTTGCCGCCGGTGACCTATATGGTCCAGCGGAACTTGGATAAATCCAAGGAGATCGGACCGGCCTACCGGAGTGCAGAGGCGGAGACCGTGCCGGGGGAACCGGAAAAGCGGAGGCAAAACCGTCTCCTGCGCGTGCGCAAGCAGGAGCAGACAGTAGCTGTGGCTCATGCGTGGGCCAATGTCGCTGCCATTGCGGCCTTCCAAGCCAATGTTGGGGCGCGACACTTCCGAGAGATTCTATTCAAGGGCGGTTTGCCATGGGTATTCGTCTTTGATGGCTTACCCGTCTCGGATGGAAAGCCAAACACGGAGGACGGCGCCGTTGTCGTTGTGGGTGACTTGGGCGCATTCTACGAACGTGACCGCACGCTGTTCCGGACCGTGCTACCCGACGGGCAACGCACCGCGGTGGAGACGTTACGCGCGAAACTCGATGCCTTGCCGCCCGAGACGCCCGGCAAGGAGCGGAAGGCAATCGAGCGCGAGATCGCCCGCGCTTCCACGATGCATGATGGCGCGATGACGTTGGCCAACCCGAACGGTCGGTTTCATCTCTACGACATCTATGGCAACGACGTACCGACCATGAAAGGCCTCACCACTATTCCGTTGAACGGCGTGGGGTGGACCCTGCGTGGCGATGGCCGGCCAGGTTCGTTCGAGGCTCTGTTGGCGACACTGCGTGCGGCGGACATTCGGGGCTATGAACCCGTGATGGTCCGTCTCCGTGACTTCACGGCGCGGATCGAACAGAAACCCGTTCTCGATATCACCTTGCACAACATTCTCAATCGGCCCATCCAATGCCAGGTGAAAGCTACTATCTCCGGTCTCGAACTGGTGGATACTGACCGAGTCGTCAAACTGGGACCGTTTGAGGAGCGGGTGGTTTCATTCCGTGTGTCAGGTGGCAAGTCTCGCCCAAGCAATCTCTATCCCGTGATGCTGGACATTGACGCGCATCAGGACGGTCATTTCGTCCATCGCGAAGACGCTCGCGTCAACGTGGTGGTCCACCGCACGATTCACGTGGACGGCGACCTTCGTGATTGGGACGGTGTGCCGCCTCAAACCGCCCGCCACGGGGGCAAATCGGGCGGTCCCAGCCAGTACGAGCGTGCCATGCGGCCGTTCGAGACGTTCGATGAAGGCACATCGCCCGGCGTTGCAGATGCGTATCTGGCCTACGATGAGACTAATCTCTACTTTGCCGCACGGATCTCTGACACGACCCCCTTCGATGGCACAATCCGTTTTGAAAACCGGGATGACGATTCCTACTTCTACCCGTACATTGTCTACAAAGTGACGCGGGACAAAAACGGAAACGAAGTTCGCCGTCAAGCCTTGACTTGGCCCGCGGGAGTTCGCCACTACACGTATCGAGGTGGGTATGCCATCCCGACAGGCAATGGGGCGGACAACGTCCAGATTGCCTTCAACGTAGTGCCGCCGGAGAAAAAAGACTTCTACATGAATTCGCCGGGTACCATGCCGAGGTTCATGGTCTATCCGTCCACGGACTACGAGTACGTGTTCAACCCGGTGGCCCCAAAGTACGGTGGCGGAACGGAGATATTTCGCCTGCTCGCACCGGGTGTTCCCTACAAAGAATTTTACCCCCGTGAACCGAAATCGCTCGTGGACGGCGGGCCGGTTAAGAGTGGAAAGCTCGTCATGAAGCGCGAGGGCAACACACGTATTGTCGAGGCCGCTATTTCATGGACGGAGATCCCGTTCGTGCGTGCCAGGCTCGACGCGGGCCAAACGATGAAGTTTTCCTACCGAGTGAATGACAATAAGGGACCGGGTTACGAACTGGCAGAGGGGCGCAGCGTTTCCCAAGTAAGCACTTATGCCTTGCACGACTTTTGGGGCAATCATTGGACGCCTGAACTGGAGTTTGCCTTTGAGCGATGATTTATAATGTGGAATCAAAAAGATCTCATGAGAACACTGTTGAAAGTGCTGGTTATTTTTGTTTTTTATCTGACACCCTTCTACCTTTCAGCCAAACCGGTTGACATTGCACTTGATCAAGTTGGTTACCGCATTGATGACGAGAAGGATTTTCGTGTGGCGAGGCAGGTTGCGGCTTTCCAAATTCGCGATGAACAGAATTCGATTGTCTTCGAAGGTAAGCTGAGCGGTCCTATTCATGATCAATACGCGGGTTGTGATGTTTGGAGGGGTGTTTTTACCGACCTGAAAACACCGGGGACCTACACGGTCCAAATGGAAGGCGGTGATCGCTCCTGGCCGTTCCGTATCGGTAATGATATCTATCAGCCGTTGCTGCAGGCAGCGCTGCGTGGTCTTTACGTGAGTCGTTGCGGCTACGCTGTGAAAGACGATGCGGTTGGCCATCCGCCCTGCCATATGCGGGACGGGGCGTTTATGCTCGTTGGAGGCAAGAAGATTGCTGACGGCCGTGACGCAACGGGCGGTTGGCATAATGGCGGTGACTACTGGCGTTCGACAATGTCGGCTGCGCAGACGGTCAGCCGGCTGTTGTGGCCGGTGGAAATGTTCCCTGATTCGTTTGATAATATTCCATCGCGGTTACTACCCAAAGAGCGATGTGGCGATTGGCCTGACTTGCTGACGGAGGCGCGCTGGGGTTTGGAATGGCTTGCGAAGATGCAGGGGGCGGATGGTGGCGTCTCGACTGGCGTGGGACCGTATCCCGCCAGAATGCCGCCGATGGTGCCGCCACAAAATGATTCGACAGTGCATTTTATCGGTGCAGTACATTCTTCGAACACAGCCAAAGTCGGCGCCGTTTTCGCCAGGGCGGCAAGGATTCTCAAGGCGCGCGATCCCGCATTTGCGCGGGCTTGCCTGAATCATGCGCGTTCGTGCTGGAATTACTTGCTTGCTAATTCGCAGCCAGTTACGCCGAGGACCTGTGCAACATATGTGAAGCAGGAGGACGAAACGGACCGTCTATGGTTGGCTGTCGAACTGTTTCGCACCACCGCCGAGCGAGAGTTTCAAGAAGACTTTCTGAAGCGATTCACCCGACTGCAAAGCTCCTACCCACCAGCACCTGTAATCACACATACCATCCGCAACTTTAATCTGCATGAGGCCCTTATTAGCTACTGCTTCATCCGAAAGGATGCCGATCAAGCCGTGCAGCAAAATATCCTCGCCGGTTTGCAGGCCGATTGCGACCGCATGGTCACTACGGCGCTAACCGAAGGCTACGGTTGCGTCCTGACCGCTGAGAACTGGAAACAACGGCACACTATGGGCACTGCGTTGCAAATGGCGTGGGAACTGGTGATGGCATTTGAGCTGACCGGCCAAGTGCGGTATCGCGACACATCTCTCCAACAACTTCATTTTGTGCTCGGAGCCAACCCGCTTGGTAAAGTCTTTGTCACCGGCGTTGGGAGTAACCCCGTACGCAACCCTCACTACCGTCCCTGCAGTATTAAAAATCAGACGCCGCTCGGTCTCCTCGTCAAGGGGCCGACCTACGATGAGAAGTTCTTGGCCTGTACTCTGAAACAACGCCCAACGCCCCCCCCAGAGAAGGCTTATGTAGATTCATCCATCGCGCACCAATGCAACGAGCCGGACATTGAAGTCCAAGGGCATCTCATTGGCCTGAGCGCATACTTCTATGCGACGGGCAGTCGGATGTTGCTAAACAAGGCATCTCCATAAACACCATTCGGATTCATGAAAAACATTATCTAATGACGTTCTTGCAAAACTTCTTTTAGTGGATGGCGATTGGAGTGGAGATGGCGAGCCGAAGGTGTGAAAAC
>CAIKAP010000096.1 GCA_903825435.1 uncultured Verrucomicrobiota bacterium
CAGCATCCTCGGCGTGCCGAAACTACTGTTGGCGGTGAGCTGAGTCCGCCGCCAACACAAAACCACACCGAATCATGAATCAAACCTCATTCCCGAACGCCAACCTCACCGCAGCGCTTCAGTTTTCACACAGTCTCGCGACTGGTTCGGCCATCCTTCCTCCACGACTGAATTCGTACTGGATGGCCAAATCATCATCGCAGTACCCGACGGAATATCTACAAGCCAAGACACCGAGAGCCGATGTGCGTTGAGAACGTCCGCCAGCAAAGTCACTCGCGATACAGGAACATTCGAACCGATCAACACATGCACGCCAGCGGCAGGGAAGCCAGCCAACCAGGACTCCACAGTCTCAACCTTTTGCTCAGCGGTAATCACCCGGGGCTGCTGTGCAGCTCTTGCCAGCCCATCAGGGTGCTCCAACGAGCGGCGTGGTATATAAAAAGGAGTACCGTTTTTACCGTAAGAATCTCGACCCCCTTTTTTGCGCCCGCGCGAAGCTCCTGACTTAGCGCAGGCCATGTGGCGTCAGGTGGGATCTGAACGGACTTGCTTGTGGCGCGGTCCTGCAAGCTCACCGGCTCACTTCGCTCGCAAGCGACGGACAACAACAGTGCGAATATTGGTATTAAGCGCATTCTTGCCGAACAGATTGCTCTGCCGTTCCGCATATTATAATATGCCGCATTCCGCTTAGCGCCTCTATATCTGTTCGGTTATTGACGTTGGCGAGTGTTCGGCTTTTCGGCGGCGGGGTCAAGAACGTATTTGGGGGCAGAGATGCTTCGCTGACCCATTCGCTTCGCTCAGGGCTTACGGCTCACCAGGATGACAGAGAAAAATGAACCTTCCCGGCCTCGCCGTCCGCAGCCCGGTCACCGATTGCTTGGATTTCGTCACCACGCCAGCCGATTTCCAGCCACCGGCCACGTTTTGGACAACGGATTCATCTTTCAGGCCGAGTTTGACTTAGCTTTTGCCATGATCGGCTCTTTTCTGGTGTAACTGTTTGATGATTTGGCGGTTATCTCTTGCAAAACGGCTCCGAAAGTGACTCGGATCGGCGTAAATCGTCCTCGGGTTGCCGTAACCCTAGGACGGGTTGACGACGAACTGAGGACGGATTGCGGTCAACCGAGCCGGGAGGGCGGCAATCCCGGCTTGGATGGCGGTGGACCCCCGACCTTCTCCACCGTCCGACCACAATGCGAACACGGCCTCTCGGTGGGAGACGGCTGCGTGCTTCGGTAATTGCCGGGACAACGAAACTTGGTATTCATCTCAGTTTCTGAACTGTTCTAGCAATGCCACCATTGCGGTGTTTTGCAACCGACAATCACTCGTAGTAGTGGTAATTGACGTCGGGGAAGATGTTGTCGCGCCACTCGGTGTCGGCAAGCCAGGATTCGTCCACTTGGCCGGTCTTGATCTGGTCGTAGATGCGCGTGAAGCGGAGGATGTGGTCCTTGGTGCGTTTGACGGCGTAGTTAACGGCGGTGCCTGTCTTCATGATGAACGCCCAGTCGCTGGATTGGGCGAGCAAGAGTTCGCGGGCGGCTTGTTGGAGGGCGCGCTGGATGAGGTGGTCGCCGTGTTTGTGGTGGCGGGCGAGTTCGGTCATGCGCTCGGCAGCGACGTGGAGGTGCGGGTAAATCCAGGAGTTGGAACCTTCAAGCCAGACTTCCCAGTAGCCTTTGGCACCCCAACTGGAGGCGCTCGGCGTGATGACTTGCTGGGTCGGGAACATGCGGAGGTATTCGGTCGGCGTGGTGAGCTTGAAGGTCTGTTGGTCGTAACAGACTTTGCGCATGAAGTAGTTCAGGAACTCGGGGCCTTCAAACCACCAGTGCCCGTACAACTCCGCGTCGTACGGCGAGATGATGAGCGGAGCGCGTCCCATGACGCCGGCGAGGTGCTCGATTTGTTTCTCGCGGTTGTGCATGAAGTTGCCGGCGTGGCTGGCAGCTTTCTCCAAAGCCCATTGGCGGACGTAAGGCTGCTTGTCATTTGTCTTGCCGGTGATGCGCCAGTACTTGACGCCGGTGAAGCAGCGGATGCCGTCGGGATGGATGTAGGGCTTGATGTAGTCAAACGGCAGTTCAAACCCGATGTCGCGGTAGAAATCGCGGTAGTCGGCGTCGCCGGGATAACCTTGCTCGGCGCTCCAGACTTGTTGGGAGGATTCGACGTCGCGCGCAAAGGCGGCAACCCCGTTAGGGGTGAACACGGGTGCGAAGACACCGTATTGCGGACGCGGATGGCCGAACATGATGCCGTGCGTATCGGTCACGAACCAGCGGATGCCGGCTTCGGCGAGGAAGTTCTCAATGCCGGGGACGTAGGCGCATTCGGGGAGCCAGATGCCTTTGGGCGGGCGACCGAAACATTGGCAGTAGTGGTCGCGCGCGACGAGGATCTGGGCGCGGATGGATTCGGGGTGCTCGGCCATCAGCGGCAGGAATCCGTGCGTCGCGCCGCAGGTGATGATTTCCAGCTTACCCATGTCCTGGAACTGGCGGAACGCGGCGACGAGATTGCGTCCGTAGGTGTCGCAGAACGTGGCGCGGGCGTCCTGAAAGCGGTTGTGGTAGAACCACGCCAGTTCGTGGAAGGCGCGGTCGAACTTCGTGCGTTCGATTTCCTTCTCGGTCAGTTCGATGAGGTTGGTGATGTGCCGGACGTAACGCTCCTGCAGGAGCGGGTCCATCAACATCGCGCAGAGCGGCGGCGTCATGGACATCGTCAATCGGAACTCGACGCCATCGCGCACGAGACCGTCCATCACTTTCAACAACGGCAGGTAGGTCTCGGTGATGGCTTCGTAGAGCCAGTCTTCCTCGAGGAAATCATCGTACTCCGGATGGCGCACGAACGGCAGGTGCGCGTGCAGGACGAGTGCGAGATAACCTTTCGGCACGCTGGTGGTCTCCGGTTACGCGGGTTTCGAACGTTGGACGGACGGTTTCACGGCGCCGACGTCGCCGCACGCGACGGTCTTGCGCTCGAAGCTCAAGTCCACCGCGCGTTTGTCGTCCCCGGCAGCGGAGACAGCGACAACGGGCAGGCGATACTGGCCGTCAGGGAACGCGTAGTGGAACTGGAACGTGCCGTCGCTCTTCAACGGGATTTGTTTTCCGTCAATGGTCACCTTCGCGTTCGGCTCGGTCGCGCCGTAGATGATGAGTTCGGCGTTTACAGCGAACCAGAAACCTTTGCCGCCCGGCGCGGCGGACCAGCTCGCGCCCATCGGACTGAACCCGCCCGAACTGATGTTCTCCAGCAACCGGCGACGCAGCCACTCGCTCAACTCAAGTGATCCCATCCGCACTTGGCGCAAAACATCGCCGCCAAGTTCGCGTTCGATCGCGGTGGCCTGTTTCTCAGTCCACGGGCCGATCTCGATGCCGACCTTGAAGGGGAATGACGCGCCTTGCGATTGCAGCCGAGTGAGCGCCTCAGCGAGCTGCTCACCGTCGTGGCCGTAGGATCGGATGATGCTAATCAACTCCTCAAATGGCATATCCACCGGGATCGTGGCAAACTGCGCCGTCGTGTCGGTTGACACCACCGCCGACGGAGTCGTCGCCTCGCGCGATGCGCCAATGACGTGGAACTGCCCGTCACGCCGCCAGTAACCTATCTGCGCGCTGTACGTGGTGGAAGCGCGGACGCCCGAGATGTACCAGTTGCGCGACTCGTGTTGCAACGTCAGTTCCTGCAACGGCGCTGCGACATTCTTCTCGAACAGCCGCAAAACCAACCGGCCGTCCGAGGCGCGTTTGCGGGCGTCGGCCATCTGCTGGCCCGTGAGGTCCCAGTAGGCGTAGAGCCAGTTCGGGTCGCGGGCGACGAGAAACAGCCGGCCCGTGCCGTAGCTGTCCGTCAACTCGCCAAGCGCCTCGTCGGCAAATTTCTGTTTCGGCGCCTTCGCCTTCGGCGTCACGTCGAACTTATGCGCAGCCGTCGCCGCCGCATCGGCCACGCTGACCGTCTTCTCCCTGGACGCAGCAGCCTTGGGTTTGCGGGCGATCTTCGGCGGTGCGGCGACCGGCACGACCGTCCCCGGCCGTTTGCGGATGGCCCGACGGCGGACGATGTCGGCGACTCTCTTGACGGCATTGGAGGCGGTGGTGCCAAAAGACTGGCGTTTGGAGTTGGTCTTCTTCTGTTGCTTGGCGCTGGCGATTTTCTCGGCCAGCTTGTCTTTCTTCAAGGTGGTGACGCCGCGCAACCCAAGCCGCTGGGCGATCTTGAGCAGTTCGGCTTTTGTTCTGGCTGTTAAATTGCTTTTGTTCATAGGCAAGAACCTTTCGTTATCGGACGGGGCGCAGCTTAGGCCAACCGACGCAAATGTAAAGGAGATTGGCCTGCAACGCTTAGTAGCGCGGTGGCGGGTAGAGACTCTGGGTGTTGATCATGAAATCAATAACCTTCTGGCTAACACCGGCATCTTTGAGGTCAATGATTTCGGCAGTGGTCAGGCGATAGACGGTGCGGGAATTGCGGATGTGGCTGATCATCACCTCGTCGCTGATGCCCGCTTTGGCCATGGCCTTGATATCGGCAATGCCGAGCGGTTGACCTTGTTCTATGCGAGGGATGCTCTGAACGCGCTGGCGCTCCAAGTCACGTTGCTGGGAGTCCATACCGTGCCCGATGGCGCCGCCGGCAATGGCACCGAGGACGCCGCCAATGGCCGCACCGGCACCGGCTTGTCCTTTCATACTGCCGATAATCGCCCCCGTGCCAGCGCCGAGCGCGCCGCCGGTCAACGCCCCCGTGGCTGTGCGGTCGGGTCGCCCTTCCGGAGTCTCGCAACCAACAAGCCCGACTGCCATGACAACGCTCAAAATACCAATTGCAAGATTCTTCATGTTCTGCACTCCTATTGTTATCCTGTTCGGTTCGACTGAAGCTAGCATGGAGTTATTCAACTTGCCAATGGCGGGTACCAACCTTAAGGATGCGACTTTAGAAGGTGTATTGAAAATTAACTCTGACTTCATTGACTTGGTAATTTTGGTTCGGCTGAGGAGACATACGGTCCTGATAACGGTAGGTAAGAATTCCTGTTAAATGGCGTGTAAACGTCCGGCTGAAGTTAACCCCGACAAAAATTATATCGTATGCTTGTTGAGATAATCCACTCTCGCTCTGTGAATGGGTCCACCCCACCTGCGGTGCCATAGTGAGGGAACGGCTTAAAAGATGTGTGATCGAATAGGTAGTGCCATAGGTTGTCTGGTAGTTGGAGTCGAGCATTGTTGCGGTGACACCAGGTGAATAGAACATGGAAATGGCATGGGTGGTATTGGGCCTCAATGGATTCGCATAGCTGAGACCAATATTAGCAGTCACACCGTCTGTTCCTCCGCTCGCGCTGTTTGTTGCAGTATGGCTTTGAACGGGATCAAACTGAGAATGTGCGTAACCAACGCCAACACTGCCAGAAATCGCAGGAGTAATCATGCCGGAAACTCCGACCATACTGGTCAGGTTGA
This sequence comes from uncultured Verrucomicrobiota bacterium, assembly GCA_903825435.1. GTDB lineage: Bacteria > Verrucomicrobiota > Verrucomicrobiia > Palsa-1439 > Palsa-1439 > CAIKAP01. The sequence continues at coordinate 5,505 of CAIKAP010000096.1, forward strand.
TTCCATCCGAACGACTGATGTGGTCCTTAGGAAAAACAAAGCCAACAGAATTAGCCCAGAAGACGGAAAGTGTTTCCCGCAAGAACACAGATGGAGTTACTAAGAAAGAATACGTGGTTTCGTCTGTGCTAGGATTCTGCGGAGCCCACTTGTCACTTCGCTGACCTGATAAGGTCAAAGCAAAGAGCCCAAACCTGCGTGTGCCCATTATGGAGCCGTTATTAGAGTACTCCGAGGAACTCCTCGTGCCAACAGCCACCAAGCTCTCCAGTGGATCGTTCCGAAAACTAAAATTATCGTTCACTGTCACCAGCCACTCGCCAAAATGCACGGGCAAAGCAAACACAGCTCCGATAGGCGAATTAAATGAGGTTTCCTGCCCGCCGCTCAACCAGTAACGGTATGTAAATCCAAATGAGGTTGCCAGAGTTAATTGTTCTTCCGGACTATCTCCAAAACGAACAGGCAGTTTTAAATCACCGTTGAACGTAGGACCACATTCAATACCAAAATCTTCTTTCGGGGTAGAGTTGTTTTTTACATTATCCGTGTATTTTACGCCAACATTTACCCCCACAGTCATATGCAAAGGACCCCAAATGAAGTTCTCCGCATCAACTACTGAACCGCATAACAACGCCCACGCAATCAGCCACGCAACATAGTGCGGACGGCAACGCCATCGCACTAGGCAACATGCAAAAGGTAATCTCCAAGTTCTTCTACGCATTTACAATGCACGACTAATATAAATGCTACTTCTCTCCGCCACACAAGTAAACAAAAAACCTATACTCCTCACATCTCTCCGCGGTTATGCCCCAACTCAACGATAGCGCGGCCGTGCTCGATACCGCGGTACAGGACGAGGCACTTCCTCATGCACCCAACGATGCACGATCTCCCGATACTGTAGGTTCAACATCACGCCCAACACCACCATGCTCAGAATCGCCAAGCTGAACACGATATATCCCGAATAATCGTGATAGATCTTCATTGCCCAATCCGAGCCGAATCCCTGCGCCACCAACGCCACCGTCGTAATGCGCGCCACATTGCCCACCACTGCCAGAGGAATGCTCGATGTGAACAGCACCCATTTCTTCCATCCCTTGTCCATCGTCACGTAACCGTACAGCGACGTCAGCGCCATCAACGCTACCAACGACCGTATCCCGCTGCACGGGTCTGCTACGTCCAGTGGCGCAAATCGCCCCGATTGCGAAAAAATCCCTGTGCCGTTCTGATACACATCAAGCCCGAGCAATTTCAGGAACCCTGTCGAGATGTCGGCCACGAAAATTCGCAACGGGAACGACACATAGGGTTCTAAAAAATTCAACGGTATCATGAACACTAGAAACGCGCACGGAAACCACAACACCACCGCCCACTTCCAGCCGCCTACATAAAGGATCAACCCGAAAATCAACACCACCAGCGCCGTCGCCACCAAGCGTGCGTTCGCGCCGCGCACCCCACCCCAGTACATCAGCGCCGCTACCACGATCACCGCCAGCCCTGATTTTGCCGAACTCAACACCTCCCCCACCAACCGTCGCCGCCACAGCCACACAAACAGCCCCGCCGTGATGATCGGCACCACGTAGCCGTGCGCGTACTCGCCACCGCGGCTCCAGTACGCGAACAGCCATCCCAGCGCCGATGTCGGCACGAGACCCAAGGCGCAGGTCTTGCTCACGCAATACGCGTAAAACACCAGCGCCAACACCACTCCCATCAACGTCAGCAACCGCATATCGGTCGTGGTCACGCCGGGGATTCTCGCCGTTGAATTCGACTCCAATTTCGTGCTCATGCGTTTGCGTCACTCATCTTTGCCGGTTGCTCAACAACACCTGTTCCCCGTCCGGCGTCACCGACCTGTACACCTGCAACGGGAATCCTGCCGGTGGTGGCGGCTGAAACAGGCGCAAGATGAACTGCTCCTGCCCCAGCCATTCCTCCAGCACCAATTTGCGCTGTAACGTCTCCTGCGTCAGGTACAAACCAGAAACGATCCGCACCCGGTCATTGATCTCGATGAAGTCTCGCTCCCGCGGCGGCACCCACAACGTCGTACGGTCTCCGTACCAAGCCATCGCCCAGGGGATGTCACTGGCAAGTAGTTCATTCTCGCGGAACATCCTCCCTAGCTCTGCGCCGACCCCCGAGTTATAAGGCGGATACGGCACTGTCTCCCGTGGCGGCAACACCGCCAACACCACGGACGCTAGATTCACCAGTACAAATAACCCTACCATACCGCCTCGCAGGAAACGCGTCCGGAACTGCAAACGCTCGAACAACACAATAAAAAACGCCGCCGCGTACACAACCACTAGCGGCACGAACGCTGTGAAGAAATTCCGTTGCGGTACCCCTGTCACACTCAACCACGCCGCACATCCCAGCATCGCCCAGAACAACCACCACCGCAGCCGCACCGCCTCGTCGTCCCGCCACCGATGCACCAGCGACACCAGAAAAAACGCGATCAGGTAATTCGCCCCGGTCTCCTTGATCGTCGTCTCGTACAACCGGCGGCTATTCTCCAGTGCCTTGATTCCCAGTGTGCGCCATTGCCACGGCGACTCCAGTCCGAGCATCCGTTGAAATCGTCCCACGGGACTCCGATACCTTCCCCGCCCCGTCTCCTCCAGCAGCCCGTAGTGCGACAAGCCGAACCACTGCCGCGCCGCCATCCGGTTGCGCGCCATCCACGGTGCCAACAGCAGCGCAAACATCACCACACACAGTAGCACCCGTTGCCATCGCCGTCCAGGGAACGCCGTCCCCGCGTACACCAACAGCGGCACCATCACCACCCAGACCGCGTACTGCGTCAACGTGGCCAGCGCCACCGCCGCCGCGCTCACCATCAACGCCCCATTCACCCAGCGATCCGTGCGTTCCGCCCGCCGCCACCGTTCCGCCTTCAACAAACCGTGCGCCGCCACCAACAACAACACCGACACAAACCCCGTTGCCAACCCCGACACCGCGTGGTCCAGCAACGCCTGGCAAAATAAAAATAAAAACGCACTCAACACCGCCACCCGCCGGTCGAACAACTCTCGCGCCAGCAAATACGCCAGCGTCAGCCCCACCACGAAAAAAAACCAGCCTGTCAACATCACCACGCGGTCCGCACGCAGCGCCGCCAGATTACTATGGTCCGTCTTCGCCCCCACCACCCACAACGGTGCCGCCAGCACCAGCGCATATCCCGGCGGCGTCCACAACTCCGGCAACATCATTCGTTGCGGACTCAGCGTCGGTTTCCCGACCGACTCCAGGTAAGAAATGTCCAGCGGACGAATTACCCGAGTCACATACCCTCGTCCCAACGCTAGGTTACGCGCCAACTGCGCCGTATTCATCGTCTCCGCGTCCCGCAATCCATAAAACTGCGTGCCCGTGTACACCAGAATCACGGCCGCCATTAGCGCCCCGAACATGCCAATCCGGAAAAACTGCACGCTCTGCCCAACGTCCCACGCGAGAATCCAATCCTGAATCCGCTCGTACAACGGACGCTGGCTCTGCAACTGCCGACGTTGTCTCTCTTGAATTGTTGCCATAACGGCACCGACTGCCACTCACACTACCCGACCCATCCGCCGCGTTCAAGTCCGCCGCTACCACAACAACCACGCGCCCGCCACCGCGCTCAGCGCTAGCACCACCGCCTCAAACACGCGTTGATTGATCCGCGCCATGACTGCGCGCCCGACAAACACCCCCGCGACCACCAGCGGCGCCAGCATCAGGTTGAACTGCATCGTCCCCGGCGTAATTAAATCCAATCCTCGGCTGAATGGCACTTTCAACAGGTTCACAATCAGAAAAAACCACGCGCCCGTCCCAATAAACTCCATCTTCGGCAACCCAACCGCCAACATATACAACACCAGCACTGGCCCCGCCGCATTCGCAATCATCGTCGTCACGCCAGCAAGAAATCCCATCAACGCCGCAAACCACCACGCGTGTGGCACACTCGCGTCCGCACACCGACGCAACAAATGCAGCACCACCATCACCAACACCGTCACGCCAATCAAACGCCGCGCCAGTTCCGTGTGACCGCGCAGCCACCACATCAAGCCACACCCCGCCACGATGCCGACGACCACCCACGGCATCAACCGTCCCACGTGCGACCAGACCGCGTGCCGGCGGTACACCGCCACCGCCACCACATCCGCGCAGATCAACATCGGCAACACAATTCCCGACGACGCGAACCCCTGCGGAAAGAGCACCGCAAAGATGACGACCGCAAAAACTCCCAACCCCGCAAAACCGGCCTTCGACAACCCAATCAGCAGCGCTCCCGCCGCCGCCAACGCCCATTGCCAGCCGCTCATTGGACCCGCGCCAGCTCCGCCGGCTCGCGACGGCTATGCGCGGCGACCTGTTTGTTGTAGCCGCTGACCACTTCCTCCGTCGCCAGCCCCGCCAGCAACGGCGCCGCACCGCGCGGGAACAGGAAAAACCGCCCGTCCCGCGTCGCATCCACGCACGGATGACGGTCCAGCACCACACTCACCACGCGCGCCGGTACGTCGCCATCAATTTCTTTCGGCGACAACGGTTTGGTTGCCTTCTCCAACACGCCGAATAAACGGCGCTCAAGTGGTTCGAGTAACGCCGCAGACAATGTCGAAAAATAATCGTGCCGGTGCACCAGCACATCACTCACTTCGCTCAGCAACAACAGCGCGCCCCACGGCTGACAACCGCCCAGCCACGCCGCACCGCGCCACGAACCGAGTTCAGCGGAAGTGACGACGCCGGCTTCGAAGCGTTGCCGGTACGCGGCCAGCAACGGCTCCGCTGTCGCTTGCGCCAACCGGCTGCTGAGCTTGCCGAGGGCGCGCTGCAGAACTTGGCGGACACGTTCGCGTGTCTGGCTGCCGCGCGCCTCGGCGATCTCGCGCAGCGTTTGACGTTTCATCTGCAGACGAAACAGCGGGTCGTCGAGTCCGTACCGTTGCGCAACGACAAACACCTCCGACGTTGTGAGAAATTCGTCGAGCCACGCGCGCAGGTCGGCGGGCTGCGATGTTCCGGAAATGTTCAGATCCGCCCGCTCGAAGAACCAGGCGATGTTGCGCGCCGCGGACTTGCCGCAACGCGGAATCCGCGTCCCAAGCCGCGCGCGAAGTTGCCCGACATTGGCAATGCCGGCGGCATGGAGTGCGAGGACGACGCGACGGGTGAACCCCGCCTCCGTAACGGGCCACTGGTCAATCTGTTCGCGGCTCAGGCCCATGAAACGTGGTGCTCAGGGTTCGGGCGTTGGCGGCGTGATACTGCCCTGCTGGATCATCTGGCCAGTCATGTCGGTGATGTCAACGGCCTCGATGCCCGCCGGCGGTTTGTACCGGAACATGGCATCATCGAATTTCTCGTTGAACTTGACCTTGGTGAAATCAATCGTGACGGCCACCTTGACCCCGCCCTTGTCGAACTGATCGATGCGATGGGTGAACCCGTCCTGCTGGCCGATGTGGAGCCGCATCTTGCCAATGGCGCCGACCTGTTGAGCCACCGCGGGATTAGCCGACGCTTCCTGTTTCCATTTGCCTTCGAGCACCCACATCGACTGGTTTTCAATCGTCGTGCCGGGGACCAGTATGAAGTCCATGAACTCCCGGCTGTTCTCCCACTGCCGCGCCGGGTCGGGATTCTGGAGGGCGTCCATTTTCACGCCGCTCTGGGCGGTGAGGTTGGAGGCGAGCTCACACATGTTCATCTTCATAATTTTCTTCTGGCCGAGCATGTCCATCTCTTGCCACATGATGCCGTCGCCGCCCATGATGATGGTCATCTTGCCGCTCACGCCGATCATCGGCATCTGCATCTCTGTGCGCGTAAATCGCGGCGCCTTGAACCATGTCTGTCCATGCAACGTCATCGGCGTGCCCATCAAGTTGATGCTCTGGCGCATCTCCGCCGACCATGTCTTGTAGCCGGTGTTCTTCGCCGTGGCGAACTTCATGATCTCGTCCACGGTCTTCGGCGCATCCGTTCCGCGAGCCGTGGCCGCCGCCAACACGATCACCAACATCCAGCGAGTCTTCATGGAAACCTCCAATGTGTCGCACAGCCTAACACCGTCGCCGCCGCGCCGTCAACGCTGCGACAAAATCGGCAGTGCCTAATTGTGGTATCGTCACCGCCAATGTTTGCCTCGCCCGGTGGAGCTTCGGCGAAGGCGGACCGGAAAAGGCAAGATCGCGGCTGGCCCGGAAGGCCGGAACAAGCCGAGTCCGACGAGACGCTGAGGGGTAATGGGCAGCAAACGCCGAGGGTAAGGGCGGCAAACCGGAACATGAACCGTGTATCAGAATATCAATGTCACCCTCACCCCCGCGCAAGTCACCGACATCAAGAACGCGTTTGCCGCCGTGGAAGCGCTCATGCCGTGGCTGGTCGCCCTGTCGGATGTGGAACGACAGACACTTTTCAAAACCGGCGCGGCCCGGCTGTCGTTTGTCCAAGACGCGCGGACTGGCGCGGTGGACAATCCGACGATTCTGCCCGCCAGCTTCGATGCAGCCGGGTTCGGGAAGGACGTGGATTTGTTCGCCACCTTGACCGACCTGTCCATGGTCGCGAAGGGACTCACGTGGAAGATCGATGACACCCGCTTGGCCGTCGGAAGCGAGGCGGCGAAAGCGGCTTCCCAGTTCCGCGGCTACGTGGATAACGCCGCCAAGACCACGCCCAGCTTGCAGCCGTTGTCGGCCAAATTCGCTGAGTCATTCAAGCACTAAGGCCCGCAGAAACCCGCCGCGCCGACCACCTAGGCCACCGGTAGCCATCCTAACAAGTCGCGAGACTGTGTGAAAAGTCTTCCGGTTTAGCAAGCAAGTAGATAGAATCGGCGCCAATCAAGGAGGCTTTGTGAGTTACATCGAAGGTGCTGATCGCCAACAAGCGTGGCTGTTGCCAGAACG
>CAIKAP010000097.1 GCA_903825435.1 uncultured Verrucomicrobiota bacterium
GGGCCGACGCCAAGGGCGGAGCATGGTCGCCCATCGTAAAAGTAAGCCGAAGGGCCTCTGGAAAAACTGTTTTCACACCTTCGGCTCGCCATCTCCACTCCAATCGCCATCCACTAAAAGAAGTTTTGCAAGAACGTCAACAGATTCAAATATTGCGGAAGATTCACTTGAACAAAACCGGAACATGGCGTCGCCGAGGCTTATTAAAAGTTTTGTCATTCCGAGCTTGCGAGGGAGCCGAGTCCGCGAGACGCCGAGGGCGAGGGCGGCAATCTCAAACTTTAATTCGGAGGGATTCAGAGATTCCTCACTTCGTTCGGAATGACAAAGATTGTTAATTTTTTCGGCTTTGACGGAAATATTTTCCGTGGCGGCGATGTTCGGGTATGGTGCGGCGAGTTTGATGAATCCCGACGCACAATTTTCCGCCGCGACGCCGTCCGTTCGCAATGAACGGTCGCTGCTGCTGTTGCTGGCGGCAATCCAGTTTACCACCGTTCTCGACTTTCTCATCATCATGCCGCTTGGGCCGCAGTATATCCGCGTGTTCCACATCACGCCGGGTCAGTTCGGACTGATCGTGTCGGCGTACGCGTTCAGCGCGGGGATTTTCGGCGTCGTGGCGGGATTTTTTCTCGACCGGTTCGACCGGAAAACGGCGTTGCTCTGGTTGTTCGCCGGATTTGCAGTCGGAACTTTTTTCTGTGCGCTGGCGCCGACGTATGAATTGTTGATCGCGGCGCGGTTCGTCGCGGGCGCGTTCGGCGGCGTGGTGGGCGCGCTGGTCATGGCCATCGTCGGCGACGTGATTCCGCTGGCGCGACGCGGCGCGGCGATGGGCATGGTGATGTCGGCGTTTTCGGTCGCGTCAATTTGCGGTGTGCCGGTCGGGCTGGCGCTGGCGTCGCATTTGAGCTGGCACGCGCCGTTCCTGGCGTTGGCGGCGATCAGCGTGGTGATTCTGCTGGCGGGCGTGTGGGTGTTGCCGCCGTTGCGCGATCATCTGCGCGGCGGCGCGCGCGAGGAAACGATGGCGCGGATGCGGGTGATTTTGTCGGAGGGCGGACATCAGCGGGCGTTTTTGTTTACGGCGGTGTTGACGTTCACGAGTTTTCTGGTGGTGCCGTACATCAGCAATTACATGGTGGCGAACGCGGGGCTGACAGAGAAACAGTTGCCGTACATTTATCTGTGCGGCGGGCTGACGACGCTGTTCAGCATGAACCTGATTGGACGGTGGGCGGACCGCGTCGGGAAACGGCGCGCGTTCGTGGTGATGTCGGCGTTGTGCGCGGTGCCGATCGTCGCGCTGACGAATCTGCCGCGCGTGCCGGTGGCGTTGGCGGTGACGGTCTCGACGGTGTTCATGGTCTGTATGTCGGGCCGGTTCGTGCCGGGGATGGCGTTGATCACGGCGACGGTGGAGGCGCGGTATCGAGGCGGTTTTATGAGCATCAACTCGGCAGTGCAACAATTCGCGTCGGGCCTCGCGGCATTTCTCAGCGGCTTGATCATTGGCGAAACGGCGGCAGGCGCGATGACGCGGTACTGGCTGGCCGGTGCGATGGCGGTGGCGATGGCGTTCGTCGGTGTGTATCTGGTGCAGTTCCTGACGCCGCATCCGGAGAACATGGTCTCGGAACCGTTGCTACCGGTAGCTGGGGACGTGTAAAGCGGCGTAGCCGGAACATTTTCCCGCGGATTGTTTACCGCCAGTGGCCGCCGTGCCAGCCGTAGCCGCCACGATAGCGGACCCAGCCACCGGACACCCAGACGGCATGCGGGTGTGGCGGCAGAACCCAGCGTCCGCCGACCCATACCCACCGACCGCCGACCCACGTGTACGACCCGGTCACCCAGATGTACTCCGGACCGGGGCAGACAATGACTTCTTCCGTCGGTGGCGGTGGCGGAGGTGGCGGCGTTCCCGCCATGACTTCCGGCGCGCTGGTGGTATTCGGCGTGTTGATCATGAAGTCGATGACTTTCTGGCTGACGCCGGTGTCTTTCAGGTCAAGGATTTCCGCCGTGGTCAGGTGGTATACGGCGTGGACGCTGCGGATCTGGCTGATGATGACTTCGTCACTGACGCCGGATTTGGCCATCGCCTTGATGTCGGCGATGCCAAGCGGGGCGGGCGCGGGAACAGTTCGCATCGGCGGTGGAGGAGGAATGCGCCGCACATGGCGGTGGGGAGGCTCTTCGCAACCTGCAAGCGCCAAGCCGGCTACAAGGAGTAGGTAATGATAGTTTTTCATGTTAGGTTTCCTCTACTTTCATTTGCTGTATGTGGCGGGGTCAGTTTGCCAGCCGCCACCCAACACCATGTACAACGTGCTGAAGTCGGCGTCAAGGGACACGGGCGCTTTGTCCTCGGAAGCGTAACCGGAACACAACGCCGTCGTTGGCGGCGCGACCAGCTCCTAGCACAAAAGTGAGCAAGTTGTCTCACAACTGACAATAGCGCATCACCAGCCATTCCGAATCGCATCGCCTTGGGGAAAAAACCGTCTCTGGTGTTAACTGTCAGCGATTGGCACCAGCCTTGCTTCTATAACATTGAGGCCATATAATGGCGATCAAGCTTAAGAAAGGACTGGGAAATGTCAGGCCGTTTTCGTAATCGTCAAGCAGCTTTTACACTTGTGGAAATCATGATCGTGGTGGCGATCATCGGGTTGCTGTCAGTTCTGGCGATTCCGTCCTTCATCAAGGCACGCAAACAGTCACAAGGGCGTCGCATCATGAACGATATCCGCCAGATGGATGCTTCCATTGACAAGTGGGCACTTGATTGCGGCAAGAAAGACGGCGACTCCCTCGACACCCCCACCATCGCCACGTACCTGAAGCCGAACAGTTGGGACAACACCGATCTGCTCGGCAATTCCTACGTGCTTGGCACGGTCGGTACCAACCAGATCAGCATCGCCACGGCTACCAAGACCGCCTTGGCCGGCGTCGGTATTGACTGGGGCAATTACTGACCCTTCCTGTTGACTCCGGTCGCGCAGCGCTTACCGGCCAGCCGCCAGATTTGGCAGAAAACGCCGCGCGACGAAATCGTCGTAGCTGAACATTGCGAATCCGGCGGCACCGTGGCGTCGAACAATGGCAACCTGCGAGGCGATGTCGCCAGACTGTTTCAGTTTCCAACTGCCGATGCCGACGACGAGTTTCTGGCGCGGGATGGTTGCCTGTTGAGTGCGGACACGCGCCTCGAATTCCGGCAGGCCGGTCGTGTAGGTCATCGTGCAGACGTAATCGATCCAACCGCGGTCGAGCCAGAGTTTCCAATCCTGCGCTTTCTCTTCGCGGGCGCGCGCCAGTTCGGGGAACACGGCCGCGGAGACGGGCAGGCCGGGACGCGCCTTGCGGACTTCCTCGCTGCACTGGCGCATCCAGTCGTTGATGACCTGCTGCTTCCACTCGATGAACCGGCTCGTGAACGCACCGTTCATGACGTCGGCGGGCCAGTGGCGGACGGGTTTACCGAGCACCTGCTCGAACTCGCGGCGGCAATGCGGACAGAAGCAGGATGGCTGCTCGCAGAACCGGATGTAGTCGAGTTGAATGCCGTCCACCGAATAGCGGGCGAGGATTTCGCGGATGGCGCCGGTGATGAAGTCGCGGTTGGCTTTCTGCGATGGACAAAGCCATGCCTGGCCGGACTGGAGGACGGGTTTACCGTCGGGGCCGCGCTCGACGCGGTTGACGGCGGTGAGTTGTTGCTGAAAACTCGGCGGTACCTTGAACATGAAGGCGGCGATGATCTTCGCGTGGACGGCGATGCCGCGCTGGTGGGCGAGTTGAATGCCGCGCGCGATGTCGTCGCGGCTCACGACGCTCGGCAACACGGCGCTGCGCGGATAAAGCGCCGCGCCGCCGGAGGCGAAGTTGACGTACATCGTGTTGAACCCGGCATGCTGAAGCGCGGCGGTGGCGGTATCCCAATCTAGCTTGGTAGTCTCGCTGATCCAGACGGCGCGCACTTCAGTCGCGCTCGCTTGCGTCGGTGGTGGTGGCGGAGGCGCAGGACGGGGCGGCACCGTCTTCACGGTCCGTGTCGGATGTGGAGGTTGTTGCGTGGCGCAGCCGGCGAGGAGTAGCAGGGCAACGAAAATATTGGTTCGGCGGACGATCCTCATATTGTAGGGAACTCTAGCGGCAGCGGTGAGGATTGCCAAACGAATTGTTTGCTGCTACAAAACCCGCCGCCATGCTTCGCAAGCTCACCATCCTCGGCCCCGGATTGCTCGGCGGATCGATCGGTCTCGCGGCGCGCCACCGCAAGGTCGCGCGTCGGGTCGCTCTTTGGGCGCGTCGGACGGAAGCGGCGGACGAGGCTTGGAAACTCGGCGCGGCGGACGAGGCGGACACGGATTTGTTGGAGGCGGTGAACGGCGCGGAACTGGTGGTGTTGGCAACGCCCATTGGCGTGATGAATACGCTCGCGCAGCAGTTCAAGCCGGTGCTGGCGAAGGATTGCGTCGTGACGGATGTCGGCAGCGTGAAGTACCAGGTCGTGACGGCGCTCGGCGAGTTGCTGCCGCGGTTTGTCGGCTCGCATCCGATGGCCGGGTCGGAGCAGTCGGGGATCGAGGCGGCGCGGCGGGACCTATTCGAGAAGGCGGTCTGCATCGTGACACCAGTAGAGACGACGGACAAGCCAGCGTTGCAACTGGTACACGATTTCTGGAAGGCGATCGGGTGCAACGTGCGGACACTCTCGCCGTCGGAGCACGACGAGATCGTGGCGCGGGTCAGCCATCTGCCGCACGTCGTGGCAGCGGCGGTGGTCAACGTGGTGTGCAGTGACGGGATGAACCCGTTGAACTTCGTCGGGCCCGGCTTCAAGGATTTCACGCGGGTCGCGAGCGGTCCGCCGGAAATGTGGACGGAGATTTGCCAGCAGAACCGGCAGGAGATCGGGCGCGCGCTGGAGGCGTTGATCGAGGAACTCAGCCAAGTGCGGGCGGCGTTGGAGAACAACGACGGTGTCGAGTTGAAGACGATGTTGAAACGGGCGAAGCATTTCCGGGATGAACTGAGGTTCCGCGTATGACCGGGCGCGCGACGGTGGTGGCGGTGGACGGCCCGTCGGCGAGCGGCAAGAGCACGATCTCGCGGATGGTGGCGCTACGGCTCGGGTTCGTCTACGTGGACTCGGGCTCAATGTACCGGGCGGTAACGTGGAAGGCACTGGAGTCGGACCTCGACGTGAACGACACCGTCCAGGTGATCGCCATGTTGCACCGGATCAAGATTCATTTCGACGTGCGCAACCACGAAGCGCAGATGCTGATTGACGGCTTCTGGCCCGGCGACGCAATCCGCGCACCGCGCGTGGCGGAAAAGGTCAGTATCGTCGCGGCGATTCCGGAAGTCCGTCAGGTACTGGTGGCGCACCAGCGGTCATTGACGCGATTCGGCGATCTCGTGAGGGAAGGGCGCGACATCGGGTCGGTGGTTTTTCCTAATACACCCCACAAGTTTTACATCGAAGCCAACGCTGCCGAGCGCGCCAAACGCCGGCAAAAGGATTTCGCGGCGATGCAGATCGAGGCGAGCACTGAGGGCGTGGCGCAGGCACTGGCGCAGCGCGATAAACTCGACTCGTCGCGCGCCGTGGCGCCGTTGCAGATCGCGCTCGGCGCCACGGTGGTGGACAATTCCATCAATCCGCCGGAGCGGACGGTTGAGATCATCCTTGAACAAATCGCCCGCCAACAAGGCCTGTGATGAACCAAGGCACCCTCTGGTACCAGTTCTGCCGCGGGATCTATCGCCTGTACTTCCGCCTCTATCACCGCGGCAGAATCCTCCACGGTGAACGACTCCCGATGGAAGGTGGCGTGATCCTCGCGGGCAACCACGTCAGTTTCCTTGACCCGCCGCTGTTTGGCGGATCCTGCCGGCGCGAGGCGTTTTACATGGCGCGCGACACGCTGTTCCGCAACCCGGTCGCCAACTGGGTACTGCGAAGCTGGAATTGTGTCCCGATCAAACGCGAAGGTGGCGACATCGCGGCGATGCGAACAGCGTTGCGGTTGCTCAGCGAAGGCAAGGCCGTGTTGATGTTCCCCGAAGGCACGCGCAGCAAAGATGGCAAGCTGCAGGAAGCGCGTGCGGGCATCGGGATGATTGTCGCACGTTCGCGCGCCACCATCGTGCCAATACGAATTTTCGGCGCAGACAAAGCCATGCCGCGCGGCACCTCGATCCCGCGCCCGGTAAAAATGGCCATCGCGTTCGGTGAACCGTTCCAGTATCCGTTCCCCGCGAACATGGATGAGTTAAGGGGCGAGCCCCTGAAGGCCGTGTACCTCGACATCGGCCGGCAGATCATGCAGCGGATCGCGGCGCTGGAACCGAACTGAAATCACTTCTCGGTCATCTACTTCACGGCGTGTAGGTCAGGATCTCTAGCCACTCGTGGCCGTGCTGGCTCAGCGTCCAACCATGCTTGTCGCGTTGCACCAAGGTGCGGCAACCGTTGCGCGCCAGTTCCGCTTCGTCCACGCGGGCGACCGACGGCAATCGTTTCCCGGCTTCGCTACGCGGCCAGACGGCGATGGGCACGCCCCACGCCGTCACGCCGATTTCGTACGCTACGATGGCGGCGTCGTTGTGGACCGGCTGGATTTGTTCGGGATGAAGCTTCAGCCATGGAAACGGTTTCGGCGGAAGCAGCACGGTGAAAGCGACGGTCTGGCGCGCGACGTACTCGGCGAAGTTTAGTTTTGGATTCGGGCCGGTTGCCAACAGTAACGCAGCGGGATCGATGCCGTAGAGGTTCAGGCCGTTGAAGTTTCCAAACGGCGGTGCCTTCGGGTCGCGTTTCGGATACCAGATGTGGAAGTTCGTGTTGAAAAGGAAGTCCACCTCGAAATGCAAATGCGCCCGCTCGCGTGGGATGCCTTCTTTCGTGTTGGTCGAGTGACCGAGCGTGCCGATCCGCTGGCCTTTAGCGACAGCCTGTCCTAGTTTCAATTCGGCGGCGACTTCGGCAAGGTGCGCGTAAAGGGTGTACACCTCGACGCCGTCCCAACGATGCGCGAGCAGAATATAACGGCCGTAGTTGGAGAGGCCGGGCTTGGCGTTGACGAACGCGACGGCGCCGTCGGCGACGGCACGGACTTCGTCGAGCGGTTCGCCGCGTTTGTCCCGATGCAGGCAACGGACGTCAATCCCCTCGTGGAACCGGTGTCCGCCGCGTCGGGCGCAGCCGAACATGCCGCTCTCGATGGAACCTTCGACGGTGGGCTGGTAGAACGCCTCGTTGTCGCCGCGGCGCAATGCATCGTTGTCGGTCGGCAGGCCGAGGTCGAGCGCGCAGGCGGTGAACGGCAGCAGGCAAACCAACAACAGGCGCATCATCACCATTCTGCGTTGCGTTTCTTGCTCTGGCGGTTGAGCGACTCGACGGCCTTCTTGGCCTCTTCTCCGGTGAAATCGCCTTCGAGGATGAACGAGCCGGTGTTGAGCCGTTTCTCTATAAACCACGCGGCCACGGGGCGCCCATCGAGGAAGACCACCAGATAACGGCCCCGGTTGCGCGTGGTCACTTCATCCAGCATGATGTTGCCGTGGATTTCCAGCCGCAACAGGATCGACGGGCCACCTGCCGTCTGGTAAATCTCGGCGGAAGCGACGTCGCGCTCCGTCAACACCGGGAACCGGTCCACCTGCACCGTCAGCCCGGTCTTCGGAACGGCGACCTCGCGGTAGAGCTTGTTGGGCAGTGACGAACTAACCTGTTCGTAGAACCGCAGCGTCGTTTGCTCCTTCTCCCCGAACATCGAGCAGCCCGACGCCAACAGACAGCAGACGAGTAAAGTTTTATACGTTTGCATCTTGCGCGGATTCTATGCTACATTAAAATTCATTACAATCAAATCATGAGTCTGGACCCACGATTTTCCCAAGGCAGTGGCGTGGAAGTTTTCACCGGCAACGAGCTGATCCTCAAAGGCGCGTTGGAGGCCGAAGGCGGCACACACCTGCTCACCGGCTACCCCGGCTCGCCCGTGTCCGGCATCTTCGACGCCATCGAACTCATCGGCCCGTTTCTCCGCGAAAAAGGAATCCGCGGCTCCATCGCCAACAACGAAGCGCTCGCCTCCGCGATGCTCAACGGCTCGCAAATGGGACCGTTGCGCGGCATCTGCGTGATGAAATCCGTCGGCCTCCACGTCGCCGCCGACGCGCTCGCGCTCGGCAATCTCGCGGGCGCGCACCCGCAAGGCGGCGCGCTCGTCATCATCGGCGACGATCCGTGGAGCGACTCGACGCAAGTCCCCGCCGACTCGCGTTACCTTTGCAAACATCTTTTCATGCCGGTCCTCGAACCGGCGACAAATCAGGAACTCAAAGACTGGATTGATGTCGGCTATAAACTCTCCCGCGAAGCCAGTCTCTTCGTCGGCTACCTCGTCACGACAAATCAAGTTGACGGCGGCGGTAGCGTTACTGTCCGGCCAAATCAATTTCCCGACATCAACACCACGAATCGTTACAAGCTCGATACCGCCGCGATTGATCTCGACCGCACCGTACTTCTTCCGCCGCGAACGTGGACGCGCGAAAAAGATTTCCCGCGCCGCTTCGATTTGCTTTACAACGCCGCCCGTCGCCTCGGCGTCAACCGCATCGTCAACCCGCGCGCGAACGCGCGCTGGCGCGCCGAGATCGGTTTTGTCGCCACCGGCATGGGCTACAGCTACCTCCTCCACGCGCTTCGCGAACTTGGAGTCGCGGATCAAGTTCCGATTCTCAAACTCGGCGTCAGCTATCCGATTGATCCGCAGCTCGTCGAGGAATTCACGCGGCAGGTGAGAAATATTTTCGTTGTCGAAGAACGTCGCGGATTCATGGAAGAGCAAATCACCGCGATGGTTCACAAACTGAATCAAGCCGATACCGGCGCGGCGACGCGCACCAACGTTTGGGGCAAACGTTTTCCCGCCGACCTGCCCGGCATTCCGACTGCGCGCGGTCTTAATCCCAGCATCATCATCGAACATCTCGCGCCGCTCGCCGACATTTTCAACGATCCCGACCTGAAAATTGATCGCCAACAAGTTGAACGCGCCGCGTCGTTCGCCCGGAACAAATCCGGAACAGAGACCAAGCTCATCCCACGCACGCCGACGTTCTGTCCCGGCTGTCCGCATCGCGACAGCGCCAGCGTGCTTGTCGAGCTAAAGAAAGATTTCTTCAACGCCGACTACATGCGGCACGAACACAACTGCGATCCGATTGATGTCATCTTCCACGGCGACACCGGCTGTTACACGATGCTGATGTTCGAGCCGACAAAAGATTTGATGCACAATTATTCCGGCATGGGTCTCGGCGGCGGAACAGGTGCCGGTATTGACAGTTTCATCACAAACAAACAAGTCACGTTCATCGGCGACTCGACATTTTTCCACAGCGGAATGCTCGGCATTTCTAACGCGCTCGAACAAAGCCAGGATATTACCTTCGTCATCCTCGACAACCAGACGACCGCGATGACCGGCCACCAGCCGACGCCGCAAACCGGCACCGACATCACCGGTGCGCCCGCGTACCGGCAAAATATTGACCGCATCGTCAACGCATTGCTTGGCCAAAATATTACCGTCACCCGCGCCGATCCCGGCGACCGCGACAGTTGGCGCGCCGTGCTCGAAGACACAATTTTGCGCGACGGCGTGAAGGTAGTCGTCGCCGACAAAGAATGCGGCATCACGCGTCACCGTCGCGAGACTCGCGACGAGCGCGCTGAAATCAAGGAGCACGGTTTCCAGCGCGAGAAACATTTCGTCAACATCAACCACGACGTCTGCGAGTTTTGCCTCGAATGCACCAAAGCCACCGGCTGTCCCGGTCTTACCATCGCCGACACGCCGTTCGGTCCGAAATTGCAGACCGACCTGAGTTGGTGCGTCGCCGACACCGCCTGCACGAAAATTTACGCCTGCCCATCGTTCGAGGAAATCACCATCGTCCGCAAACAAAAACTTCCCGCGCCGATTGACCAGATTGATCTCGGCGGAATCCCGCAGCCCGCGATGCGCGCGTTCGACGGCGCGTGGCATTGTTATCTTGCCGGTGTCGGCGGCATGGGCATCGGCGTCTGCACCGCCACGCTCGTCCGCGCCGGTTTCAAGCAAGGCTACCACGTCCAGTTCTGCGACAAAAAAGGTCTCGCCGTCCGCAACGGCGGCGTTTACTCGCACGTCAGTTTCACTAAAGGCGACGACGACATTTGCAACGTCATCCCGTACGGTCAGGCCGACCTGCTCATCGGCGTTGATCCGCTCGAAGCTGCGCGAAGCCTCGACCCGACCGGCAACCAGCGTTGCGGCAGCACCGAGCGCACCGTCGCCGTCGTCAACGCCTTCAAAACGCCGACGATTCTCACGCTGCTCGGCAAACAAGACTTCAACGTCGCCGAGTGCGAAGATTTCATCCGACGCGCCACGCGCGCCGACGATTATTTCGGCCTCAACGTCAGCGGCATTAGCGAACATTTCTTCGGCACGAAACTTTACGCCAACGTCGTCATGCTCGGCATCGCCTACCAGCGCGGCCTCCTGCCCGTCTCGCTCGAAAACATCGAGTGGGCGCTCCGCGAAACCATGGGCCGCTCCGCCGACGATAACATCAAAGCCTTTCACCTCGGCCGCAAACTCGTCCTCGACCCGCCGCTCGCGCACCGCCACGAATTCCACGAGACCTACGAACAATTCATCGTCGAGCGCATCGAAGTGATGAAACGCAACCACCGCGCCCGCGACCGCTGGGTCACCGAGTTCGAAGAACTCATCCACCGCAGCGAACAAAGCATCCACCTCGGCGAACAAACCGAGCGCGACCTCGTCTGGCGTTTGTACAACCTCCTCGAATACGGCGGCACCAACGCCTACGCCCGCCAATACCTCGACCTCGTCGAGCGCGTCTATCGTCTCGACAACATTGACCGCGAACACGCCGCGAACAAAGCCATCATCTGGAATCTCTACAAAGCGATGGCCATCAAAGACGAGATTTACGTCGCGCACCTGATGACCAGCGAAGAAAAATTCCGCCGCGACAATCACCGCTACCACATTGACGCCGCTCGCGGCGATAAAATCCTCTACCATCACCTCAACCGACCCGAATTTATATTTCTCGGCAAAACCATCCGTTTCAAAATCAGCCCGAAGCGCTGGCAATTGAACACGCTGAAACACATGCGCTGGCTCCGCGCCGCGCTCCCCGGCTGGCACCGGCGCGAACGCGAATTCCGCGACTGGTACATCCGGCTCGCCGAAGATTTCTGTCACGTCCTCCCGACGCTCGGCGCCGACCGCGCCGCCTACGACCGCTGGGTCGAAGCGCTACGCTGCGTCGAAACGGTTCGCGGCTACCGCGAAGTTCGCTACCCGAAACTCGACGCCGCCCGCCAACACGCCGAGTCCCTCGTCCGCAACACCGGACGCGCCTCCGCGCGATACGCGCAAGACCGCAAACGCGCCGACCGCCCAAACAAATAAAAAAGCGGCTGTAGCGAAAAAAGATCGGACTTTCCCCGCGTAATTTCACCGAAATTTTCGTTGCCGGAACATTTCCGGAACATGGCCGAAACAAAAAGTTCATGTTCCGGCCATGTTCCGGTTTTGTTCCGGCAAGAAAAAATCCGACAAGCAACCGTAGGGGCGACGCATGCGTCGCCCCTACACCGGTTTCCGCGCAACAAAATAATTTTCTTTCGTGTCTTTCGTGTCTTTCGTGGTTAAATCCTCCGACTTTATGTTTCGGTTTTGTTCCGTCATTTTATTTTTCGTATTCGCCGCCGCCGCATCTGCCGAGGAAGCGCTCGACGCCACCGACCTCGCCTACATCCGCGAAGCGCTCGCCAAAATCCGGATGACGCCGCACGATCTCGGTTTCAAAAAAGATGTCGCCGATTCCGTGTTCGTATTACCGGAAGCGCGACGGTTTCTCCGCGACCCGCTCGCGTTGCCGGTCTTCGGTCGCGACACGATGACCAATCTCCAATCCGCCGCCTCGCTCGAATCGCTCGCCAATTTTTGTGCCGCGAAATTACACGCGTCGCAACCGTCGCACATACCGGCACCGCACCAAAATCTTCCCGCGCTCGCGCAAAAAATTTACGACGCGGCGCTCGCGGCGCAGCCGTCATTGCCAAAACCGGACCGCGAGGCATTTGAAGCGTGGGCGCTCGAATTCATCAGCGATAAAAAAGACAAGCAGCGTTATGCTCCGGATTTGTTCCGGCGGGACGACGCGCTGGAATTGCAGGACGACGAAGTCGCTAACGCCATTCTCGACGCGGGCGAACGCTTCGATTGCGCGGCGATGATGTCGGTGTTCGCGGCGTTGTCGCGCGCGGTGGACGAAACACTCGCCGCGCTCGGCACGAACAGCGTCGCGGAATTTTCCGCGGACACACCGCTCGGAAAAATTATCTGCACCGGAGCGTCGCGTCGGACTTTTACCGACGAAGCGTTTCTGATTATCGCCACCGGCAACGACAATTTATTTTTGAATTCTGCCGGTGGCGCGAACGGTCTCGACGGTCGGCCGGTTTGCGTCGTCATCGCGACGGGACACGGCAACCGGTACGCCAGCACGAATATTGTCGCGCAAGGCGCGGGGCTTTTCGGTATCGGAATTCTCGCGGATTTAGGCTCAAACTCGACGTTTACGGCGCGACACATCGCGCAAGGCGCGGGCTTGTTCGGCTGCGGCGCGCTCGTCACCGGTGTAGGCCGACAAAATTTCGAGGCCGACTCGTTTTGTCAGGGCGCGGGATTTTTCGGCGCGGGAATTTTGTGGCAACGCGGCGGCGACACGGTTTATCGTGCCGCGGAAAAGGCTCAAGGCTTCGGTGGCGTCGCCGGCTTCGGGCTGCTTAGTGATGAGGGTGGCGACGACTCATATTTCGCTGGTGGCAAATATCCGTGCGCGTGGACGCCGGGACAGTATTTCTCGCTGGCGCAAGGATTCGGATTCGGGATGCGTCCGTTTGCTGGAGGTGGCATCGGCGTTCTCTGTGACCTCGCGGGCAACGACCGCTACGAAGCGGGTGTGTACGGTCAGGGCGCGAGCTATTGGTACTCGGTCGGGCTGTTGCTCGACCGCGAAGGCAACGACACCTACAAGGCATTCCAGTATTGCCAGGGCGCGGGCATTCACCTGAGCTGCGGGGCGCTGATTGACTGGAGCGGCAACGACACGTACACCGCGCACGCCATCTGTCAGGGCGCAGCGCACGATTACAGCGTCGGGATGTTGATTGACCGTGCCGGTAATGACATTTACACCGGTGACAGCACGGCGCAGGGAGCGGCCATCAATAACTCGTTCGCGATGCTGCTCGACCGTTGCGGTGACGACGTGTACGTCGGCACCGACCCGAAACAATCGCAGGCGTCGGGCCACGACGGCGGCAAACGCGAGTACGGCTCGATTGCGCTGTTGCTCGACCTCGGTGGCAACGATTTCTACTCGCAAGGTTGGAAGAACAACTCGACGTGGACGAAACCGTTTTACGGCGTAGGAATGGATTGCGAGGCGCGGCCGTTTTACTGGGCGAAGCCGGTGGCGGAGGTTTATCAGACAGAGCAAGTAAAACCGGTTCGGGTGCGATGCGTGCCGGTGGATGTGCATCATCCGGTGGAGCGGCTGGTGCGTCGGGCGATCAGCGACGAGGGCGCGGAAGCGGCGAACAAGGAGCTGAAAACGAGGGCGGTGGAAGTGTTGCCGTACTTGTTGACGCGTGTGGACAGTCCGAACGTAATGTTGCGGGTGAAGGCGGAAGAGTTGGTGGATCTCGTCGGCACGAACGCGGTACCAATGCTGGTGGAGGCGATCTGCTCGGCGAAAAACGATGAGGCGGTGCGCGTCTGCTGCTATTTTCTGGCGCGATTCGAGACGGCAACGAATACGATTCCGTTGGTGCTGCCATTGCTTGGGCGTGAGAAGACGCGAACAACGGCGTTGTACACGCTCGGTCATTTGCGCGCACGCGAAGCGTTTGATGGGGCTCTGGCTGCCTTCGGTGACAAGAACGAATTGGTGCGGCTGCGCGCGGCGCAGGCGCTAGGACGGATTGGCGACCGGCGGGCGATTCCGTCGTTGGAGAAGGCGCGGCGGGACGAGTGGTGGGAGGTGCGATTTGCGGTGGAAGAGGCGCTTGCGCGGTTAGGTGAGTAATAGGGTTGCCGTCGCCGCGTGTCTCGTGTATACGAAAAGCCAAATTACGGGGAGAGCGCCACCATGCCTGAGCGGAAACCGTCTGTCGGAAATTATCGTTGGGTCGTCTGCGCGTTGTTGTTTTTTGCAACGACCGTCAACTATATTGACCGCCAGATTCTTTCCTTGTTGAAGGAAATTCTCGATCAGAAAATTGGCTGGACCAACGAACAGTTCGGCTGGGTCAACTCCGCCTTCCAGTTTTCTTATGGTATCGGCCTGCTCGGCTTTGGCTGGTTTGTGGACCGCTTTGGCACGAAGGTCGGATACGCTGTTTCCATCGCCGCGTGGAGCGTCTCAGCGATGGCGCACGCGCTCGTTGGCAACGTGAGCGGCTTCATCAGCGCCCGCGTCGCACTCGGCCTCGGCGAATCGGGCAACTTTCCCTCCGCCGTCAAAGCCACCGCGCTCTGGTTCCCGAAACGCGAACGCGCGTTCGCCACGAGCATCTTCAACGCCGGCACCAATGCCGGCGCGCTGATTGCCCCGGCGATCATCCCGTGGATGGCGTTCAAGTGGGGCTGGCAATCCACGTTCATCGCCGCTGGCATTTTCGGCTTCCTGTGGCTGTTCCTCTGGATTCCGTTCTACGACGTGCCGGATAAGTGCAAACGCGTCTCGCGCGAGGAATACGAGGTCATCCACAGCGACGGCGAGGATAAAAACGCCAACGGCAAGGTTTCCTGGCTCAGCCTGTTGCGCCACCGTCAAACATGGTCGTTCATCATCGGTAAGTTCCTGACGGACCCGGTCTGGTGGTTCTTCCTGATCTGGCTGCCGGATTTATTCAAGAAAACCTACCACCTCGACATCAAGAAGAGTTGGGTCCATCTCGTCACCATTTACGCCATTGTTACGGTGCTCAGTATTTTCGGCGGCTGGATCACCGGCTACCTCGCCCAACGCGGCTGGAGCGTCACCCGCGCCCGCAAGACCGGCATGATTGCCTTCGCGCTCTGCGTGGTCCCGGTGTTCTTCGCGACGAGTTTCAGCGTCTGGCCTGCCGTTCTGTTGATCGCGCTGGCCGGTTCGGCGCACCAAGCTTGGTCGGCGAATCTCTACACCACCGTCTCCGACATGTTTCCGAAACGGGCCGTCGCCTCCGTCATCGGCATCGGCGGTATGGCCGGCTCCGCAGGCGGATTCCTATTCCCCATCTACTGCGGTAAGATCCTCGATAAATTTAAGGCCGCTGACAACGAGATTGGTGCCTACACCCACCTCTTGCACGTCTTGGCATTCGTTTACATCCTGGCCTTTGTGCTGCACCATTTCTGCGCGCCGAGATTTGAACAGGTTGAGATGAATTGACTCGTATGTAAACTCGCTTCACCATTGACACGGTCTGCTACGTTGGATGATGTTCAAGTGAAGGGTGTGTGTAATGCTTCATCGCAGTTCCTTCCCTCATAGTGCGGAGATGCTGATTAACGTTGAGAGCGGAGAGCCTCTTCTCTATACTTTCTGCCATGACTAGCCCTATTTACTGTGGAAACTAAACCCTCAATGAGTATCAAGAAAGTTAAGAAATGAAACCACTCGCAACGCTGATCGTGTTTCTCGGAATCGCTCGCTCACTCTCCGCGGCGGAGCCGAACAATGACCGGTTCGCGGCACTGTCGAATCAGTATCAGTATCCCGTAGCTATTGCAGTCGGAATAAAGTTGGAACAAAGTCAGATCCTGCCGACGGGCTACAAGCTGGTTTGGCAGGATGAATTCGACTGCGACAAACTCGATACGAACAAGTGGTCGGTGCGGGTCGGGCCTCGACGAGAGAACCACATCGTCGCCGAGGCCGTAAGCGTCAAGGAAGGTGTGTTGACGATTACAACGTTCACAGAGAACGGGAAGCATAATACTGGATATCTGTGGACAAAAAGCAAGTACGAGGCGTGCTACGGTTACTACGAGGCACGAATCCGGTTTAATAGCACGTCGGGAGAGTGGGGCGCATTTTGGTTGAACTCACCGACGATGGGTAAGATGATCGGCGATCCAGCAAAGGCGGGCGTGGAGATTGACATCGTCGAGCATCGCGTCCGCGACGGCAAGGGAGTCGACATCGCGAATAGCTACCCGATGACAGTGCATTGGGACGGCTATGCAAAGGGCGTACACAAGCAAATCAGCAGTATGAGTCACACGGCGCCGTTGCAAGGCGAATGGCATACGTACGGGCTGTTGTGGACGCCGGATCGCTATCGATTCTATCTCGACGGCGTGGAGCAGTGGACGACCACCAAGGCCGTCTCGCAGCGCAGCGAGTACATTCTGTTGTGCTGCGAGATTGTTACCCACGAGATTGAGAATATTGCGTGGGCAGGTAAGATTCCTGAAGGTGGGTACGGCTCTCGCGACGCCAGCAAGACAAAAATGGAAGTGGATTACGTCCGCGTCTATCAACAGCCGTGAATACGATACGTTTCACCGAGTCGCCAGAAGGCGTGATGTTTCCCGTGCGAGTCCAGCCGCGCGCACGGCGCAATGCGGTTGCCGTCCTGAAGGGGGACGCATTGAAAGTGTACGTGACCGCGCCGCCGGAGGACGGGCGGGCGAACGAGGCGGTCATTGAGTTGCTCGCCGAGACGCTTGGCGTGAAACGGCGTCAGGTGGAAATCATTACCGGCGCGACCAGCCGCGACAAGGTGGTGCGGGTGAGCGGACTGGCGAGTCGGGAGTTGGCAGCGAAGCTGTCGGCGTGATATGGTGGCGCCATGAAACGGATTCTTTGGCTTGCATTGGCTCTTGTCCTGGCGACGGCGACGGCCCAGGCTGCGACGAAGAAGAAACAAAGCACTGCCTCGCCGCCACCTGGCCTCGAAGCTGCAAAGGCAGTCAGCACCGTCACCGGCGTCGGCGCGTGGGAGTACTTCCACACGCCCGCCGACAAGCGCGATTCACTCAACTGGTACGCCCACCCTTCATTCTGGGTGCCAGCGATGCTGCTGGTAGCCGCTGTCGCCTTCAAAGATTCTGTTGGCACAGCTGTGCCGCCCGGCTTGAAGAAACCGCTCGACGTCGCCGAGACCGTCGAGAACAAAGTCAGCGGCCTTGTCGCCGCCGGCGCCGTTGTGCCGAGCATCGCCGCCGTCTTTTCATTCGACACCGGTACCGCACACGCCGCCGCCGCGCACATTCAAATGGCCGGCTTCAACCCAGCGGGGCTACTCGACATCCTCACCGTGCCGCTGGCCATCGTCGCGTTCGGGCTGGTCTGGCTTGCCGCGCACGCCATCAACGTCCTCATCCTCCTCAGTCCGTGGGGCGTCGTGGACGCCGCGCTGAAATCCTTCCGCACGTTCCTGCTCGGCCTCGTGACCGTCACCCACTTCGTCAACCCGTGGGCCGGCATGATCCTGTCGCTCATCATCATTCTCATCGCATGGTTGATCGCCGGCTGGTCGTTCCGCCTGATGATCTTCGGCTCTGTTTACGTCTGGGATTTCGTCACGATTCGCAAACACCGGTTCCAACCCGAACCCAACGCCAATTGGATGTTCACCGCCCGCAAGATCGAGAAGACGCCCGTTCGCACCTATGGGCGCCTCGTGCGCGACGACGCCGGCAAACTGACCTTCGACTACCGTCCGTGGCTGTTCGGCAAAAAACGCACCGTCGAGTTACCGAAAGGCACCTACGCCGTCGGCAGCGGTATGTTCTACTCCGAAGTGTTGCTTGTCGAAGGCGAGAAGGAACGGATGATGTTGCTCCTGCCGCCGCGCTACCGCACGCACGAGGAAGAGATCGTCAAGGCGTACGGCTTCCTCGAAGTTCGCGCCACCGGTTTGCGACGCGCATGGCAATCCATCAAGAACCTTTTCGGTTTCGGCGCCAAGGCCTCGCCCGCCGTCGCATGAATCGCATCACCGACGCCGAAGCGCTGCGCCTGTTCCAGTCGCACGACCTCAATGCCATCGGCACGCAGGCCAACACCGTCCGCGAAGCCAAGAACGGCAACGCCGCCTTCTACATTCTGAACCGGCACATCAACTACTCCAACCTCTGCGTCCTCGACTGCGACTTCTGCGCCTTCTACCGCCGCCCCGGTGAGGAAGGCGCCTACGAACTCGGTCTTGCCGAGATAGTCGAGAAAGCCAAAGCCGCTCTCGCACTCGGTATTACCGAGATCCACCTCGTCGGCGGACTTCACCCGACGTGGAAACTCGCGCAGTACATTGAGTTGCTCCGCGCGTTGCAGGCGCTCGACCCGCGCCTGCACCTGAAAGCGTTCACCGCCACCGAGATTCGCCACTTCGCCCGCCGTGCCAAGCGCCGCATCGGCGACATCCTCGCCACGCTTCGCGACGCCGGTCTCGGCTCGCTCACCGGTGGCGGCGCGGAGATTTTCGCGCCCGAAATCCGGAAACAAATCTGCGCGCCAAAAGAAACCGCCGACCAGTGGCTCGACGTCCACCGTACCTGGCACAAGATGGGCGGACGCTCGACTTGCACGATGCTCATCGGCCACATCGAGAAGTTCGAGCACCGCGTGGACCATCTTCGCCGGCTCCGCGAGTTGCAGGACGAAACCGGCGGATTCACCGCGCTTGTTACGCTTCCGTTCCAACCCGCCAACACTAAGCTCTCGCACTTGCCCGGCCCCAGCGGCTACGACCTCCTCAAGACGCTCGCCATCGCTCGCATCTACCTCGACAACTTCGACCACATCAAAGCGTACTGGATCTCGATGGGAATGAAACTCGCGCAAGTCGCACTCAGCTTCGGCGTGGACGACATAGACGGCACCGTCATGGAAGAAAGAATTTACCACATGGCCGGTGTGCAGACGCCGCAACAAATGGCCTGCGCCGAACTCGAAGCCGCCATCCGCGAAGCCGGCCGTGACCCCGTCCAACGCGATTCGCTTTACCGTCCTGTAAGCGACTTCTCGTAATCGGCCACGAAGAACTGCTGGCCCTTGCGGACGATCTTTTGTCCTTCCGCCTTGAGCAACCGGCATTGCGCCTTTACGCCGCCGGGGTATTTCGGGTTGATCTGGCCGCCCGACTTCAACGTACGCCAGTATGGCGTCGTGACGCTCTCGCCTTCCGCCGCCGCCTCCGCCGCGGCGTGCGCGGCGATCCACGCAAAGATGCCGGTCGTCAATGGACAGGCGATGTCGGTGCCATGCTTGCGTGCGAGGCACCGGCGAATCTCATCAATCGTGGTGAGCTTGCCGTGCGGCACCTGCGCCATGACTTCGTCCACTTCGCGCGGTGCGGGGATTACCAACGTCTTCGGGAGGTCCTTGTTAGTTTCCAGTTTCTCCCGCCAGGATTTGCGCGTTTTCATGTCGCGCTCTTTACCGCGCCGCGCCAGGAGAGTCAACGTCGCAGTCGGTAACAGCCTGTGACCCGGTACTGAAAGAGGATGTCCTCTTCCTGAACTCCTTGTCCGATGTTGTGAATGATCAATGGGACATTCTTGGAGTTTGCACGGTTGGAAACGATGCCGATGTGTGTGATGCCACGACCGAGGTCCCAAGCCACGATGTCGCCGGGTTGGTAATCGGCTGGCTTGTCGGAGACCGGCAGGTTGTAACCTTTGCGGGTGAAGTAGGTCGTCAGGTTGGGAACACGGCGGTGGTCAATGTTCGGGTCGGGTTGCTTCAGCCCCCATTTCTTGGGGTACTGGGCAAAGTTCTGGCGCATGTCCTCGTGCAGTTCTTTTTGCAGGTCAACGCCCTGATCGCGCAGCGCGCGCACGATAACGTCTGAGCAGACACCGGTCTCAAGCGGAACGTCGCCGTTGGGGTAGGGCAAGGTTTGGTAAGCCGGATTGTAGCTGCGCGTCACGCCAATCTGCCGGCGTGCTGACTCCACCAGTTTGAGCGGGTCGAAAGCCAGGCTGACGGAGGCGATCAGAGTCAACGCCACGACTACGCCTGTGATGCGACGACTCATCAAAGATGCTACGATCGCAGTTTCTGGCTGATCAGGGACACGAGGTCGGCGATTTTGACGCGGTCTTGTTTCATCGTGTCGCGGTCGCGGAGCGTGACGGTGTCGAGCAGTTCGGGGCCTTTTTCACCGAGGGTGTCGAAGTCAACGGTGACGCACCACGGCGTGCCTTGCTCGTCTTGGTAGCGGTAGCGTTTGCCGATGTTGCCGCGGTCGTCCCACTCGGTGGTGAAATGCGGCTGGAGCAGGTCGAAGACTTGACGGGCTTTCTCGACGAGCGGCGGTTTGTTGCGCAGGAGTGGGAAGACGGCCACTTTCACGGGCGCGATGCGCGGGGCGAACTTCATGACGATGCGGGTATCGCCGGGGGCGATTTCTTCCTCGGTGTAGGCGGCGCAGATCAACGCGAGGCAGATGCGGTCCACGCCGGCACTGGGTTCGACGACGTGGGGGATATATTTTTCCTTCGTCTCGTCGTCGAAGTACATCATGGACTTACCGGAGAATTTTTCGTGCTGGCTGAGGTCGAAGTTGCCGCGGGCGGCAATGCCTTCGAGTTCCTGGACGCCAAACGGGAAGGCGAACATAACGTCCACGCAGGCGCTGGCGTAGTGGGCGAGTTCTTCCTTCTTGTATTCGTAGATGCTGAGCTTTTCTTTCGGGAGGCCGATGGTCTCGTACCATTTGAGGCGTTCGGCGACCCATTTCTGGTGCCAGTCGGCGTCGGTACCGGGTTTGATGAAAAACTCGAGTTCCATCTGCTCGAACTCGCGGCTGCGGAAGGTGAAGTTGCGCGGGTTGATCTCGTTGCGGAACGCTTTGCCGATCTGGGCGATGCCGAACGGGATTTTCTGGCGGGAGACGCTGAGGACGTTCTGGAACTGAACGAAGATCACCTGGGCGGTCTCCGGGCGGAGGTAGACTTTGTTGGAGTCATCCTTGACGGGACCGGCGTGGGACTCGAACATCAGATTGAACTGGCGGGCCTCGGTGTAGTCGTGCGGGCCGCCTTCGGGGCATTTGGTTTCGGGCAACTGGTCGGCGCGCCAGCGGCCTTTGCATTTCTTGCAGTCCACCATCGGGTCGCTGAAGCTGGTGACGTGGCCGGAGGCTTCCCACACCTTGGGGTGGGTGATGATGGTGCCGTCAATGCCGACGACGTCGGTGCGCCGGCGGACGGTGTCGTTCCACCAGGCGTCGCGGACGTTGCGTTTGAGTTCAGCGCCCATGGGGCCGTAGTCCCAAAAGCCGTTGATGCCGCCGTAGATTTCGCTGGATTGGAAGACGAAACCGCGCCGTTTGCAGAGGGCGACGATCTTGTCCATGAGATTGACTGGTTTGGTGTCCGCCATAGTGGGGCGGACTATGGCGAAAGCGTTCCGTCAAGTCAAGGCGTCGCGGCGGTTGCAAAAAGGATGTTGTCGCGGTATAAAGTGAGTAGTCATGGCTTATGCTTCCTTTCCTAGCTTACGCGGGCGCCTTGGCACCGTGGTTCTGCTGGCGTTGCTGCCAGTGCTGGCGTTGACGGTTTACACGGGGCGGCGGCAATATCAGTTGGATGGCGAGGCAGCCGAGGAGCATGCAGTGCGGCTGGCGCGGCATGTGAGCTTTGCGCAGCGTGAATTGCTGGAGAAGACTCACCAGTTGCTGCTGGAGATGGCGAAGTCGTCCGCCGTGCGCGACCTCGATGCAGAACGATGCCGCGCTTTCATGAGTGGGACATCTTGCGTGAACCTGGGTGTGACGGACGCGCAGGGCCTCGTTATCAGTAGTGCGCTAACGGGGCTGGTTTCCGTTGCCAATGAACCTTGGTTCCGTCGCACGCTACAGACTCGCGATTTTTTCGCAGGCGGCTACGAGATGAACACAGCAACGAGGTCTACGACGTTAATGGTAGGGTACCCGTTGTTGAGCGCGCAGGGTGCGGTGCGCGCGGTGGTGTTTGCGGTGATAGACTTGCAGTGGGTGGCGCGGCTGGCAGAGATGATGGAGTTACCCGAAGGCGCGAGTATGAAGGTGTTGGATCGCGGCGGAAAAACGCTTATGTCACTTCCGTCAGACGTGGACGAGGCGTTCGTCGAGGAGACGTTGCAACGCGCGGTGGCGAACCGCGTGATGGCAGGCGCGGTACGCGGTGCTGGGCGGTTGTACGGTGTGTCCCCCTTGTACGCCGGGCAAAAACGACCGTCCATATTTGTGGCGGTGGCCATTCCGTCGGCGTTGGCCTTCGAGCGGGCGCGTCAGAACCTGATTCACGACATCGTGTTGTGGGTGCTCGCGGTGCTGTTGATGTTGCTGGCGCTGCATCTGGCGGGGCACGTGTTGTTTGTACGTCCGATCCAGTTGGTGATCGCCGCGACGAAGCGCCTCGCCTGCGGCGACCTGAACACGCGCGTTGGCTCAACGGGCGGCGGACGCGAACTGGAGCAGTTGGGGCATTCGTTTGATGAGATGGCGGAGGCGTTGGCGCGTCAGTCCACCCAACTACAGCAGTCCGAGGAACAATTCCGCCAAGTTGTCGAGACCTCGCCGTTGGGAATGCATTTCTGGCAGTTGCAGCCCGACGGGCAACTCGTGTTTACGGGTGCCAACCGTGTTGCGGATGAGATACTGAATATCGAGCACGCCTCGCTGGTCGGCAAGCCGATTCTCGAAGCGTTCCCGTGGCTGGCGGGCACGGAGGTGATAGATCGTTACCGCGAAGTGTGCGTGCTTGGTGTGCCATGGCACAGCGAAGAAACCCGTTATGTGGGCGATCAGGTCTCGGGTGTCTATGAAGTGTTCGCTTTCCGCACATTGACCGGCAGCATGGCGGCGATGTTCTCCGACATCACCGAACGGCGCAAGGCCATCGAAGCATTGCGCGAGAGCGAACAACGATTTCGTCAGCTCTTCGAAAACTCTCCCGACGCGATCTTTGTCGAAAACCTCGAAGGCATAGTGCTCGACGTCAACCCTGCCGCCTGCCATCTGCACGGCATACCGCGCGAGAAACTCATCGGTCTCCACGTCACCGACCTGGTTCCGGCTGAACAGCGCGAACAGGTCGCCCGCGATTTCCAAAAAGTGGTGAGCGGCGAATGGACCTACTTTGAAAGCCAGAGCTACACTGCATCTCAACGCGCTATGTCTGTTGAGATCAGCGTCGCCCACATCGAATACGACGGCAAGATCGCCATCCTGCTTCACGTCCGCGACATCAGTAACCGCAAACGCGCCGAACTGGCCGTTTTGGAGAGCGAGACCCGTTTTCGCCATCTTTCCGAGGCCACCTTTGAAGCCATCGTCCTCACCGACGCCGGCCACATCATCGACGCCAACAGCCGCCTTGTTGAAATGCTTGGCTACCAGCTCACCGAGTTGATCAATAAATCGCTTTCCGACCTAATCGCACCCGAATCACTCGACTTCGTGAACGAGTACATGCGCTCCGGTTCCGACAAGTCGTTGGAGTTCCTCGCTCGCCGCAAAGACGGCTCTACCGTCGCCATCGAAGCCCACGGTCGTACTCTTCCATTCAAAGGCCATTTTGTTCGCGTTATCGCAATGCGCGACATGACCGACGAGAAACGCTCCCAAGAGACAATGCTGCGACTCGTCACCGCTGTCGAACAAACTGTCGAGGCCATTGTCATTACCGATCCTAAAGGTGTGATCATCTACGCCAACCCCTCCTTTGAGGTCATCACCGGTTACACTGTGGACGAAGCCATCGGCCAGAACATCCGCATCCTCAAGAGCGGCAAACACGACACCGCCTTCTACCGCGACCTCTGGGAAACCATTAGCCGTGGCGACGTCTGGCGTGGTTTCTTTTTCAACCGCAAAAAAGACGGCACACTCTACCAGGAAGAAGACACCATCAGTCCCATCAAAGACACTCAGGGTCGCATCACTAGCTACGTTTCCGTCAAGCGCGATGTCACCCACGAAATGGCTCTCGAACTCCAGCTCCTCCAGTCCCAAAAAATGGAAGCCGTCGGCCGCCTTGCCGGCGGCGTCGCCCACGACTTCAATAATATGCTCACCGCCATCACCGGCTACGGCGAACTCAGTATTACCCGCCTCCCCAAGGGAGACCCACTTCGCCACAACCTCGATGAAATCCTCAAGGCTGCCGACCGCGCCACCACGCTCACCCGCCAACTCCTCGCCTTCAGCCGAAAACAAGTCCTCGATACCCGTATATTCGACCTCAACGAACTCATCACCAACATCCAGAACATGCTTCGCCGTCTCATCGGTGAAGACGTCGAACTGGTCATCCTCCTCGAACAAGCTTCCATCTGGCCCATCAAAGCCGACCCCGGCCAGATCGAACAAGTCCTCCTCAACCTCGTCATCAACGCCCGCGACGCCATGCCGCTCGGCGGCAAACTCACCATCCTCACCGCCAACGTCACCGTGGACGAGTCCTTCGCCCGCCAACACATCGGCATGGTCGCCGGCGACTACGTCCTCATGTCCGTCGCCGACACCGGCATCGGCATGAGCGACGAAATCAAGCCCCACCTCTTCGAGCCGTTCTTCACCACCAAGGAAGGCGGCAAAGGCACCGGCCTCGGCCTCGCCACCTCCTACGGCATCATCAAACAGAGCGGTGGCCAGATCGCTGTCACCACCAAAATAGGCGCTGGCAGCACCTTTGATATCTACCTACCGGGGATGGGGGGGAAAACGCTGTCCAACGGCCGGGCCGCTCGCGTCATGGAAGAAACGCCCCGCAGCCGCGGCAACGAGACCATTCTGCTCGCCGAAGACGAAGAAGCTGTTCGTGAGTTGACCCAGATGATTCTACGCGAGCTCGGCTACAACGTCCTCAGCGCCGAGAACGGCGTGCGCGCCCTCCAACTCGTCCACGACCACAGCGACCAACGCATCGATGTGTTGCTGACCGACATTGTCATGCCTCAGATCGGCGGGCGCGAACTCGCCGAGCGGATGCGCAAGACACAGCCTGACCTCAAAGTACTCTTCATCACCGGCTACAGCATCGAGGCCGAACGGATCAGCGGCATGCTTTCCTACACCACGTCCTATCTGCCCAAGCCGTTTACCCCTTCCGCACTCGGTCGGAAAATCCGCGAAGTCCTCGACGTTTGATGGCCGGAACAAAACCGGCTTACCCGCCGCAGGCGGGAACATCAGTGCTGGTTGCGGGTGAAACTCTGCATCAGCTCCTGAGGCGAACAGGTCGCGGTGCCGACTTTGCCGACCACGATGCCGGAGGCGTGGTTAGCGATCTCGGCGGCCTCGACCGGGCTGGCTTTGGAGGCCAACGCCAGTGTCAGCGATGCAATCGCCGTGTCGCCGGCACCGGATACGTCGAAGACTTCCTGCGCGACGGTCGGGATGTGGTGCGGTTTCTTCCCGGCGCGGAACAGGCACATGCCGTGTTCTCCGAGCGTGATGAGGAGGTTGTTGGGCTGCCATTTCTTGAGGAGCGTTTCGCCAACGCTCATCAGCGGCGTGTCGCGGAGGACGTCGTCGGACGGCTCGGCCGGCGCGGCACCGGCGGCGGCGAAGGCTTCCATTCGGTTCGGCGTGATCGCCGTGAGGCGCGAGTAGCGGAGGAGGTGGCGGGCGTTGGGATCGGCGGTGGTGATTTTGCCGCGACGGTGGGCAAGGCGTTGCAGTTGGTCGAGAAGGCTCTGGGAGAGCACACCCTTGGCGTAGTCCTCGAAGATGACGGCGGACGCGTCGTCGAGCGATTGTTCGTAGTGGCGCAGAAACACCTCTTCCAACAGCGGGGTCAACAGTGCCACTCGTTCGCGGTCGAACCGGACGATTTGCTGGTGTTGGGCGACGACGCGGGTTTTCAGCGTTGTCGGGCGTTGGTCGTCGGTGAGAAGTCCGTCGGTATCAATGCCGCCTTCGCTGAGCAGGTCGCGGAGGACTTCGCCGGCATGGTCGTCGCCGACAATGCCGAGGATGCTGACGACGGCGCCGAGGGCGCGGAGGTTGCGGGCGACGTTGGCGGCACCGCCGGGAAAGTAGGATTCGCGCGTGACTTCGACGACAGGGACGGGCGCCTCGGGGGAGATGCGATTGACTTTGCCCCATAGAAACTGGTCTAGCATGACGTCGCCGACGACGAGGATGCGTTGTTTGGGGAAGCGGCGGAGGATGGCTTGGAGATGTTGCGCGTTCATTTCAATTCTTCCAGGACAGCGGCGGCCCAGAGTGGGACGAGCAGTTCGTGGTGCCCGATGATGTAGTAGCCTTGCCCGCCCTTGGCGGTGGGCCGTCGGACGATGTTTTCCAAGGGGCGGTAGTGGCGGTTCATGTCGAAGGTGGCGGTGGTGAAATGGTCAACGGTGTGGCCGAGGTTGCGCGCGATGGTCAACGCCTTGAGGAAAACTTCCGGCATGATGACGGCGCTGCCGATGTTGAGGACGACGCCGCCTTCGAGTTGCGCGATGACGGCGGCGAGTGTCTGGAAGTCGAGGTGGCTGGCTTCGCCGAGCACGGCGCCGTCGGTGGTCGGATGCTGGTGGATGATATCGGTGCCGATGGCGATGTGAACGGTGACGGGGATGTTGCTGGTGACGCCGGCGTGGAGGAGGCTGAGTTGTTTGCAGGGGAAGATGCCTTTGACGATGGCTTCGCCGAGCGCGCGTCCGGCGCCGATGCCTTGGGCGACGCCGTCGGCGAGCGCAGCGTTCATGAGGCGGCCGGTTTCATCAATCATTCCAAAGCTGCCGTCGTTGAGGCCATGCTGGACGTCTTCGCTGGTGGCGCCGATGAGTGCGAGTTCGAAATCGTGGATGGCGCCGGCACCGTTGAAGGCTAGGGAGTTGATGACGCCGCGGCGGATGAGGTCGAGGAGGATGGGATTGAGGCCGCATTTGATGGGGTGGGCGCCCATCATGACGAGGACGGGGCGGTGGTTACGGACGGCGTCGGCGGTGGCGGTGACGAGGGCGCGGAAATCGTTGCCGATGAGGATGCGTGGAAGCGATTCGAGGAAGGCGGCGAAGGTGGCACCGGGTTGCCAGGGGCTGGCGAGTTCGTCGCGGTGGACTTTGTTGTCGCGCTCACGGAGCGGGTAGGTGCGGATGCGACCGAAGTCGAGTGGGGGAAAGTTCATGTCAGTCCTTGGAGACGAGACGCAGGCGCTGTGCGAGAGCGGGGTTGGCCGTCTGAACTTCGGTGAGTTGAAGGCGAACGCTGCCGAGTGTCATGTTGGAGATCAGAACCAGCGGCAACTTCTGTGCATCGTCGCTGACCCAAACCCACATGTGTCCTTTGTTGGCGGCGACGATGGTGATGGTGGGATTCGGTTCAATGCGGACGGCGGGCACGTCGCCGAGCGGGTTGGTCCAGATGGTTTTGCGTTGATTGGGAGTGATGCGGACAAGGCGGTTGGTGTCGCCGGCATTGACGAGGAAGTTTTGTGGCTGGTTGAGTTGGAGCGGACGGGTGCGAACATAATATAGAGCGGAGACGATGTCCAAAAGTGGTTTGTCCATCGGCAGGGTGGTGACGGCGCCGTTCAGGTGGTTGGTGATGGTGAAGTTGTTGTTGACGTAGTCGTAGTGGGTTTCGCTGAGCTTGGTGTGTTTGCCTTCGATGCGGTGCTGGCGATAACGGCGTGCGTAAAGCTCTTTCGCGTCGAGCCAGCTCTCCATTGTGTTATCCACGTGAAACAGCATGCCCACCAAGCCGCTGGTCTGTGCCTTGGCGATAAGGTGATAACAATCATGGCCGTCCACCGCCTCGATGTCCGACACCTCCAAGGAGGCGCTTCCGGCGACGAATGGTCCCCAATAAATCGTATAGTTGAGTTTTTCGCCGACATGAAATGGGAAGTTGGCGCCGTTGTCGGCAAGGCCAGCGGCTGTTGTCACCAACAGGACTGCGAGGATGGTGGCGAGTGTTCTCATGACGATGGCGAAGTATAGTCGGCTTGCGATAAAAGACAGCAAAAAACGTTGACGCCAGCGTTGAGGTAGTGCTATACGCCTTACCAAGCAAGGAGGATGTAACGCTTATGAATAGCCGTCATCGTATTTCTTTATTGGTGTGTGCCGCAATTGTGTTGATCGTCGGTGGATGTGCCACTGGCCCGAAGAAACTGGAGCCGGTCACCACGCCGCCACCGCAGAGCCAGCTCCTCAAGGGGCTTGATGTTGTGCAACAGCCCGAGCTCGAAGCCGACTGGGCAGATTTCGTGAAACAGAAGTATCCCCTCTGGCGCCAACACTACTGGGTGGATCGCGGCCAGTGGGGCAACCGCGGCTACCTTGTCGGCGGTCCTGCGCCCGCGACCGCGCCTGCCGAAGCGCAGATCACGCCGTTGCCCGTCGCACCCGTGCAGCCCGTCGTCACCGCGCCGCCGGTGGTGGAGCCGGTTGCTCCGCCCGTCATCGTGGAAACCCCGGCGCCAAAAATCGAGAAGACCGAGAAGCCGACCACCTACACAGTCAGAAAGGGTGATTGCCTCTGGCGCATCGCCGGGCGCGTGTACGGCAACCCGTTCAAGTGGCCGCGCATCTACAAATCCAACAAAGACAAGATCAAGAGTGCCAACAAGGTTTACCCCGGCCAAGTCCTGACGATTCCGCAGGACTAAGCTTGGCCATGGCCAACGAGACATTGCACTTCGACAACGCCCGCCTCGCGCAGGCGCTCTACGCTAACGAACCTAAGAACCTCCGTCTCCTCGAAGACCTCCTGAGCCTCCGCGTCGCTGCGCGCGAAGACTGGATCGGCATCGAGGGCGAACAGCCAAACGTCGACAAGGCCAAGGAACTCTTTAGCATCCTCCAGAAAGCCGTCAGCCGCGGCGCCACTATCCGCCGGCAGGAATTTACCCAAGCTGTCAACGCCGTCACCCGCAACGAAGTCCCGCCGCTGCCGGAGTTGAGCGAAGAACGCATTGAGGTTTCCAATCGCCGTCGCGCCGTCGCGCCGAAAACGCCGGGACAAAAACGCTACGTCGAGGCGATTCGTAAAAACGACATCGTCATCGGCATCGGCCCCGCCGGCACCGGCAAGACCTACCTCGCGATGGCGATGGCCGTCAACGCGCTCCGGCGCGAACGTGTCGGCCGCATCATCCTCTGCCGCCCCGCCGTCGAAGCCGGCGAGACACTCGGCTTCCTGCCGGGATCGCTGGAGGAAAAAGTTTCGCCGTACTTGCGCCCGTTGCTCGACGCGCTGTACGACATGATGGACCCCGACGAAATCCAGCGCAACATGGAGCGCGGTGTCATCGAGATCGCCCCGCTTGCGTTCATGCGCGGGCGCACGCTGAACAACGCCTTCGTCATCCTCGACGAAGCCCAGAACACCACCAGCGAACAGATGATGATGTTCCTCACCCGAATGGGCTTCGACTCCAAGGTCGTCGTCACCGGCGACATCACGCAAGTGGATCTCCCCGGCCACAAAGTCTCCGGCCTCGTGGAGATTCAGGGTGTCCTCCAACAGATCCCCGGCCTCTCCTTCGTGTATTTCGACGGCAAAGACGTTGTCCGCCACGAACTCGTCCAGAAGATCGTCGCGGCCTACACGTTGTTCAAGGAAGAGCGGGAACGCCAACGCCAATCCGCCGCCGACAAACCCCGCCCCTGATGCCCGTCGCCATCCGCAACCAACAGCGGTTGCACAAAGTCGCCACCGCCCGACTGAAGAAGCTGGCGCAACGCGCCCTCGACCTGCTCGACGCTTCCGACGACAACCTCAGCCTCGTCATCGTCAACGACACCAGCATCCGCGAACTCAACCGCGAGTTCCACGCCACCGACACCCCGACCGACGTGCTCTCCTTCGACTACGGCGATGGCGAACTTGAAGTCATCGTAAACATCAAGCGAGCGTTTGCCGTGGCGGAACAATACCGGAACACGGCGTCGCAAGAGTTGGCGTTGTACGTCATCCACGGCATCCTCCACCTTCACGGCTTCGACGACCTCACACCCGCCAAACGCCGGAAGATGCGCGCTGCCGAGCGACGACTGCTCAAGAGTTTGGCGGCGGAGTGTCTGTCTTTGCAAATTAACCGCAAGGCAAGCCGGCCATCATGACAGAGCCAACACCCCAAGGTAAACAGTGTCCGGACTGTGGCAAGACAGTGAATACCGACGCATCGTTGTGCCGGCACTGCGGATACATTTTCCTGCAACCCACGACTGTCATCCCACGCCCCACGGTTGCCAACCCACTGGCCCCGGCTGTCATCCCGCAACTTACCGCAGACACAGCTCTTGCTTGGAAACCTCCGTCGCAGAGCAACCGATTATGTTCAGCGATAATCGACGGCTTGGTTTGGTTTATGGTCTACGGGGTAGTGTTTTGTCTGTTGGATTACCTCGCCCACAACGTCTTTGGCATACCGGCTCCGACTCCGAACCGACTAGCCAAGGAGGATATTGTAAGGGTTCTTTCGGGTGGGCCTGCGACACTCTGCGCCAACCTGTATCTGGCAATCGCCAATAGGAAGGGGAAGTCAATCGGGAAGGCACTCACGAGACTAAGACTCGTTGTTTTCGTGGGGCAATATCCAGCACGGCCTGGATTCGCCCGAGGACTGGTGCGGTCTGCCGTCCAATCTTTCCCGTTCTGCGGCTGCTGGGGCGTTCTAATCTTCACCGGAGTACACGACGGCATCGCTGGGACAAAAGTAATCCAGCCTGTGAATCCCGCCGCATGGGATCGTTGGTGGGCCTGTTCTGCGTCCTCGTTGAATCCAGACGCTGTATTTCCGGAC
This sequence comes from uncultured Verrucomicrobiota bacterium, assembly GCA_903825435.1. Classification (GTDB taxonomy): domain Bacteria; phylum Verrucomicrobiota; class Verrucomicrobiia; order Palsa-1439; family Palsa-1439; genus CAIKAP01. The sequence continues at coordinate 30,873 of CAIKAP010000097.1, forward strand.
GTGCCACGCCCTCCTCGAATCGCCATCTGGAAGATCGCCTTGGCAATCTTGTTCCATCTGTTCTCTGCCATGGCCTCCATTATAGGCGGCGCAATGTGATTGATCGACGAAAGTAGAACGTGAGGGGATCTGCCTTTGACAAACGGAATGACTCGTTAGACTTGTCGCTGATTGTTGCGTTTGTTCCTATTCCGGTAGCGGCTACGGATTATTCTTTGTGTTGGCTGGATCGGTGATGGGCGGGAACCAATGTTTCTTGTCGGCGGCTTTGCCTAGCTCCGTCGTGCCGCAACGTTTGACGAGTGCTTTGTAGAAACGGTCGGCGGATTTTGGATCGCGATTCTTCAGCCACGTGCCGGCTTCGCACAAGACGCGCGCGGTATCGTCGTTGTTGTCGGGCATCAACGCGGCGGCTTCCCACGCGAGGTTGGCGGCGAGGTAGCGGTAGTGGAACCGCGCGGCTATCGTGGTCGGCGGTTCCTCGGCGCGCTGGCGTTCGGTACAGGTGACGAGGTCTTCGTACTTGAGCCGGTTGGAGGTCATCTGGACGCGGTTGGAGAGTGTCGAGCCGAGTTCGTACTGGCCTTCAACGCAATGGAAATCCGGATCGCCTTCGGTGCTGAGCAGCGTCATTCCCCACCAACGCGTCTGTCGCGCGGCCTCGAACAACGCGGCGGCGCGTTCGGCGGTGGGCTTGGCGTTGTCGCGGCCGGTGCGGAAGGCGGCGACGTATTTGTCGAACTCGGGTTGGAGCCGCTCGGCGTAGTACGGGCGCGCTTCGTCGAGCCGTCCAAGCCGGGCGAGGCGTCGGGCGAGGAGCCAGCGGATATCGACGCTGGGGTTGAATTCGTATTGATGCCGTCCGTACCAGTCGGAGTGCGGCCAGCGCTGGTCAACGTAGTGTTTGAGTTCGTCGGCGGTGAGGACGCGCTCGGCGACGTAGGCGGCGTCCCACCAGTAGTTGTTGCGAAGGAGCAGGTCGAGGGAGTCGGTGAATTGTCCGCGCGACATCTGGAGGACGGCGAGTTCGCTGGCGACTTGTTGCGGTGTGGTGTGTTCTTCGCGGGGATCAATGTTGCCTTCAGGCAGAGTCCGATACGCGCTAGACCAATCGTCGTTGCGCGGGAACTGGCGGACGATGTTGGCGAGGAGGGCGGCGGCTTCGTTGAGCTTGCCGTCGCGGAGCAGCAGTTTGACGCGGAGCCATTGCGCGATGGGCGAATCGGCAGGGGCGCATTTCAACCAGCGCGCGGCGAGCGCGGTGTTACCGACTTGGTAAGCGGCCCATGCGAGCCGGTCGGCGCCGGTGAGTTGGAAGTTCCCGGTGGCTTCGACGGCGACGAGCCAAGCGAGCGTCTGTTCGCGCTCGCCTCGGCCGGAGACAAGGTAGGCGGTGACGACGCGGCGGAGGTTCTTGTCACGGGCGTAGCGGAGGAGGTCGGACTTGAGAACGCGCTCGGAGACGATGCGGAGCGATTGGACGGCGGTGGCGTCGCCGGTGGAGAGTTGTTGGAGGTAGAGCGCGGTGGCGCGTTCGAGGTGGTCTTGTCGGAGTTCGGCCTGCGCTTCCCAACCGAGACTCGACGCGGCGAGGCCGAGCGTGTCGTGGAAACCGTCGGCGGCAAGCTCACGTGTGCGTCGGAACCACGGGATGGATTTTGCCGGGTCGGCGGCGAGAAGAGATTTGCCGATCATAAACGCGGCCCACGTGCTGCGGTAGCGGCGCTCGGCGGCGGGACGTTTCAGCAACACGGTCCACGCGGTGCGGGCTTCGTTGGTGTTGCCGGTGCGCCAGAGGTCGGCGCCGCGTTGGTAGTCGGCGAACTCGGCGAGCGGTTGGGAGTTGAGTTCGGCAGCGCGGCGGTCATCTTGCGCGGCGACGGCGGTGTCGTTGGATGCGGCGCGAAAATTTGTCGGAAGCCGGGGCGGTTCGAGTTCGCGGGCGAAAGTGGCGACGGGCGTGGCTTGAAGTGTCTCGGCCGGTTGGTCGAGAACGGTGTTCGGAAAAAATGGGCCGCACGCAAACGACGGCACGACGAAAAATAATGCAGCGGCACACCCGAAAAGGGCGCAGCTACTCAATCTGAGTTTCACAAACGATCTCCTTGTTGTCGCGGAAACGGAGCCAGCCGATGTTGCGGCGCTGGCCAGGTGCGAGTCGCGGGTTCCCCAAGAACCGCGTCGCGTTCGTTTCGTTGACGGAGACGTTTGTATCAAAACCGGCGAGCGCATCGCAAGCCAAAAGCGCAGCGTCGCGCGCGCGCCAGCGGACGACGACGGTGGTTTTAGTAAAAGCGTCGGCGTCGCCGCGGTTGAGGAGATCAATTTCGACCAAGCTGGGCTGCGTCTGGCGCGTTTCGGCGGCGAGCGAAGGTTGCGGCGTGCGGCCCGCGATGACGGCGGCGAGGGTCGGCCAACGCCAATTTAATTTGTCGTTGTCGGTCGGGAGCCGGTACCAGATGAAGCCGGTAAGGTTCGTCGGCGGGGCGGTGGTGAGATCGCGGACGAGCGCAGCGAGTGCGATGGGATCGGCGTGCAGGCCGATGGGATGGCCGTAGGTCGGAAGTGCGACGCGGAACGGTTTGCCGAAGCGTGAGGCTTGCGCGATGGCGCGGCGGGCGGCGTCGGTGTCGCAGAGTGTGCGGGTGTTGGCGTCGATGGAGTGGACTTGGAGGACGAAGCCGTCGGTGGCGGCGACGAGCCGTCGGAATTCGGTTTCGTGCCGGAGCCAGCACGGGAGCACGGTGATGGTAAACGGCGTCGGTGCGATGGCATCACGAAGCGGGGCGAGCCACTTGCGGTAGGTGTCGAGCTTGGATTCAGGCGAGTCGAAGTCGATTTGAAGCTCGGCGGGTGTGAGGCCGTGGGCACGAGCGGCGGCGAGGATGTTGGTGGCGAGTGTGACAGTGATGGTGGCGGAGGCGTTTGCTCGGAGCGCGAGTCCGATGGATTTTCCGGTAGCGCGGAGTGCGGCGTAGTCGGGTGTGATGGTGACAGTGCGTTCGCCGGAGACTTCGGCGTTGAGGAAGACGAAGCGGTCGAGCGTGGGCGCGGTGTTGGTGACGGCGCGGGTGACAGCGTCGTCCCAATTGTGCTGCCAGATGTAAGCTTGGTGTGGCAAAGCGGTGGCGAAGAGAACGGCTACGAGCAGATGCATGAGGAGTTTTTATCACGAAGCTGGTTGGTTGCAAAGGATGGGGCAGGCGAGTACGATACGCAATATGAAAGATTTGATGACAAAATTGAGGAAGTCGTTTTTTGCCGGACTGCTGGTAGTACTGCCGGTAGCGGCGTCGGTGCTGATTTTGATCGGGCTGTTTACTTGGGTGACGGACTTCATGTTGCCGCCGGTATTGCAGGACAAGATGTTGACGCCGGTGTATCGGGTGGCGGCGTTCGTGTTGTTTGTGGGGTTCACGATTTTGGTGGGGTGGGTGACACGGTTGGTGATTGGGAAACGGATGGTGAGTTTGAGCGAGGAGATCATCGGTCGAGTGCCAGTGTTGAATCGAACATACGGGTTCATCAAGGAGATTAGCCAGACGTTTTTGGGTGGACGGAAGACGATGTTTCAGCGGGTGGTGCTGGTGGAGTTTCCAAAGGAAGGGATGTACGCGATTGGGTTTGTGACGAGCGAGACGGGTGGTGAGGCGCAGGCGAAGACGAAGGAGCAAGTGGTGAATGTGTTCGTGCCGACAACGCCGAATCCGACGAGCGGATTTCTGTTGTTGGTGCCGCAGGAGAAAGTGATTGCGTTGGAGATGAGCGTGGGGGATGGGATGAAGATGGTGATTTCTGGCGGAAGTGTGGTGCCGCTGTGGCCAGTGGTGGGTGAGGCAGGTAATGGACGTTGAGCGGGCGGAAGGGATCGTGTTGCGGTGCCAGCCAGTTATGGAGTCGAGCTTGATTGTGACGTGGTTCACGCGGGAGTTTGGGAAGTTGAAGACGCTGGCGAAGGGGGCGCGTCGGGCGAAGAGTCCGATGCGGGGGAAGCTGGATTTGTTTTACCGGGACGAATTTTTGTTTCTACGGTCGAAGCGGAGTGATCTGCATTTGTTGCACGAGTGTTTTTTGGAGGAGCCGCACGTGGCGATGCGGGAGTCGCTGGGGCGCGTGGCGTCGGCGTCGTTTGTGTGCGAGTTGGTGGAGTTGGCGATGGCGGTGGAGGATGCGAATCTGAAGGTGTTCGATTTACTGGAGCAGGGGTTAGAAGGGGTCGGGAGGGATGTGGGGGCAGCGGCGGTGATTTGGTTCGAGTTGCAGTTATTGGCGGCATGTGGCTGGGCGCCGCAGTGGCGAGATACGGGCGGGACGAATCGGATGTTGCAGTCGCTGGCGGCGGCGAACTGGGCGACGGTGCAACGGGTACAGTTAAGTGCGCCGCAGGTGGGGGAGACGCAGGAGAGGTTGGGGCATTTTTGGGAGGAAGAGGTGGGACGGCTTCCGCGCTCGGGGCGGTGGTTGATGGCGAAAAACAGCGGTTGACCGCAGAGGTGGTGGCAACTATTATGGGATGTAGGTAACGAGAGGTCGTCTCGCGGTGAGAGGCGGCGAGTAGGTGAGCCGCAGGGTGTCGAGACGAATGATGACATAGGTTATAGAGAAGCAGAGAAGTGTGCCTGCAAGGCTGACCTGTAGAGATCAACCAATAAGATGAGGAGCAAGAAGAGTCATGGCTATAAAACAAATTGAGTTTCCTACCCACGAACGTCCGCATACGGAGACTCCGGTGCTACCGATGTTCATAATCGCAATTGCGTTTACCGTCGGCTGGTTCCTTCTGTTATTTTTCACACCTGTCACCGACGGCAATTTCCTGCGTGACCTGTTCCTTGGTGCAGAACGCAAAGGGGGACAGGTGGTGAAGAGCTTCATGACCGAACGTCTGATCTTCCAAGGGATGATTACCTTCGTGTGGGCATTGTCCACGGCGACGATCGTTCTGAAGATGCTGCGTACCAAGCGGGAGCGTGCGTCGTTGGATCCGGATACTATTCCTGAGAATTTGGATTATCGTAATAAAGAGCAGTGCATTGAAGTGTATGAGCAGATCAAAAGCCGTCCGGATATGGTGGACAGTTTAGGGCTGACGCGAGTGGTGCGAGTGTTGGGAATGTGGATTAACTCGGAGGATTTTGAGCGGACAGCTCAGTACGCGCGGGAACAGGCTGACTTGGATGCGCAGGCTTCTGACGCCTCATATCGGCGTAATCGTCTGTTCATTTGGGCGATGCCCCTGTTGGGATTCGTCGGCACGGTGTTCGGCGTGGCGGCGGGCATTTCGGGTTTCTCGGCGTTCTTGAGCGGAGCCAACGTCACCCCTGAACAGATCAAGGAGCAAGTTGGTAAGATTACCACAGGTCTGGCGGTGGCGTTCTATTGTACCCTGCTGGGCCTGGTCGCCGCCGGTTTGGCGGCGTTCCCTAGTTTGATGGCGGAACGACGGGAGGAAGACTCCCTCAGCGAAATCGAGGAATATGTCCAGGACCGGATGATTTGCAAGATGCCGTCGGGCGAAAAAGAGGAACGGAAACTGGCCGAAGATATCGCCGCTGCTGTATGCCAGGGGATGGAAGGGGCGACCATGAAACAGCAGTTCCCCATCGAAGAACTTGCACAAGCGATTGACGCGGGGTTCCGTCGATTGCCAAATCCCGACCGGTACGAAGAAGTGTTCTCGCGGGCCATCAGCAAGGCCGGTGACCTGATTAACCAAAAGTACGACGAGTTTGCGCAGAACTATGAGCGGCGCGTTAGCGAGCTGGGATCGCAGCTTGGCGGTAAGCTGGAAGGTGTAGCTAACTCGTTCAACAGCGGTTCCCAACAACTCGCCGCGCAGATTGGTAGCAAGTTGGAAGGTGTTGGCAATGCCTTCAATATGGGCACCCAGCGCCTGGCCCAGCAACTCACTGAGCAGACGCAGAAGCTTGGCCAGACATTGACGGAAGTGGAGGGCCGTCAGACCGAACGCATGGACGGCATCGTGGACGAGATGAAACGGCTGGCCACACAGATGCCCGACGAATTCCGCAAGGCGCAGGAACGGTACCTGGAACTACAGGCGAAGACCGAGCAGAAGACGATCGACCGGTTCGAGGAGTTGACGGAGCAGATCACCACCGCGGGCAAGGAACAATCGGAACAATTCGCTGAGGCCCACGAGAAGTATCTGGACGCTATCAACGACCTCGACAAGAAGGAAATCGCCCGGTGGGAGAAGATGGTGGGAGATTTCAACAAGCTGGCAGGGCAACTGGGAGACGCGTTCAAGCAGTCCGTCGCTTCGATGGATTCCGCATCGGGCCGCTACAGCGAGCGGATCCAAGCCTCCGTGGAATCGCTTAACGAACAGCTCGAATCGATCCAGAAAGTGGGCACCGAAATCGACAAGGTGTTGCGCACGACCCAGTCAGTGGAAGCCACATTGCGGCAGGTGGGCAGTTCCGACGAGTTCCGCCAGACGCTGGCGAACCTGCGGACGCACTTGACGACCAGCGACGAGCTGCTGAAGCAGTTGTCGCGACCGCGCAAGGTGGTGTTCCAGGAATCGCGCGCGGAAGAATAGACCGGAAAAGATATTAAGGCGGTTGTATGGCCAGACGCAAAGCCTACGAGAAGATTAGCATCGACGTTGAGCCGTTCCTGTCCATCATGGCGATCGTGTTGAAGCTGATTTCCCTGATTCTCGTGGTTATCGTTATGCGTATTGCCATGAATCCCAAGGCCAAGCGGATCATTTCGCTGAACCTTTGGTCGGGCAAGGGCAACGTGGCAACTATGAAAACGCCCACCTATTTTGATTGCCATACGGACTACGTGACGATCTATCCCGGTAACACCAGGGTGACTTGGGATGACCTACAGCGGCCTGCCAATCTCATCGAGAAGAGTCTCGACAAAGTGCAAGATAACCGAGCCGAGGAGTATGTTGTGGTAATGGCTCGCCCAAAATCCATCAAGCTGTATCGGACCATTCGCAGGCTGATCGGCAAACGGCCGATTGACGTCGGCTACGATGCAGTGGACGCCGACTTCGAGGTCAACTGGGACGAGGCCCGCAAGGCCTTGGCCGTCAAGGAGGATTAACCTTGCATGGCTAAGCGTATCAAAAAAGGTGAACCTGAAATGCTGATAGTGTCGTTTTGCGACATTGTCACCATCACTACCGCTGCCATGTTCTTTGCCATGTTGATCACTGTGCAAGAGGCGGTGAAGATTCCTGTGTTTCGCCCGACACCCCGCTCGATTCCGACCGACAAACAGGCCGTGTTCTTCGAGTGCCGCAACAACGAGTTGTTTATCGTTGACAAGGCGCGCTTGGACGACCAGGTGGCCGACCTGCTCAACTCCGTCAGCCCCGGCGTCAGAGGTGGCGATCTTACTGGCTTCCTCAAGGCGCTTCAGGGACGGCCGATAACCAACCAGTACTACCGCCTCAATCCTAGCTATCTCCTGACAGCCATCGTGGCGTTAGAACCCGCGCCCTACGTACCGGGAGAGAGTATGGAAGGGGTGGATCGTCCCAACGGTAAGTATCAGTACATCCTCACGCAGTTAGACCTCAAGAAACAGTATGTTGCATTTCTAGTGCGCGATGATAGTTTCCAGATGTTCCGCAAAGCGCGTCAAGTGGCCGACAAGTACGGGTTCGACACCGGCTGGGAATTGCTAGGGATTGATGAGCCGATCAAGTTTGGCACCGGCGGACAAAGTGTGACTGTGCAGTAGGAAGTTGTCATGGCAGCACGCAGTAGAAAGTCCGGTGGACATAAAAGTGCCCGCATTAGCATCTGGGTGTGGGCACTATTGGTGATTCTGTTAATTACCGGCGGTGGCCTTGCGCTCAACGTCTCGCAGCGCTATCGCCGTGTGGCGCAGGAAACCAACCAACTGCGCAATGTCGTCCAAGACGCTGCTAGTCGCCAAGAGATAATCTTTAAGACTCCCGCCCGCAAGGAGTTCTCCGCGGCGTTTCTTCAAATGGCCTTTGGCGACAACCCCCCATTGCTTGAACAAATTAAGGAAGCTCTCGGCCACGCCGTCGGCACCGAACAGACTCTGACTTCCGGTGACGTCGCGATGATGTTGGTCACCTATCGGTCCGAGGGAGAGTTGCGGGATGTGGCTATCCAGGTATTCGGCAACCTAACCCCTTCCTATCTGCCGCGCTTCAGCACAGACGGCTTCTGGCGCGGCCAACTGAACGACCAATTCTTCAGCATGGGACAGATGGGATTGTCATTGCTGGGCCGAGAGGTGTTGATCCTCGCTAACAAGGAGGTGGAGAAACGGCAGCGTGAATTGTTCGAAGCAGGCTTCGGCGGTGAGTATCCCGTCATACGGGACTATTTTCACGACCCGGTCTCATTCATTGCTGTGCTGCCAGACCCGGGTAAGTTATTCACCGAAGAGTTCCGTCCTTACATCGCTGTCGCTCTGATCAAGGGCAAGGCATCGATGGAGAGTTTTCGTTTTGAATTGGTCGCCCTGAGTTATGATCCCCAGAAGGCGCGAGAACTGGCACAGATGTTTTCGGACATGCGGATGATGGCCTTGGGGTTGGGCCGGCTGCGAAGCGGCGGGTATCACAGCTCCACAGCGGGACTGGATGCGTTAAGCAAGGTACAGATCCGAGTGGATGGCCCCACAGTGGTGGCGAACATGATGTTGCCTAGGGAGTTCCTTGAACAAGCTTTGCCGCGGTTTGCTAGCACCCTTTCAAGGGGTGTCGGACGCATCAAACGCGGACCGGGATATCCGCAGTGAGCCAGAGCTTGCTACCTCAGAATTTAGCTCGACGGGCCACCGTGCTTGCCATGGGACTGGCGGTGTTCGTTTGCTGCACGAGCCGTGCGGACGAAGCTCCTGCAGCGGACCACCGGCTTGCGGCTGCCTATCGGAGTTGCCATTTCAGTCAGCAGTATCCGCCCGAAGCTGTCAAGGAGATTCAGGACAAACTCCAGAATGTACCCCGTGCCGTGGATGTGCTGGCACAACTGGCAAAAGACTCCCGACATGAGATTCGTTTGTTGACGATCTTGTTGCTGGCTGAGTTGGGTGATCCGTACGGCGCCAAGCTCTTGTGGCTCCTGTTGCAGGACGATGTCGATTCGGTGCGAATGGCAGCTTCCGGTGGGCTTGTTCAACTGCGAAAGCGCATTGTCGTGCCGGGGGATTTGACGGCAATTAAAGACCATCGCCCAGAAGTTCGACGTCTGACTGTTGCAACACTCGGGAAGTTCGGCGACAAGAACCAAGAATCAACTTTGATTGCCTGTCTGGAAGATGAAAACGAGATGGTTCGGGCAGAGGCAGTCAGGGTACTCGTAGACTTCAGCAGCAAAGCCGTCGAGCAAGCATTACTTCGCAGGTTACAGGATCAGAGTGCGGATGTGCGCTGGATTACCGCAAAGGCATTGGGTGGCTATGTGGGTACGGAATATAATCAACAGGCAATTAGTGGTTTGGAATCCGTTCTCAAGGATCCTGACTGGCATGTGCGCGCAGCGGCAATCTTATCGCTTGGAGGACACACCAGTCCGGTTGTTAATCAAGAGAAATTTGTTATTGCTATCATTACTGTATTGGAATCTGAAGATTTTGCTTTAGTACGCGACCGTGCTGCCGATGCGCTCGCATTCACCAAGGCTAGTCAGATGACGGATGCCTTGGTTCGGGCACTTGTTTCGGACGACCATAGCGTCCGTTTTCATGCGGCTAGGGCCATGATCACAGGCCACTGCGTGGCAGTTCTGCCGCAGTTGATGAAATACAGCACAAACTCCAATGCCGAAGTCCGCGAACGGATCATGGGAGTCTTTGGTGCCATAGGCGGCTCCGACCAACTACCGTTGGTCGGAGAAGCCACCAATGATGAGAACTCTCTCGTGCGTCTGGCTGCCGTGGACGCCTTACAGAAGATTGGCGCGCGCACCGGTGGGGCAACCTTGTTGCAGAAACTCAGTGACACCGACCCACATGTTCGCGCTGCTGTGGCACGCGCTCTCGGTCACTCTGGCGACAAGACTGTCGTGCCTAAGTTGCTTCCCTTGCTGCATGATTCTAAGGGCTACGTCCGCAGCGCTGCAGCGGAAGCCCTCGGCAAACTGGGTGACCGCTCCGCCGTGCCCGCCCTGATCGCGCTGTTGGCGGGTATCGAAACTGCCCCTGGAGATGATTCTGGCCTCGTCGTGAAAACTCAAAACGACCTCCTCGCCGACAAACTCAAATTTACCGAGGTCGAACAGAAAACTGCTGTCGCCATTGCTTTGGGTGAACTGCGCGCCAACGATGGCGTGGATTCGCTGATCAAGCACGGCTTGAAATCCGACGACCTCAGCCTCCAGGCTGCAGCCGCCTACTCCCTTGGCCATATCGGCGACCGCCGCGCTGTCAATCCCTTGCAGGACACTGTGCGGACCTACTACGACGTGCTTGCCCGAATGGACCCATCCGGTTTTGTCATCGACGATGGCAAAACTCGCGCCACCGATACCAAACGGCGCGACCGCGAGAAAGAGGCTCGCGTCCGCGCTGCCGTCGTTTGGGCGTTGGGGCAGATCGGCGATCCCGCTGCCCAGCAGATGCTTAAACGGGCCCGAGATGACGACAACAGCCTCGTGCGCGACAACGCCGAGGAAGCCATCTCCAAGTGCCAAGAACGACAAGAACGCGAACAACAGCAGGTTAATGAGGTGAGCGTGCCGTCCCAGGACAAATCCCGTTCGGCGACTGCCGCACAAACTCCATAAACTCCTTCGCTTCGGATGTCGTGAACGTCCCCTCCCGCGATGCCTCCGTCAGTGCCTGTGTCCCATTCATCCCTGAGTGGTAAAACAGGCGGAATAGTTTCTTGAGTTCCGCAATAGCCGACGGTCCGATGCCAGCGCGTTTCAAGCCGACCACATTCAGTGCGTGTATCTCATTGCGTTCCGCCGCTAGCGTGAACGGTGGCACGTCCATCGAGACCCTCGCACCGCCGGAAAACATCGCCAGTCGGCCGATGTGCGTGAACTGGTGAAGTAGCACGCAGCCCGATAGAAACGCACGGTCACCTACGTGGACGTAGCCCGCGACTAGGGCCCCGTTGCAGATGATGACTTGGTTGCCGATGACGCTGTTGTGTCCGACATGCGCTGACGCCATCAGGAAACAATCATTCCCGATGATCGTTGCGCTCTCGGGGTCCGTCGCACGGTGCACCGTGCAGTACTCGCGGAAAATGTTGCGGTCGCCGACACGCAGAAAACTGCGCGTGGCTGGATTGAACTTCAGGTCCTGCGGCTCGTGGCCCAGCACGGCGCCCACGTGGATCTGGTTGTTCCGCCCGATCTCCGTGTGGCCGGTGATGAATGCGTGCGCCATCACGCGAGTACCAGCGCCGATGCGCACGTTGTCCTCGATGACCGCGTACGGTCCCACCTCCACGGTCGGATCAAGGTCCGCTTGCGGACTCACAATCGCTGTCGGATGAATAGCCATATCCTATTTATACCCGGCCCATTGCCGGTTTGCACGTCTTCAATGGCCGAACCGTTTCTCCCACGCATCCATGCCGCCGGCAAGGTTCTTCAGGCGTGTGTAGCCCTGTTCGCGCAGAAACTTTAACGCCCGCGCGCTACGCCCGCCGGCTTTGCAGTGCAGCACCACCAGCTTGTCCTTCGGTAACTCTCCGAACCGCTGAGGCAGCTCCGTCAGCGGCAACTTCACGCTGCCGGTAATCTCGTTGATGGCAAACTCGTCGGGATCGCGCACATCCACGAGGACGAAGTCCTCCTTTCGCTCGCGCATTGTCTTTAATTGTTCAACGCTGATATCGTCGGGGGAACAACTCATAATGATCTCCTTCAGTTCTGTAATCGTCGGGTTTCGTCCGCACAGCGGGCAGTTCGGGTCGTGCGGAATACGGTGTTCGCGGAAGCTCATCGCCAGCGCGTTGAACCGCAACAGCCGATCCAATAGCGGTTTACCTTGGCCGAGGATGAGTTTGATCGCCTCCGTCGCCTGGATGCTACCGATGACCCCGCAAAGCACTCCGAGCACCCCCGCCTCCGCGCAACCCGGCACCGCCCCCGGTGGCGGCGGCTCCGGATACCAACAGCGGTAACACGGTCCGCCAAGATGCGGCGCGAACACGCTCGCCATCCCCTCAAACCGGTAAATCGAGCCGTACACATTCGGCCTCCGCAACAGCGCACAGGCGTCGTTTACCAGGTAACGCGTTGGAAAATTGTCCGTCCCGTCCACCACCACGTCGTAACCGCCGAGAATCTCCAGCGCATTCGACGCGCCTAGGCGGACAGGGTGGGGGACGAAACGCACGCCCGGATTGATTGCCGCCAGTTTCTCTCCGGCGCTCTGGAGTTTCGGCTTGCCGACATCGGACGTGAAATGCAGAAGCTGCCGCTGGAGATTGCTGAAATCCACCACATCGAAATCCACCATCCCGATTGTCCCCACACCGGCAGCTGTCAGGTACAACGCCACCGGCGACCCCAACCCGCCCGCGCCGACCAGCAACACCTTCGCCGCCTTCAACCGCTCCTGGCCTTCCCGTCCGACCTCCGACAACAATAGATGCCGGGCGTACCGGCGAAGTTCCTCGTCAGTCAATGGCAGACGGTTGGGCACAACAGGTTGCATGGCATTTGGGCTGGTGGAGGTGAGGGGACTCGAACCCCTTACCTCCTCGTTGCGAACGAGGCGCTCTACCAAATGAGCTACACCCCCAGCAAAACAACGCATTTTACTGTCTTGACCTTTTCCCGTCAACGCTTCACTTTGTCAGCCGTTTCAACTGCCATGACTACCCCGACACCCGACAACCAATCTTTGCCACTGGACGAACTCAACATCGTACCGGAGTGGCTCAAGTCCCTACCGAAATCCTACGAGCACCACGCCGGCGAGGCACCTGACCGCCGCGATCGAGGCGACCGCGACCGCCGTCCGCCGCGACCGCAAGGTGATCGTCCCCCACGTCGTGAAGGTGGCGGCCTGCCGCGCCGCGAAGGGCCTCGCCCAATGGAACGCCGAGCGGCTCCGCCCATCGAGCGCCGTCCGCCTCCGCCAGCGCCCATCGAGATCAGTTTCCTGCCCGAAGAAAAGGGCCTCGCCGCGATGATCGAGACGATGAAACATTCGCCCCGCGCCTACGCGCTCTTCGACGTCGCCAAGCTCATCCTTAACAAACCCGAACGCCACCTCGTCAAGCTCGCCCTCAAGCCCGGCACCGACGGCACGCGTGCCCCGCTGTTCCTCGCCGTCGCTGACGAGACAGTCTTCCAGAGCCAGAACGAAGCATTGCGCCACGTTTTCCGCCAGCACGCCGACAAGCTTTGCCGGCAGGAAAAGAAGCCGTGCGACCCGCCAAAAGGCAACTTCACTTGCGTCAATCGCTGCGGCATCACCGGCGAAATCTTCGGTCCACCAAACTACCACGAGTACCAGACCACCATTGTCCGTTTCCACCAGCGTCGGCTCCGCCACATGCAGTTCGACGAGTTCAAGTCCCGCATCCAGACCAGCCAGAACCCCGACGCCGTCAAACAGTGGCTCGAGTCTAGAAGCAGCGTCACCGAGTTCACCTGCCTCCAGTGCACCGAGCCGAAACCGCTCGCTACGCGCGAGGAACTCGAAAAACATATTACCGAGACGCACCTTGCCCAGCTTGTCACCAGCGCGCCCGAACTTCAGATCCACGGCGTTGCCAGCCGCCAACAACCGTGGGCCGGGCTGAGCGAAGCGGTGCGCATCGCCTGGGTCAGTGAGTGGCGGTTCCCGTTGCGCACCGCGCAAACACTCAGCGACCGGCTCCGCCCCGAAGGCTTCCACTTCTTCAAGCACCGCAAAGGCGCTACCTACGTCAGCCACATCCGGCCCAAACGCGTTGAGAGCCTCGACGGCCTCAGCGACCAGATCCAGAAAATCATCACCTTCCTCCGCTCGCATCCCGACAGCGTCCGCAAACAACTCGCCGAGAACCTACAGATTACCGATCCCGACCGGCTACTCGCCGACCTCCACTGGCTCATCACCGAAGGCAGCGTTGTCGAATTCTCCGATGGCCGACTCTGGGCGCTGGAGAACAAACCGCCCGTCGAAGCCAAACCAGAACCCGCGCCCAAGCGATCGAAGTCAACCCAAGCGACGCCCGCCGAAACCGAGCCAGCGCCGTGTTCCGTAAATGTTCCGGAGACGCCAACGGACGTACCGGCTGCGCCTGTCGAGCCGACGCCACCGGAAGCCGTTGTTCCTCCGCCCAATGAACCCGGCGTTTGAGATTCTGTTCGAGGATGCCGACCTGCTCGCCGTGGACAAACCGGCAGGCTTGTTGTCCGTATCGGACCGCTGGGACAAGGAGAAGGAGAATCTTGTCGCGATGTTACAGGCGGAGCGGCCCGGCCAGTATCTCACCAACGTTCACCGGCTCGACCGCAACACGACGGGAGTTTTCCTACTGGCGAAGAACGAGGAGGCGTTTCGTCGCGTGACGCTCCAGTTTCGTGAGCTCTACCTCGCGCTCGTTCTCGGCGATGTTACGGAACAGGAGCGCGTGATTGATCTGCCGATTGGGCCGCATCCGAGGCTGCGCGGTTTCTCGCGCATCGACGAGAAGAACGGTAAACCCGCGCGCAGCATCGTGCGCGTGAAGGAACGGTTTCGCGGCTATGCACTCGTCGAGGTTGAGATCGAGAGCGGACGACAACACCAAGTCCGTGTGCATTGCCAGCACATCGGTCATCCGCTCGTCGGCGACGCCGATTACGGCGGCAGGCCGCTGTTGTTGTCGCAGATCAAGCGCAAGTACCGGTTGAAGGAAGGCCGTGAGGAACGCCCGTTGATGGGGCGACCCGCGCTTCACGCCGCGAGCCTCACGCTGCCGACGCCGCCCGTGACAATCACGTCGCCGTTGCCGAAAGATTTTACCGTCTCGCTAAAATACCTGCGGATGTTCGCGGGGATGTGACATCACGGTTCGAGTCGTTTCAGGCGGACTGCAATGGAATCTTGAAATTCGGGCAGGACGATTTGGAGTTGTTGATCGCGGACGGTTAGTCGGTTCTTGCTGATGGTTTTGCCGGTGACTGGATTGATGAACTCGATTTGCCAGAAATCACCGGGAACATTTTTCATATTCACGATTTGTCCTGACACCGGTTTCACTGGCCAATCGGGCGGAACGCAGCGGACATCGCGAAACCATCCTACGCGGGTTTTGTCGTTGCCGAGCATGGCGCGTTTCAATCCGTCGGAGAGCACGCACGGAACCGGCTCGAAGCCGGTGTAATCAATCTCGCGCACGAACGCGGCGGCGGGAGTGGCGATCTCGTGGTAGTGACGACACAAGTCGGCTTTCTCGAATTGATCGTAGCCGTCCTGCCACCAGAGCGCGCGACCATTCATCGCGCCGCTTACCAACGCGGCCCAGATGGCGTGTCGGATGCCGACTTCGGCGCGCGGTGCGGCGTCGAGCGTGTCGTGCGGCGGCGCGGAACTCAGACCGCATTCGCCGATGAGGACCGGCTTGCGGTATTTCTTGAGTCGCTCGCGGATGGTTGAAATAATCAAGTCATCGAGTCGGCCTGCGAAAGCTCCATCGGTGTAAGGATGAATCTCGATGAAATCAAGCGCGTCGCTTTTTGAGAGCTTCGGCCATTCGTTGATACCGGCTTGCGAAGCTGTGACCGGTCGTTTCAACGGGTCCGCTGCTCGTATCACGGCGGCGGCGCGTTCGGTAAACTCGACCGCGTGCTCTTCGGTCACGCCGGTGACGAGGTCGAGTTCGGAGAAAATTTCCCAGCCAACAATGGCGCGACGGTGCGACCAGTGTTGGATGAATGTCTCGAGCCGTTTCAGCCAGAGCTTGCGGCAGGGAGTATCGTTGAAGAGTTCATCGGGACGTTTCGCCGGGCCGCCGCGCGCGGCGTTGAAAGGATTCTTATCCCAGCGATGCCATGTTTCCTTTTTACTGCCGTCGTTCCAGTTGGCCCAAACGCCGAGGACAGGCAACACAGCGAGTCCGTGTTTCTCAGCGGCATCCAAAACTTCATCCCACGACTTCAGCATCGCGGCATCAATCTCACCGGCTTTCTCGGTTGCCGGGCTAAACGTGAAATGAATCCGCACAAATCGTTCGTCCGCCGCCGCGATGTGACGGAAATGTTCGTCGAACGCTTTCGGATTCATCCCCACCGGATTACGACCGAGCACAAATGTCGGGCGACCATCCACGCGGAAATAATTCTCGCCGTGACGCAATTCAAACCGTGGTTCCTTGACGGATTGATTCGCGGACAACGTTGACGAGCTGGCGCAGACGAGCGCCAATCCCGTCAACACGGCAAACCAAGTCAGGCACGCTGCAAAGGGGCGTCTGCACAAGCTTTTTCGCACTTCTCGTAGAGGTTCATCGCTTTTGCATCTTCTTGATCAGGGTATCATACTCAGCGTGAGAACCGATCCAGAACCATATAGCATTATTGTTTTCAAGAACACATACCGCACGCCAGTGAATCCCAATCCTGACAGAATAGATTGGCTCATGGGAATGGATGCGCTTGAATTGAAGGGAAGGATGATGCGGATCGGATTGCCACCGGTAGTAAATCCGACGAGCCGACGTGCGCACCGTCTCAGGCAATGCGCGTAACCGCTTTCGGAATTCTTCCGTCGTCTCAGAAGTCACGGGAAAGATCCATCGCTCTTGTCTTGCCCTTGCGATGTTCGGCAAGCGCATTCCCGGCCAACTCGGCCAGTTCATGTTGCGAGGACTTGAAGGATTTGTCCCACTGGGCGTCAGCGTCAATCTCGGCCAAGAGTAGGCGCGCGAGCACATTCTGTCTCTTGGCGGGTAACACAGAAACCCTGTTAATCGCTTTCTCAAGTAGCGTTGTCATGCGAGCATTTAACTCCTAAATATCTTGTTGTCCAATCGTTTTCTATTGGCTCTAAACAGGACATGATGGTCACACGATTGTGCGAAGGCAATCCTGACCTCGCACGCCGCCTGACTGAAGGTCTTCCGTCAGTTACCGGATATGGAGACCTTGCGGTCAAATAACGCGGCGCGGTCGAGAGACCTGCATCGAACATCGGATTTTACCGTCGCGCTACAATGCCTGTGGGAGCGGCATTCTTGCCGCGACCGGTTGCTAATGAATGGCGGAATCGCGGCAGGAATGCCGCTCCCACAATAGCAGTGCCGAAATGCGCCCGATTACTTGCCGGGCTGGCTTGTCTTCTTGCTGGAACCGCGCGGGGCGCGAGAACTGGTGCGAGTGCCGCCAGCTTGCTCGTACTCGGCGGAATCGGCTCCGAAGACGCCTTTGGCCACGGCACGGAACGCGACGTTGATCCGGTTGGCGATCTTGGCGTCATCGTCGCGGTTGTCGCGCAGACCGGTCAACTCCTGCTCCTTCTCGGCGACGTCTTCGTTCGCGGCCTGCAAGTCCGCCAGCAATTGGGTGGCTTGGCGATACCGTGTCTTGTAGATTTTACGGATGTCTTCCTGCATCTGGGCGGAATCGTTGTGTCCTTGGTAGCCTGAAATACCGGGTTGCAACTTGAACCCCATTCGTTTCGCAGCTTCGGCCAAAACATGATTGACAAGCTTGGATTTGGGTTGAACACGAGTGACAAGAAAATAGAAAAGCGGCTTAGAGTTGTGATACATCGGCACATCATCCTTGCCGGCAAGAGTCACGTTGAGTACGTCGGAATTGGATGACTGCCCGGCAACAAATGAAGAGGGTCGCGTTTGTACGCGACCCTCCAATATTATTATCTTCTAATTTACAGCGTCGGTTTGTCGGCTTCGTTGCGTCGGCATTATTCGGCGGATGGAACTCGATGTGACCAATAATGAGGATGGCGTTTACAGTGGGCAACGGCGATAACCCAGATGTGGTCGTTCACGAAGAGATAGACGACGATGTAGGGGAAATGCTGAACCAGATAGCGGCGAGTGGCGTCGCTTCGCAGAGGCCAGCGTTCGGGGAAGTGACGAATGGATTCGACTGAGGCTTCGACTTCGCTGGCAAAATCAAACCCGAGTCCGGGACGTTTGTCTTCGTAATACGCCACTGCCTCACGGAGTTCGGCTTCGGCCTCGCGAAGGATGGTAACGGAAGTCATCGCCGTTGGGATTTAATCTTAGCAAAGACTTCTTCGGCGGGACTGCCCGTGGCTTGTCCCTCGCGCACCATCTGGACTCGGCGTTGAATCTCCGTTTCTTGTTGCGGACTCAACGTGTAATTGGCTGGATTGTCCAAGCTGAGGATCAAGTCATGGGCCAGACTTGCCCGTTCGCTGGTGGATAAAGCCAAAGCCTCGTCACGGACTTTCTCCATGGTCGTACTCATATTAGTATTTTACTGGCAACCTATATTGCGGTCAATCGGTAGATTGGTATCTCTAAATGTGACGGTTTTCCTTCGTAACCGGAGATTCTAGTGATGATGGCTGAGACCGTAGGAGTGCAATCCCTCGGCCTCGCGGAGCAGGGGAACGGCGAGGGGCAATGCTCCTACGATGACCAGGCTAAAGGGAAGAACGTTCCTTTACGTCGCGACGTTGAGGGAAGGCTTCCCCTCGATGAGGGAACGCGCTCCCTCGACGAGGGAGAGGTCTCCCTGAATGAGGAAATGCGTTCCCTTGGTCTGGTGGAACATCGCATCACTGACGTTTGATAGGGCAAAACTCAGTAGAGATTCTCGGTCGGTGTCGACGTCGAGGATCAACCTCGGCATGAAGCGAAGTGGTTACATCCTCTGGTTCGCCGTCCGATTTCCTCTTCAAGTAGATGTGTTCGAATGTCGCATTGAGTTCTTTGATGTCGTTTTCTCTGCAACCTCCGCTCTTCCTGACGTCAGCAAGGATTCGGTTCACCATCCCGTCAACATGGGTCAGTTGTCGACTACTCGGAGCGACAAACGGCAACTTCTTGACATAGTTCGCGGAATTATTGGCAGACGGGTTGATAACGCGCAGGAGTGAAGTGCAGACGGTTGTGTTGCAGAAGCCAAGCAGATAGTAGAGATATTTCTCTTCGTGAGGGAAAACCCCAACGATTGACTGGTCAAAAAGTCGCTTCTCCATCAGCGAAGCGGTGACGTTCGTTGACGAGACCATTGGTATCGCGATGCCTTTTCGGAAGTAGAAAGTGGGATTCTGGAATCTTGCCTTCTTATCGGTCATGTAGTGCCGCACCGCATCGACGCTCCAGTCTAGGAACCAAAGATCGGGTTTGATGAAGCGTACGCCGCCCCCTTTTACGATGGGGATGAAGCACTCCCTTCCGGGAAGCCCCTTGAGAGATGGCATGTCGCCGCAGTAGACCGTGTCCGGGGTGATTGCCTGATACTTCGACCCGTTACGGATCTCGTTCGACAAGACACGAAGAAACACCTTGTCGTTTCCTGAGTATATTCCGGTCACGCAATCGGCAATGTCTCCAACGCGCACGTCCGCGCTCGACACGAGTGATGTTAAGTCTCTGTTCTCACTCAGAAACAGAGCATGGTCTATCGCATCAAGCAAGTCGCCCTGTATCACGACCATCCGGTTGACACATCCGGCACCTGATACGAGTTCCTCAACCTTCTCGTACCCCCAGGAAACCTCAATTTGATTTTCCCTAATGCCGTCGGCTGGTGTAATCCTGCGAAGTGTAACGATTGAGAGGTTTGAGTATCCGAAGTTCACGCCTGGGAAGAAGGATGAGGGAAATAGGGCGATGCTTTCAATGCATGAGTCGGTGAGGAGACTATGTCTCAATGCCGTGTGCATGTGAAGATTCAGGTATGTGTCAGGGATGATGAAGACAAGGCGACCACCTGGCCGTAGCAGGTGAAGGGACTGATATAGAAAGAGCGCGTAGGTCTCTCGAACATAAAGTCCGGGGTATAGCGACTTCAATCCCTTTCTCTTCTCATACTCCTGCCATGCGCCGTAGGGTGGGTTTGCGATGGCAAAATCGTAGTACCCTCCCATGTTCATCTTCAGGAGGAGATTCGGATCGAGGAGCGTGTCCGACTGCGTGACGTGAACACGACTTGTGTTCCCGTATTTACTCAACAGTCCCTGCGCAGCGGCAGGATTGAATTCGTATGCGTCAACGTCAATATCTCCCTGCGCGGACAGAACGGCATCTACCAAAACCCCGTCGCCTGCGCATGGTTCCAACATGCGGCAATGTGGCTTTGGTCGCAACCGAGACACCATGTAGTCTAAGATTGGTTGCGACTTGGTGTAATATGCTTGAAAGGTTGACTTCATTACTTTTCTACCACACTAGGTATTTCAGAAGGTCGTTCTTCCTTAGATGACTGACGGTTGCTTTACTTAGGTCTGCCTTCCAGTCCACGTTTGCCGCAATCCATGCCTTCAAGTCAAAGCCAGTAAACTGCTGTATCTGCACGTATGTCTCGTCACCACAATACGCCGACCAAATGCCGGAATTCTTCAGCGTCTGAAAGTAGTTATTATTCTGATCCTCCGGTGAACGCACAAGCAGCAAGCACCGGTAGTTCTGCTCAAGATTCGCGTAGATTGTCGCGACTAACAGAAGGCGGTTCGTGTTGCCCTTCTCGTTGGAACCGAAACCGCTCTTGAAGTCAACATTGTAGCGCACCTTCTGTCGCGCAAAGTGCAGATCGAGTTCCAGTTTGATTTCTCCCGAAGTGACCAGTGTCCACACCTTGCCGTAATACTTCTTCAATTCGGCCTTCTGCGACGGGGTGATATTCAGTCCATCAATGAAGGCTTCGATTTCATCCGTCATCATCTTCTTGACCTCTGAAAACAGAGGCGGTACGAAAAGCGTCAGGTCCTTGATCGGATACTCAAAGCAGAGTTTGCAGAAAGGTTCCCACAACTCACCAACCCGTCGCGAGAAGGCCATGTATTCGTATTCCCATACGGCATTTCGGAGATCAATCATGGAGACGTAGCTCGCATAGGTTGTGAGCAAAATGCACTTCAACGTTTCCTCAGTGCGCCACTTCTCCTGTCGCGCCCGTTGAAGAATGTTTGCGATAAGGGTGTCACGTGTGGCCGTTACTGCTTTGTTAACCGATCCTGCGCGAGACTGGGTTTCGCTGACGGCATACTGCCGAGTGATCTCTTCCATGGACTCCTCCCCACGATTTCGGAAGTAGTCTAGGAGTGTCGCTTTGCTTCGAGACAGGGCTGGTGTAATCGTGATGCTCATATGATCTCCTTTTTCATCTCTCGGCGAACAGTATGCTTTACTGCATTCCGCATATAATAATGTGCCCTACAGCGTCGGCTTTTCCGTTTCGTTTCGGCGGCGTTGTTCGTCGAGGTGGCGGTTTAGGGCGTTGAGGTAGGCGAGGGCGCTGGCTTCGATGATGTCGGTGCTGTTGCCTTTGCCGGTGACGATGCGTTCGCCGAACTGGACGCGGACGCTGACTTCGCCGATGGCGTCTTCGCCGCTGGTGACGCTGGCGACGTTGAAGTCGTTCAAGCTGCCTTTGATGCCGGTGATGCGGTCAATGGTCTTGAGGGTGGCGTCAATCGGGCCGTCGCCGGTGCTGGCGTCGGCGGTCGGTTCTTTCTTGTCGGCTTGGATGAGGCGGACGCTGGCGGTGGGGATGGTGCCGGTCATGACGCTGAGGTAGTCGAGCTTCCAGATTTGGGGGACTTCGGTGAACGCGCCTTCGACGAGGGCGCGGACGTCGTCGTCGTAAACGTGTTTCTTTTTGTCGGCGAGTGTCTTGACCTGTTCGGTGACGCGGCGGATTTCGTCGTCATTGAGTTTGTAGCCCATTTCTTCGAGTTTCTTGCGGACGGCGTGGTGGCCCATGTGTTTGCCCCACGTGAGTTCGCTGGTGCGGCCAACGTCCTCGGCGCTCATGATCTCGTAGGTCGCGCGGTTCTGGATCATGCCGTGCTGGTGGATGCCGGATTCGTGCGCAAAGGCGTTGTCGCCGACGATGGCTTTGTTGCGCTGGACGACCATGCCGGTGAGATGCGAAACGAGGCGGCTCGCGGGATAAATCTGGCGCGTGTCAATGCCGGTGGTGAACCCGCCGAATGCGTCGGCGCGTGTCTTGAGCGCCATGACGGTTTCTTCGAGGGAGGTGTTGCCCGCGCGTTCGCCGAGGCCGTTGATGGTGCACTCGACCTGGCGCGCGCCGTTGAGGACGGCGGCGAGGGAGTTGGCGACGGCGAGGCCGAGGTCGTTGTGGCAATGCACGCTGATGACGGCGTCCTTGATGTTCGAGACGTGCTCGTAAAGATATTTAATGAGCGCGCCAAACTGATGCGGCGCCGCGTAGCCGACGGTGTCGGGAATGTTCACCGTCCGCGCGCCCGCCGCGATGACGGCCTCGGTGACTTGCGCGAGAAACTCCGGCTCGGTGCGCGAAGCGTCCTCGGGCGAGAACTCGATGTCGGTGCAACGGGCGCGCGCGCGTTTCACGCCTTCGACGGCGCGACGGATGATTTCGTCCTGCGCCATCTTGAGTTTGAACTCGCGGTGAATCGCGCTGGTCGCGAGGAAAACGTGGATGCGACCGCGTTCGCCCGCCGGTTTCACGGCGTCGGCGGCGCGATCAATGTCCTTGTCAACGCAACGCGCGAGACCGGCGATGCTCGGCCCTTTGATTTCAGTGGCGATGGCCTGAACGGCCTCGAAGTCGCCATCGCTGGCGATGGGGAAGCCCGCCTCGATGACGTCAACCTTGAGCCGCGCGAGCTGGCGCGCGACCTCGAGTTTCTCGCGGGTGTTCATCGAAGCTCCGGGGCATTGCTCGCCGTCGCGGAGAGTGGTATCGAATATGATTACTTTTTCGCTCATGTGTTCCTTTGTAACGCAAACGTCGGTCTGGGAAAATAAAAAACCCACCCCGACCTTCGCGTCGGGGTGGGTTTGGATATTGTTTCGATAGACCTCAGCCCACTGGATCCGACGCGAATCGAAGCAGTCGCAAACCCAGCAATAGGTTGAGGTTGTTATTCATTTCATCGCTAGCGTACCAGTGTCGTCGCGTTTGTCAAGCCCGCCGGACGGTCGTATCTGTGTTCGGTGCAAATTCTGTCTTGAGGAACTTCGCTGGTTGAATGAAGATGACGCGACAATGGATCGCCTCATTGCTTCTGTGCTGATGTTGGTTGCCTCGATTGCAGCGGCTGGTGACTCGCCGGAGTTCTGCGGGTCGCACTCAAAAAATATGGTTGCCGACGAATGGAACCTGCCGGAGACGTTTTCATTTGGCGAAAAAAATACAGCCAAAGGCTGCGTAGATGTCTCCACCGCCAGCAACGTTGCTTGGGGGGTGCGACTCAATTCTGTCATGTACCCGTCACCGAGCGTGGCCGCAGGGAAAGTGTTTGTCGGCGGGGGTGACCTGAGCAAGGGGACGTTGAATTGCCTTGATGCCCGCAGCGGTGAAGTGCTCTGGCAATATCGCGATCCGTACCGGCAGTTCCCAAAAGAGATTGAAAAAGGCAGGAAGTTCATGATCGGCCACATCACGCGCAACCTCGGCATTGTTTCCACCGCCGCCGTGGAGGACGACTGTGTGTATTTCGTCAACCACCGTTGCGAAGTGCTTTGCCTCGATGCCGCTAGCGGCAAACGCGTCTGGAGCTTCGACCTGTGGGACTACGGTATCCGTCCCGCCGATGCCTGCAACGGCTCGCCACTGATTGATGGTGACCTGCTCTACGTCTGCACCTCCAACGGCACCGACCGCGACGCCCAGGTCGCCTACTACGACGCCCGCCCGACGCCCGCGCCAAATGCGCCGAGCCTTATCTCGCTCGACAAACGTACCGGCCACCTCGTTGCCGCGGACGATGCGCGACAGATCGGACCGAACATCATGCACGGCCAGTGGTCCACGCCTTCGCTCGGCATTGCGCGCGGACGTAAACTCGTTTTCTTCGGCGGGGGCGACGGCTATTGTTACGCCTTCGACGCGGCCACGCTGAAGACTGTCTGGCGTTTCGACTGCGTTCCTGCCGAGTACAAACCGACCGGCGACCTGAAATGGGCAGCGTGCTATTCGCTCGGCGACAAGCGCCTCAAACAATCGTTGAACAAGAAGGACAAAAGTAGCTACGTTGGCACCAGTGAGATCCTCGCCAGCCCCGTCTTTTACAAGGAGCGTATCTACGTCCCCATCGGACGCGACCCAGAACACGGTCGCGGACGCGGTGCGCTCTGGTGCCTCGACGCCGCCACCGGTAGCAAAGTCTGGGGGTACAAGGGCCTCGACCGTACGCTCTCCACAGTCTCCATCGCCGACGGATTGCTCTACGTCGCCGACATCGCCGGTAGAGTCCATTGCCTCGACGCCGAGACTGGCAAGGTGTACTGGGTGCACGAAACCGGCGAAGTTCTCTGGTCCTCGACGCTGGTGGCCGACGGCAAGGTTTACCTACCGACGACGAAACACTTCTGGGTGCTCGCTGCCGGCAAGGAGTTGAAGGTGCTCAATTCCATCCGCGTTGGTGCGCCAGTCTATTCCTCCGTCGTGGCGGCCAACGGCGCACTATATTTCTCCGCCTTCAACGGCTGGCTCTATGCCCTCCGTAAAAATCCTAAGCATTAATTTCTAAACAAATCATAATGACCAAAGTGGCAATGACTCAAACGCGACACACAACCGACAAACTGATTTCTGTCATTGGAGTTTTTCACCTTCGTACCTGTTTAGAGCTTGGAATTGCCGCTGCCATTATGGATGAAATGCGCGGGGCGGAGCGGTACAGATCAGAGGGGCAGACCTTTACAAGTCACCGAAAGACTGACTTGCCATTCGTGGCGGAATCGGAACATTTTGCGGGCGTTAGGATTTGGCGCGACGGGCGTCGGCTAGGGCGCGGTCGGTCTCGCGGTTGGCTTCCTTGCGCTTGAGGGTCTCGCGTTTGTCGTACTGGCTTTTGCCTTTGCCGAGGGCGAGGAGAACTTTGGCGTAGCTCTTGGTGAAATAGATCCGGAGCGGTAACAGGGCCATGCCTTTGACTTGGAGTTTGCCGGTGAGGTGGTCGATTTCTTTTTGGTGGAGGAGGAGTCGGCGCGGTCGGAGCGGGTCAACGTTCCAGCGGTTGCCCTGCGCGTAGGCGGCGATGTGGCAGTTGTAGAGCCAGCACTCGCCGCGTTCGATTTTGCCGAACGCGTCGTCAATCGAGGCGCGGGAGGCGCGGAGGCTCTTGACCTCGGGGCCTTTCAACTCGATACCGGCTTCGAGCGTCTCACCGATGACGTAGTCGCGGCCCGCTTTGTGGTTGTGAATGGTCGGCGGCATGTCGTCGGCAGTATAACGGGTGCAGTCGTAAATCCCAAGTTCTCTCTTGCGTGGCAGCGGGGTGGCTCCTAGATTCGCGGTCGGATGCAACCGTTTGCCTACAATCTGACGCTGGCCGTGCTGTTCGCGGGTGCAGCGGCAGTCGGGATCTGGTTCCTGAAATGGAAGAAGGATTGGCCGTTGCTGGACCGTGTAGTGGCGGCGCCGTTGGCGGTTGGGTTCGTGGCGCTGCTGGGGATGTGCGCGAGCAGTGTATTGCAGGTGCCGTTCTTCGGGTGGAACGCGGCGCGGCTGGCACCGACGTTCGCACTGGTCAATGGCTACCGGCTCTATTATCCCGCCGACACTGGGCCGGTGTTGAATTCGATTTATGGGCCGGTGACGGCGTTGGTGTATTTACCGGCGACACTGGCGAAAGCGCCGACCAGTGCATTGGTCGGTGGTGGCATTGTGAGTGTATTGCTGTTTTTCGGGCCGGTGGTGTGGTTGTTGGTGAAGATGGGGAAGGCGTCTCATTGGATGGTGGAGGCGGCGGCTTTCCTGTGTTTCGGCTTCATCACCTGCTATTCCTATCCTCTGAGATATTCCGCGTTTTGCATTCACGCCGACGCGCCGGCGCTTGGTCTAGGAGGGTTGGCGTGCGCGGTAATCTGTTTGAGGGAACGGGAGGAGGAGTGGAAACTGTTGGTTGCCTCCGCTGTTCTGGCGGTGTTGAGCGTGTGGGCGAAGCAGACGATGGCGCTGATGCCAGTGGCGCTGGCCGTGTGGGTGTTGGTGCGATTTGGGGTTGCTTCCTTTAGACGGTATTTGCTGGCGCTATGCGGTGCGGGTCTGATGGTTTCGGTGGTGTTCGTGCTGGCGTTTGGCCCGTCGGCAATGTTCTTCAATCTATTTCAGTTGCCGAGCCATCACCCGTGGCAGGGCGAGAAAGTGAAATGGTTGGTGCAAGCTTCCTATGAACTGCTGGACGAGTCGTTACTTGTGTTGGCCGTGATCGTGGTTGGATTTGTCCTGCGGTACAGCAAGAATTCGTCAGGGCTCCGGTCTTGGCGTGATGATGTCAGGGCTAGCAACTGGCCATTATTCGTGCTAGTGGGGGTGTTCAACACTCCTGCCGCCGTGCTGAATCGCGTTAAAATAGGCGGCGACATGAACGCATTGAGCGTATCACTGTATTTCTGGATGATTGGAGCCATGCTGCTGGTGGTGGAGATGGCCGAGACGGAGGAGAAGATCGGTGCACAGACGGCGAAGGCGGCGCTGGCGATGCTGGTGATTGGGTTTATGGCGAATGCGACGGGACGGCTAAAGAATTTATATTCAGTGGCGGAAGTGTTCCGTAACAACCAGCAAGAAGTCGCCTGTCGGATTTTGCGAGACAATCCTGGTGCGGTGTATTTTCCAAACAATCCGCTGGCGCACCTGATGACCGAGGGGAAGCTTTACCATTTTTCGTACGGGTTGATTGACCGCAGGCTAGGTGGACACACGGTGACGACAGAACATTTCCGTGCGTATGTCCCGCCAAAGGCGCACGCGGTGTTTTTCGGCAGTGTGTGGCCGGGCAATGAGACGATGACGCGCGAGGAAACGATGCAATATTTACCCGGCTTCATCCTGAAGGGAAAGGACTCGTATGGCTGGACGGTGTACCTGCGGGCGGAGCGCTAGACCTTGGGTTCGGTCTCGTTCTCAGGCTTGACCTGTGGCTCGATCTCGTAGCTGAACTTGCCTTCGCTGACTTCCTTCAGGGCGATGTCGGCAAAATCCATGCGCGGATCGGTGATCGTCAGCGGGCGATGACCTTGGATAAGCTGGCGGACGCGCCGGGAGATTATGTTGATGAGCAGTTCCGGGTTGGGAACTTGTTGCTGCGCGGTGATTAAATATTTGCTGTTCATCCTAGTGTGAGGCGCGATTGTCCATGATTCGTGTCGAAACGCAAGCGTGAAAGTGGGGGCGGACCGTTTACGATCCGCCCCCACGCAGTTTTAGTCGAATACGACTTAGTAGTCCATGCCGCCCATGCCGCCGCCCGGAGGGCCGGCGGGTGCCGATTTTTCCTTCTCCGGCACTTCAGTGACGCAGCACTCGGTCGTCAACAACAGACCGGCGATGCTGGAGGCGTTCTGGAGCGCGCTGCGGGTGACCTTCGTCGGGTCAATGATGCCCGCTTTGCCCATGTCGACGTATTCCATCTTGTCGCAGTCGAAGCCTTCCCAACCCTTGCGGGCGGCGACTTCCTTGACCACAAGCGAGCCTTCTTCGCCCGCGTTGCCCGCAAGCTGGCGCAACGGCTCTTCGAGGGCACGCTTGACGATCTGGACGCCTATGGCTTCATCGCCCCTGAGTTTCAACTCGGCCAACGTCGGCAGGCAGCGAATCAACGCGACGCCGCCGCCGGGGACGATGCCTTCTTCAACCGCGGCGCGGGTGGCGTGGAGCGCGTCCTCGACGCGGGCTTTCTTTTCCTTCATCTCGGTCTCGGTCGCGGCGCCGACGCGGACGACGGCAACGCCACCGGCCAGCTTGGCGAGACGCTCCTGGAGTTTCTCGCGGTCGTAGTCGCTGGTGGTTTCCTCGATGGCCTTGCGGATCTGGTTGATACGGCCCTGGACGTCGGCGTTCTTGCCGCCGCCTTCGACGATGGTGGTGTTTTCCTTGTCGATAACGATCTTCTTCGCCCGGCCCAGATCGTCTAGTTCGACTTTCTCGAGCTTGACGCCGAGGTCTTCGCTGAGGAATTTGCCGCCAGTGAGGATGGCGATGTCTTCCATCATCGCTTTACGGCGATCACCGAAGCCGGGTGCCTTGACGGCCGCGACTTGGATAGTGCCGCGCAGTTTGTTCACGACGAGGGTGGCGAGCGCTTCGCCTTCGACTTCCTCGGCAATGATCAATAGAGGTTTGCTGAGCTTGGCGGTCTTTTCCAGCAAAGGCAACATGTCTTTGAGGTTGCTGATTTTCTTTTCGTGGATGAGGATGTAGGCGTCCTCGAGCACGGTCTCCATCGTCTCGGCATTGGTCACGAAGTAGGGCGAGAGATAGCCTTTGTCGAACTGCATGCCTTCGACGACTTCGAGTGTCGTCTCGATGCTCTTGGCTTCCTCAACGGTGATCGTGCCGTCTTTGCCGACTTTGTCCATCGCGTCGGCGATGATGCTGCCGATGGTCTTGTCGCCGTTGGCGGAGATAGTCGCGACCTGCATGATTTCGCTGCGGTCTTTGACCTTCTTGCTGATCTCGACAAGTTGCGCGACGGCTGCGGCCACGGCCTTGTTGATGCCGCGCTGCAACGCCATCGGGTTCGCCCCGGCAGTCACATTGCGGAGGCCTTCGCGATAGATCGCCTCGGCCAAGACGGTCGCGGTGGTGGTGCCGTCGCCGGCGATGTCGCTGGTCTTGCTTGCGACTTCGCGCACCATCTGGGCGCCCATGTTTTCCCACGGGCACTCGAGCTCGATCTCCTTGGCGACGGTGACGCCGTCCTTGGTGATGGTTGGGGATCCATATTTCTTGTCAAGGACCACATTACGGCCCTTGGGACCGAGCGTGACCTTGACGGCCCGGCTCAGCTTTTCCACGCCGCGCAGTAACGACTTGCGAGCGTCTTCATTGAACAATAATTGTTTGGCTGCCATGATGAATTACTCCTTTTGGTTATTCGATGATGCCGAGTATCTGATTCTCTTCCATGATCAGACACTCCTTGCCGTCAATCTTGATCTCAGTGCCGCCGTATTTGCTAAACAGCACGCGATCACCCTTATTTACGTCCATTGGAATCAGCTTGCCGTTGTCGTCGCGCTTGCCGGCGCCGACGGCGACAATCTTGCCTTCCTGGGGTTTTTCCTTGGCGGTATCGGGAATGATGATGCCGCCCTTCTTTACTTCCTCTGCTTCGATCGGCTGCACGAGCACCCGATCTCCCAACGGTTTTACGTTCATGCTTCTCTCTGCTCCTTTTGGTTTTGGTTTCCGGTTATGCTTTCTTGTCGTTGTCGTCAACGACTTCGAAATCGGCGTCCACGACCTTGCCGTCCTTCGGGGCTTCGGCCCCCTTCGGCGGTTCGTCGGACTTGGTCTCGTCCTTAGGCGCTTCATCTTCCTTCGGGCGGACCTTGGCGTAAATGTCGGCGGACACGGCGTGCCACGCCTTCGTCAACTCTTCCTCGGCGCTCTTCAACGTGTCGGCGTCGTCGCCCTTAAGGGCTTCGCGCGCCTTCGCGATGGCGGCTTCGAGTGAGGACTTGTGGTCGGCGGTAAGTTTGTCGGCCAATTCCTTGATCTGCTTCTCGGTGTTGTACACCAGCGTATCGCAATGGTTTCGTAGTTCGATCTTCTCGCGCGCCTTCTTGTCTTCCTCGGCGTGCGCCTCGGCGTCGCTCTGCATCTTCTGGACTTCTTCTTTCGAGAGACCGCTTGATGCCGTAATCGTGATCTTCTGCGACTTGCCGGTGCCGAGGTCCTTGGCACTGACGTGGAGGATGCCGTTCGCGTCAATGTCGAACGTCACCTCGATCTGCGGCAGTCCGCGCGGTGCGGGCGGAATCTCGGTGAGATGGAAACGACCGAGCGACTTGCAGTCGCGCGCCATCTCGCGTTCGCCTTGCAGTACGTGGATCTCCACGCTGGTCTGGCTGTCGGCGGCGGTGGAAAAGATTTCGCTCTTGCGAGTCGGGATCGTGGTGTTACGCGGGATCAACGGTGTGCGGACGCCGCCGAGGGTCTCGACGCCGAGCGTGAGCGGCGTGACGTCGAGCAACACGATGTCTTGCTTGACCTGGCCGGTGAGGACGCCGCCTTGAATCGCGGCGCCGACGGCAACGACTTCGTCGGGATTGACGCCTTGATGCGGCGCTTTGCCAATGAGTTTGCGGGCGGCTTCGATCACCTTCGGCATGCGGGTCATGCCGCCGACGAGGACGAGTTCATCAATTTTATCCATCGTGATCTTGCCATCGCGCAGGCAGTTCTCGACGGGCTTGATGGTGCGCTCGACGAGCGTGTCGCAAAGCTGTTCGAGCTTGGCGCGCGTGAGTTTCTTGACGATGTGCTTCGGCCCGGTGGCGTCGGCGGTGACGAACGGGAGGTTGATCTCGTATTCCATCGCGCTGGAAAGCGCGATCTTCGCCTTCTCGGATTCTTCTTTGATGCGTTGGAGGGCGTCGGCCTGTTTCTTCAGGTCAATGCCATTCTCCTTCTTGAAGTCGTCGATGATCCAGTTCATCACCGCTTCGTCGAAGTCGTCGCCGCCGAGGTGGGTGTCGCCATTGGTGGCGAGCACTTCGAAGACGCCTTCGCCGATGGAGAGTACCGAGATATCGAACGTTCCGCCACCGAGGTCGTACACGGCAATGTGCTCGTCCTTCTTCTTGTCGAGGCCATAGGCCAGCGAGGAAGCGGTCGGTTCATTGATGATGCGGAGCACTTCAAGGCCTGCGATCTTGCCAGCGTCCTTCGTAGCCTGGCGTTGGGCGTCGTTGAAATAGGCGGGTACGGTGATGACGGCCTTTTCGATTTTCTCGCCGAGGTAGGCTTCGGCGTCAGACTTCATCTTCGCAAGGATCATCGCGGAGATTTCGGGCGGAGAAAATGTCTTCGTCTCGCCGCCGACCTGGACGCGCACGTGTGCGTCGCCGTTGGCGGCGCGCACGACGTCGTAGGGGACGCGTTTGCGTTCCTGTTCGACTTCTTCGTACTTGCGGCCCATGAACCGCTTGATGGAGTAGACGGTGTTCTTCGGGTTGACGACCGACTGTCGTTTCGCCGCCTGGCCGACAACGCGCTCGCCGGACTTCGTGAAGCCGACGACTGATGGCGTCGTCCGGCCACCTTCCGCATTGGCGATGACGACGGGTTCGCCGCCTTCCACCACCGCCATGCAGGAGTTGGTCGTACCGAGATCAATACCTAAAACTTTTGACATAATCTTGTTGGTTCCTCTCTATGCACAGATTGCCTGTCATTTGTTTAAGCTATGCCTGTGCCAGCGGAATCTAATTTTTGTAACAAACACCGGCAGAAGACTTTGGTGTAAACTGCCGGTTGTGCCGTGCCCACTTACTTGTCACAGTTTCCCCCGCAAACTGTGCCAGACGCGCCACAGTGACACACCAAGGTGCTACGTCAACTTAAACCCAAGCGCCGCGCACTTCGCCCGCAAACCGTTGCATGCTGTGCGCAACACCAGCGTTGTGTTGAAAAACTCCCGACGCACCGGATACTCGGCCCGCAGCTTGTCGAAATGTTTCGGGTTTGCCCGCAACGCCGCGTCATCGCTGTTGATCGCGTACACTTGACGGATCACACGCCGCAACACATCCTCGTCGTCCTCGCCGGAGGCGACTGTCACTTCGATGTGCGGCATCGGCGGCGACGGAAGCTGAGGCTGCCAGGCCGGAACAAAACCGGAACATTTGCAGGCGGCCTCGTAAATCATTCGCGTGCCGTTGACCTTGCCGTCGAAGCTGTAGCCGGCGATGTGCGGAGTGCCGATGTCTACCTTCTCCAACAGTTCAGGCAACAAATTCGGTTCGCCCTCCCACACGTCGAGCACCAGACCGTCGAGCTTCGCGGTGAGCAGTGCCGTGTTGTCAAGCACGGCGCCGCGCGAGGAATTGATGAGAATCCCGCGACGCGGTTCCAGTAGGTGAAACGTCGCATCCGTCCCGGATTTCGTCAGCGGCACGTGTAACGTGATGATGTCGGCCTCCGCGACGACACGGTCAAGCGACACGAATGGTCCGCCCTCGGCGCGCTGGCGTGGTGGATCGTTTTGTAGCACCCGCATTCCCAGCGCCTCGGCGTAGCGGACGACCTTGCTGCCGACGTTGCCGACGCCGACGACGCCGAGCGTTCGCTCGCGGAGCCGGAACCCGGGCCGTTCGGCCAGCTCCAGCATCGCGGCGACGATGTATTCGGCCACTGAGTTCGCGTTGCTACCGGCGGCGTTGGAGAAACTGATTCCGTGGGCGGTGAGGTAGGGGAGGTCAATGTGGTCAAACCCGATCGTCGCCGTGGCGACAAACTTCACGCGGCTGCCGTCGAGCAGCGCGGCGTTGACGGGCGTGACGGAGCGCACCAGCAACAGGTCGGCGTCACGTATGGCGGCGGCGGTCATCTGGCGGCCGGGGACGAGTGAGACTTCGCCCAGCGGGTCGAACGCCTCGCGGACATACGGGATGTTGGGGTCGGCAACGATCTTCATAGCGGGAAATGTAGCAGCGATTTTGGCATTTGACGATGTTCAAGGTGGCGGGTAAGCTGCGCCCCACTTTTTGCGAAGGGAAAAATTATGTTCATAGCTCACGGAGAAAAAGTTCGGAAACATTCACGGTGGATTCTGGGCGGGATCTTGGTCCTGCTCATTCCCGGCTTCATCATGCTCTTCACGCAGACCAGCAGCCGCGAACGGCGCGAGGAAGACATGCCGACGTTGCGCGGTAAACCAATTCCCGCCGCCGAGTACGAGAACGTTCGCCAAGACCTGCGCGACCAGTACTACATCAGCACCGGACGCGACCTGCCCCAGACGTCGCAGCTGCAGGATGAATTGAAACGCCAAGTCGTGATTCGCCTCCTCCAATTGCGCAAGGCCCGCGAGCTTGGCATCCGCGCGCCCGACGACGTGTTCGAACAATGGATCCGCAGCCATCCGATCTTCCGTAACGAACGCGGCCAGTTCGACGGCGACCGTTACCGCCGGTTCATGATCATGCTCAACAACCATCGCATCTCCGAGGGCCGTTTCCTTGAAATCATGCGCGAGGACTTCATCCTTGGCCAGTTACGCGACTGGATCGTCGCCGGTGCGAAGGCCACGCCGCAGGAAGTCCAGCTCAACTACGGCCCGATGCATGAGAAGCTCACCATTGACCTCGTCCAGTTCGACATGGCCGATAACAAAACCACCATCACCGTTTCCGATGCCGACGCCGAGGCTTACTATAAGACGCGAAAAGACACCTTCCGAAAACCCGCCCTCGTAAAAGTTCGCTACGCCTTCTTCTCGCTCAACGAACTCAAGAAGACTGTCAAAGTTCCCGCCGCCGACGTGGACGCCTTCTACGACGAAAATCGTCCCCGATACCCCCAAGTCGTCCTCCTCGCCACCAACATCACCGCTGGCGTCACCAACATCGTCACCAGCGTCAATAGTAACGCGCTGGCCACCGTCAAAGCCGACATTCGCGACACCCTCGCCGCCCTTGCCGCCCGCCGCCAAGCCGGCGAACTCGCCCAGCAACTTGCCGTCAAACTCGTTCCCGAAACCGGTGGTCCTCGTCTTGACTTCACCAAGACCGCCACCGCCATGAACGCCGTCGTCAAAGAGACCGGCTACTTCTCCCAAGGCGACACCGTCCCCGGCGTCAACGGAAGCGCCTTCTTCGAAACCGCCTTCTGGCTCGCCCGCCGTCCCGAGCCGCCGTTCAGCGACGCCATCGAATGTTCCGACGGCTGCTATGTCCTCGAATACCTCGACGGCAAACCGGCCCGCATCCCAGACTTCGCCGAAGTCAAACAACAGGTCGTTGACCGGCTCAAGACTGAGCGCCGCTACGAAGCCACCCTCCAGCAAGGCCGCGCAGCGCTCGACAAACTCCGCCCGTTGCTCGTCACCGGCAAGACCTTCTCCAACACCTGTGCCGAACTCAAACTAAAGATTGACACCTACGGTCCATTCACTGCCTCCGATCAGGACTTTGCCGCGCCCGCCGCCGCCCGCATCCAACAAGCGGCCATCGGCATGGCTGTCGGCACCGTCAGCGAATTCATAGCCACTTCCGTTGGTGGCGAGTTCTTCTTCCTGCGCGAACGCCGTCCTCCCGAAGCGGCCGCCTTCGAGGCCGACCGTGCCAGCATCACCGAGCAAGTTCTCACCCGTAACCGTCGTGCCCTCTACGATAGCTGGCTCCAGACATTGTTGCA
Organism: uncultured Verrucomicrobiota bacterium; assembly: GCA_903825435.1. Classification (GTDB taxonomy): domain Bacteria; phylum Verrucomicrobiota; class Verrucomicrobiia; order Palsa-1439; family Palsa-1439; genus CAIKAP01. Next base: position 65,081 of record CAIKAP010000097.1, read on the forward strand.
GGAAGAACAAGTCAACTTCGGCAAACCGCGAGCCGTGGCGCCCGCGCCCGCCGCCGAACCGGAAGAAGAGCCTAGCGAATCGCAGCCCGCGCCGACAAAACCAACGCGCTGAACAACTGCTCGCACTGCGTCATCCTCTCCGGGTGGAACTGCACCCCGACGAAGAACCGCGCCCCCGGTATCATCGCCGCTTCGATGACGCCGTCGTCGGCCCGTGCCACCACTTCCAGCGGCGCCGCGACCTGTCCCACCGCTTGGTGATGCGTTGAGTTTACCATCCGGCATCCGCACAACCGGCGCGTCCACCTGATGCCGTGTGTCGTCGCAAGTCGGTGATTGGAAATGTCCGGCAACAATGTCCCACCGAGCGCCACGTTCATTACCTGAAGTCCCCGACAGATCCCCAACAGCGCGATGTCCCGCTCGACAATTTTCCGCACTAGGAACATCTCCATTTCATCGCGCACCGCGTCCACCCCCGACAATGTTCGCCGCTCCGTCGCCGTAAGCTTGCGCCCGTACGCGCCCGACACTTCAGTGAAATCGCCACCACCGGTCAATAAAAAGCCGTGACAGAGTTGAAAGAACGGCTCCAGTGCCGACCGCTCTTTCGTCAACGGCAGCACCACGGCCACGCCGCCCGCGCGTTCCACTGCCTGCGAGTACGACACGCCGCAGAACCCGCCGCGTCCATGCGTGCGTTCGAGTGTGACCGCTTCCGGTGTAATGCCGATGATCGGTTTCATGGCGTCAGAATACCACGTCATGCCAAGAATACTCAATTTCCTGAATGGTTTGTTTCGGCTGCCGTTGCGATAAGAAATGAGGCGCGATTTCAATATCTTGATTGCGAGTTCCCGGTTCTGGTGCTGGCTGCGCTCGGATTGGCATTGGACGATGATACCGGTCGGGGCGTGCGTCATGCGGTTCCATCTTCGATTTGATTTCGGCGACGCCGTCAACGGAGGCGACCGAAGTGTGCCGTCGCATCGAGCACGGATCGGTAAGGATTCGGGTTTGCGGAGGGATCGTGAATCGTACTCGGTACCGACATTAGTTCGGACATTGACAATACGCTGGCTTTCGTTAAGGATGCTGCCATGCAAGCGGGATTGGGAGAACTTTCTGTAACCTGCGGCTCGCCGCGAGCTGTTCCGCTGTTCCGCTGTTCCGCTGTTCCGCTGTTCCGCTGTTCCGCTGTTCCGCTGTTCCGCTGTTCCGCTGTTCCGCTGTTCCGCTGTTCCGCTGTTCCGCAATGATTGTGCCACGGTAGAATCTCTCCCGGTTTTGCAAGCCGATTCTTTTCCGACCGGCACCCGTGCCACCGACAAGGTTTTATCCATGACGGATAAGACCTTCTCCGTCGCACCGGTAACCTTCGGCGGCTTGGACAAGCCTTTCTCCACGACGGACAAGACCTTCTCGATGACGGACAAGCCTTTGTCCGGGGCAGAGAAGACTTTCTCCGTCATAGACAAGCCTTTGTCGGTCGCAAATAAGCCTTTCTCCGTCACGGAGAAGACCTTCTTTGCCACGGACAAGAACAACAAGCGCGACGCGCTCATCGGATTGCTGCGTCAGCTTGCCGGTTACGTCCAGCAGAACTGCAAGAACGACTTGGCCACATTGTTGTCCAGCGGGTTCGAGGCGGTCAGCACAAGCCACGCGCAAACCGCGTTGGCCGTGCCGAGCATCGTCAGCGTGGACAACGGCAACAGCGGTCAATTACTGGTGAAGGTCAAACCGGTTGCCAACGCCAAGTGCTACGAAGTGCGGTATGCAGCAGTACCGGCAGGCCAAGCACCGGGCGCGTGGCAGAGCGGCAGCCTGTTCACCAACTCTCGCTCCATGCCGCTCAACGGCCTCACCCCCGGCACGAATTACACCATCGAAGCGCGCGCCGTCGGCGGCTCGACCAGCTACAGCGACTGGAGTGCCCCCACCAGCCACATGAGTTTGTAAAAACCGAAAAAGAAAACCGAAAGGACCAAATCCATGAAAGCATATCAACAAGTAGTTCCAATCCTCATGATCGCATCGGGAATGCTGACCGGTTGCCAGACAGTAAGTTACGCGCCGCCCCCTCAAACAACTCAAATACAATGTGCGGTTCCGAAAATAGAACGGTTGGCGGAAACTCCGGAAGCTCAGTCGAAAGGCGATTTGGAAATAGCGATGGTGCCATCGCTTTATAAAGCTGTTCGTGTTGAAAAAATCAATATCAAGCAAACACAGGCATCGATGGGTGAGCAGGTGGCGCTCGGCCTTACTGGAGGAGCACAGGGACAAGTGTTTGTTGAAAAGATAACATCCACGCAACTCAAGGCACAACCAGCTCGGCTTGAATTCACTGTCCGGATTAACAACAAATTGGATCGCGTGTTCCGTGGGCAAGGATCGGTTGTTCAATTCAATGTTGCCGGGAAGCTGGTTCCGTTTGGAAACACCGACTACAAGGAGTTCATTGGTGGTATAGTGCCTCCGCGTAATGAAACAGAATTCAAGATTTACGGCCCAACCTTGGACATGATTCCCGGAAAATGCACCATTGGCATTTTTCTTTACGACGTTGTGACCGCAACGGATGTGGCAGGGAACACAACCGAAAAACAGAACTATGAATGGTATTTCACCTACACCACCGACCACGTTACTGACACAGCTGAAATTAGGGTGGAGCGCGGTCTTATGCCGATTGAGCAATATCAGCAGTATTTGCGGCAACGGCGTGTTTCGCAGAACCAATAGGGCAATTCTATGAGCAAATTACACCGTAGCGCATGGTGGACACCTACGTCCGCCATGCGCGCGGTTGTAATTGCGTCCGCATTGAGTCAATCCGCTGGACCGGGTTTACCGGACGCAATGGCAATCAATCCACCGACAACCACGATACCGGGAAATGGCAGTTCGCCGGGAACGCTGGTGAGTTCGTTGACGCCGACCTTTAGCTGGAACCAAGTCAGTGGGGCGACCGGTTATGGCCTTTACATTCGCGACATGACAGCAGTAGGTGCGTCGCTCATTTATCCGAATGCCAGAGGGACAACGACCACGCCGTTAACAGGCAGTTCGTTTACAATGCCTGCTGGGATTCTGGCTGCCGGACACGTGTACCGTTGGAATATGACCAGCTTTATTGGTTCGACTGAAAGCACTGGTGTGTCTGTTGTTCTCTATTTTCAGACGCCTGTGGGCACAACGATTGCGACAACGGTTACACCAAGCACCGGGAATGCACCGGGAACCGTAGCGGTCAATCCACCGGCGATCACTATGCCGGGAAATGGCCGTTCGCCGGGAACGCCGCTCAATTCGTTGGTGCCGATCTTTAGCTGGCATCCGGTCAGTGGGGCGAGTGGGTACGGTCTTTACATCCGCGACATGACAGCACCGGGTATACCGCTCATTTATCCGAATGCCAGCGGGACAACGGCCAGACCGTTAACCGGCAATTCGTTCACAATACCTGCCGGGATTTTGACTGTCGGACACGTGTACCGTTGGAACATGACCAGCTTTAACGGTTCAACGGAGAGCACTACAGTTTCTGATGCCCTCTATTTCCATACACCTGCGGCTACAGCGCCACCTCCAATAGCTACTTCATCTGGCAATAGTAACCCAACGAAAACAGTTACAGCGAGTCCATCGCCCTCGATTCCATCCAATAATTCAACGAGTTCAGGAAAAATGCCTTTTGACACAGTCGTTGGCTCCTTCAATGGGGTGACCGCTTATTCAAATGGCTCGGTTACTACTGACAGCACTGACCGTATTTCTACCGGCCTTAAGTGGCAATGTGTGGAATTCGTCAGGAGGTACTATTCTACTGTTTATGGAATGAACATTGGGGCAGGCGAGAATGCCAGCGGATTTTATTCAAGTGCGGCATCTTGGAAACTGGCTAGCTTCCCGAATGGCGGAACTGTTTCTCCCCAAGTTGGCGATATTTTATGTTTTGCAGGGGGATCAAGTGGCAATGGTCACGTCGCAATTATTACCGGCGTAAGTTCTACCCAAATAACAGTTATTCAGCAGAATGTTACCGAAAGTTCAAGGGATGCAGCTTTCCCATATCCGATGAGTGTTACCGTTGGAAAATATACAGTGAGCGGATCAACTCTTGGCACTACCTATCATTGCCAAGGATGGTTGAGAAGACCTGTAGTTAGTGCATCTGCCGAATCGAAGCCATCTCCTACAAGTGCGATTACACAAAAACAAGCCGTTAGTACCCAATCGGCTCCTTCTGGCGTGAATAAAACGAGTTCGTCGCCAAGCAGCATCGGAACGGTAAGCAGCACCGTGAAGCCACCAGCCAAGCCGACAGTTACTCCAACTCCACAGGTAGTCCACAAACTTGTATTGACGGTGCAAGCAAATCCGGAAAATGCGGGCGTTGTGAAAGGAAGTGGAGCGTATGTCGCCGGTAGTTCGCTAACCGTGAGTGCTACGGCGAACAATGGTTACGTTTTCGTTTGCTGGATGGAGAAGTGGCAGCGGGTAAGTCAATCGGCTCAATATCAATTCGAACTTAATGGGAACCGCACCTTGGTGGCACACTTCCGTCGAATTCGTGACCAGAACAACGAGGGCAGAGTCGAGAAGCGATAGTGACATTAAACGTGAGAAAAGGAACAAACGAAAGGAAAGTAATATGGCAGACAAAGTAATGAACAGTAGAACCTCGCTGGGTAGCGATGAGGTTATCAGTCAGGCAGTGCAAGCTTTCACTGCCGGTAAATTCAGGACATCCAGTCAGTCGGGACGAATCGCAACATTTGACGGGATGCCGCCGATTCCATGGTTCATGCTGTTGCTGACGATCCTTGGATTCCTGTTTTGCGTGATACCGGGGATAATCATGTATTTCCTGGTTATTCGGAAGATGCGCCGGTTTCACAGCCTGGTGGTGACTGTCAGCCCTGTGCCCGGTGGTACTGATGTATCTGTGAAATATCCGGATTGGGCTGGGAATACTGTGCAGCGTTTCATGAATTCTCTCCCGAAAGCGCAAGCAGATTTACCACCGCGCTTATGATTGGGATTCCTACCTCGGCCAATAGGGCGACGCATTAGCGTCGCCCTTGGCCGAGGGGACTTCGTAGGAAAGTACGTACAAGAAGGAAATTGAACTATGGACTTTAAGAAATTCGCAACATTCATCGCAATCCTTGGTTTGGCAACCCTAGGTTGGGGTGCTTATCGGTGGGCGACCAACCAGCCGAAAACATTCAAACCGGGTGCAGAAAAACAAGGGATGTTCGGTTTGCCAGACTTTGCCGCTTCTATGGACAACCTTGTTGCCGCTGACAATGTGCGAATAGAGAATGTGCATCGTGAAGAGATACGCGACAGCGCGATCAAGATTATGGTTGCCGGAGGTATTGTGCTCTTTATCGGCCTAGCTGTTTCGGCTTCGGCAAAGACTTCAAGCAATGTTCTCCCATCGGCAACCCCAAAACAGCCCATCGCAGCACAGGGCATTGCCTTCCGTAGTCAGCAAATCAATCGGGTGGCAGCGGTAATCGTGCTTGGTGTGATTGCTCTCATCGTTGTCGTTTGGTTCGTGATGAGTTCATTACCCTCCGATCCCCTTCCATCGCCGAATATGGACAAATCATTCCTGCGGTAGTTGGGAAGGGGGGAGGGATTGAGCAACACCCCGCATACTCGCGGTCGCCATCGCCTCTTTCAGCGGGATCGTCACGGTAATCTTCGCCCGGTTCTATCGCGTCCGCCTCGCGCCATGACGACAGCGCGGATTGCTCATTGCGCACCATTGGAGTCGCGGTAACCCCGTCCAAGATGCCGTAACGCCGGTTACGGTTTGCTACAACCCGCAAAGAACTCGGCCAGTGCTTGCCGGTAGAGGGAGGCACTGACGAGAAAAGCGTCGTTGTGGCTGCCGCGCAGTTCGACGAGGCGTTTTGGTTCGGGTGCGTCGGCGAGGAGACGTTTGGCGTAGCTCATCGGGAACAGTTCATCCTCGTGGCTGTGAAGAATCAGTAACGGCACGCGGAGCTTCGGCATCTTGCTGAGCGAATCGTACTTGGTCTTGGCGATGAGACGGACGGGGAGGAATGGGAACATCTTCTGGCCGACATCGGCAATGGAAGTAAACGGTTCCTCGATGACGAGGCCAGCAACGGGTGTTTTGACGGCCAGGTCAACAGCAACAGCCGATCCGAGCGATTCTCCGTAAAGGATAATCTTGCTGTGTTGCTTGGCCAGCCAGTCGTAGGCGGCTTGGGCGTCGCGGTAAGTGCCTTGTTCGCTGGGTTGGTGGGCGTCACTCCGTCCGTAGCCCCGGTAATCAATGATGAGCGTGGCAGCGCCGAGGTTGTGGAAGATGGCCAGCTTGTCGAGCCGGTGCGAGATATTGCCAGCGTTGCCGTGGAGGAAGAGGATGGCGGATGCATTTGTGGCGGTGGACGGCAGATACCAGCCGTGAATCCGGACGCCGTCGCTTGTGGTCAGCCAGACGTCTTCAAACTTCAGTCCCGCTTGATCTGGCGAGGCGGCCATTTCGCGACTGGGATAGTAGATCATGGACGGTTCGCGCCAGTGTAGCAGGAGCGCGAACAGCACCAGCCCGAACACCAGCACAAGAAGGAAGTGAAGCATGCGTTTCAACCTGCGGCCATTGTACACGGTAAGATTTTGGCTGTCCATTCAACCTGCTTGCTGGCAAAATGCCGCACCATGAACGCCAAAATTCTACCACAACGCCTCCTTCGTACGGTCACAACCGGAGCGTGGATCTTTTTCCTTTGTGTTCGGTGGGTTCCCTGCGCCGTTGCCGCGATCAACGGTGGTCAAGACACTTCGCTATATGATGCGCATGGCGAGTACGGCAACACGTCGGTTGTCAAACCGGTGAAAGTCGAGGACGTTTGGGTTGTTTTCAAAACACATTTCGACATCGGCTACACCGCGTCGATCGCCGAGGTGCTGGCACGGTATCGTGGGCCGATGATTGATAATGCGCTTGCCGTCATCGAAGCCAATCAGGCGCTGCCGCGGGAGCAACGGTTCACCTGGACCGTCCCCGGCTGGCCGTTGTACTACATTCTCGGGCCGGACCAGACGCCCGAACGCCGCGCCCGGATCGTGCAGGCGCTCAAAGCCGGCGCGTTAGCCGTCCATGCCGCGCCGTTCACGCTGCACACCGAATCGTTTGACCTCGAGGACCTCGTCCGAGGTCTTCATTACTCCGCGCAGATTGCCCGCGACAATGGTTTGCCATTGCCACGCAGTGCCAAGATGACCGACGTCCCAGGGCACGCCTGGATCATGCCAACGCTCCTCAAAAATGCCGGTGTTGATTTTCTCCAGATCGGCTGCAACAGCGCCAGCGACTTCCCGAGATTCCCTATGTTGTTCTTGTGGGAAGGACCGGATGGCTCGCGGTTGCTCACGGACTACACCCAATACTATGGCAGCGGCATCGTCCCGCCCAAAGGCTGGCCCGCCAAGAACTATCTCGCTATGATCATGACCGGCGACAACCACGGCCCTCCGACCGCCACCGAGGTGGAATCCGTCCGGCAAGTCGCCGCGAAGAATCTGCCCGGCGTTCGCATCCACTTCGGGACGCTTGACGATTTCCTTAAAGCTATCGAAGCCGAGAAACCCCATCTGCCGGTCGTTCGTGGCGACACACCGGACACTTGGATTCATGGCTTGCTCTCGATGCCGGTCGAATCCAAGATTGCCCGAAACATCCGTCCACTAGAGCCGGCGCTTGATGCACTCGATACGCACCTGAAACTTTATGGTCTCACGACCCCGCCACTCGCGCCGGTGCTGGCGAAAGCGTATGAGCAGAGCCTGCTTTTTGGTGAACACACTTGGGGTATGGACGTCTCTATGGTTGGCGGGTTCTGGTACGGCGACAAGTGGAAGAAAGCGCTGGCCGAGGGCAAGTATAAGCAGTTTCTCCAAGCCTTCGACGATAAACGCGCTTACATCCACACGACTGACGAGATCGTCAACCGTGAACTCCGCCAGCGTCTTGATCTGCTCGCTCAATCCGTGAAAGCCGAAGGTCGTCGTATTGTTGTCTGGAACGCGTTGCCGTGGCCGCGCTCCGGCAACGTCGAGGTGGACGGCAAGTGGCTCTACGCGGTAGACGTGCCGGCCAATGGCTACAAAACATTCTCGGCAGACTTAGCTACCACGGCGATGCCGGTCCTGAACGATCCGCCCACCGCACTCAACACGCCGTTCTACAAAGTGACATTTGATCTGAAACGCGGTGGCCTCGCTTCGTTGGTTGAAAAAAGAACCGGTCGTGAACTTGTGAACCAAGTTAGCCCGTATGCACTGGGGCAGTATCTCCATGCACGATTCAGCCTGAACGAAGTCACGAACTGGATACATGCATACAGCCGCAGTCAGGAGAAATGGGCGCTGAAAGATTTCGGTAAACCCGGCATGCCCGGCCCCGATAAATCATGCTACGCGACCTTCACCCCCAGCGACTGGAAAATCATCGTGACTCACAGCTCCGTCGCCGATGTCGCCACGCTCACTGCGGGCGACACCAAGGGACTCGGCCAAGGTATCACACTCACTTTTACGTTTGACCGGCACAGTTCCGCCATTGATTGCGAATGGCGAATCACCAAAAAAACGCCCAATCCGATCCCCGAAGGAGGCTGGCTTTGTTTCCCGTTTGCTGCGAAAGAGCCGCGGTTCACGCTCGGCCGCACCGGCGCCCCGATTGATCCTGCCGCCGACATCGTCCCCGGCGCCGGGCGTTACCGCTATGCCGTCACTACCGGTGTCACGATTACCCGTGCGGACAAATCTGGTATCAGCCTTTGTCCGATTGACTCGCCACTCGTCAGTCTCGACCAGCCCGGCCTCTGGAAGCACTCACTCGACTTCGTTCCCAAGGTGCCGACGGTCTTCGTTAACCTCTACAACAACATGTGGAACACGAACTTCCCACTCTGGCAGGACGGTTCCTGGTCCAGCCGTGTCCGTTTCTGGCCGACCACTGACCTCGTTGCACCTGCTTGGGAAGCCCGTGTCCCACTGCTGGCCGCCATCGCTGATGGTTCTGGCGGCAAGTTGCCTGCGATGCAAGACGGCTTGCGAGTCTCGCGTCCCGGCGTACTGGTGACGGCGTTTGGGCGAAACCCGGACGGTACGGGAACGCTACTCCGTATCTGGGAACAAACGGGAATCACTGGCCAACTGACCATCACGCTGCCAGTGGGAATGAAACTTTCGAAGGCGCAACCGTGCGATTTGCGCGGCCAACTGGTTGGCACAGCCATTCCCATACACGACCGCGAAATCAATCTGGAATTGAGAGCGTTTGCGCCATACACTCTCATACTGAAATAAGGAGGCACTTCATGACCCGCAAAGAACGATTACTGACCGCACTTCGAGTCCAGCAACCTGACCGGGTGCCGTTGTTCGATTTCCTTTTCCAGAAACCCATGTACGAGGCGCTGATTGGGCACAAGCCCGATGGATATAATGGACGAGATGCGGTCAGTTGTGCGTTGGCGCTTAATCACGACGGCGTGTGGCTGCCATTCGGCGGGTTCAGCGGATTTCAGCCCCGCTATCTTGAGAAGAACGTATACGTGGACGAATGGGGCACGACGTATGAGACCAGCGCCTCGTCATGGCCGATTGATGCGCCGATTGATTACCCAATCAAGTCGCGTGCTGACCTCATCAAGTATCGACCGCCGGATCCGACATTGCCGGGGCGCGATGAACAGATTGTTGAGGCGAAGAAGGTAAATACAGATGATCTTGCGCTGCTCGGCGGCGTGGCCGGGCCGCTGACGACGACGTGGTTGTTGATGGGCTACGAGAACATCGCACTGTCATTGTACGACGATCCCGAGATGCTGACTGAGTGTTTTAAGATGTCCAACGAGTACAACAAGGAAGCCGCCCGTCGCAGTGTAACGGCTGGTTGCCACGGGATGTGGTTATCCGAGGATCTCGGCGACAGCAATGCAGGGTTCATGAAGAACGAGCATTTTAGAAAGTTGTTGCTGCCCTATATTGCCGAGTTGGCCGAGTACATCACCAATCTCGGCGTGCCGGTTCTGCTGCATTCGTGCGGCTGCATCAACCAGTACCTCGACGATCTCGCGCAGACCAAGATCGCTTCCGTCCACCCACTTCAGCGCACCGCAAAGATGGACTTACGCGCCGTGAAAGAGAAATACGGCAAGCGGTTCTGTCTTATCGGCAACATCGATTCATCACGGACGCTGCCCTATGGCACGCCCGACGATGTTGCGACCGAAGTTCGAGCGGCGATTGATGCTGCCGCGCCCGGTGGCGGGTACGTTTTGGCGTCGGATCACTCGCTGCACGACGGCATCCCCATCGAGAACATTCGCGAAATGTTTCGCGTCGGTATGGAATACGGTGCACAAGCTTACAATAACCATTGAGCAAGTGTCTTTTCCGGAAATCAAAATAGAGATCTGAATGAAACGCCTCATCCAACAACTCGCGGTGTGCAGTTGGTCGCTTCAGCCCGCCAAACCAGCCGACCTTGTTCGTGACCTTAAAATAATTGGCCTGAACCGGGTTCAGCTTGACCTCGACCCGCTCCGCGAACAGCCGTCTGTGTGGGACGCCGCACCGGCGTTGTTCGCGCAGCACGGCATCACGCCCGTCTCCGGTATGTTCCGCACCGTTGGCGAGGATTACTCGACGCTCGACACCATCCGCCGCACCGGCGGGATTGTGCCCGACGCAACTTGGCATCAGAACTGGCGCAATGCGCAGGTCACCGCGACGAACGCTGTGCGGCTCGGCCTGAAGTACGTGATATTTCATGCTGGTTTCTTGCCGCACGACTCACGCGACCCGAACTTCGGCAAGCTTATCGAACGCGTCCGCCAAATAGCGCGTCTCTTTGCCGGACACGGAATCACGCTTGGCTGTGAAACCGGCCAAGAAACCGCTGTGTCGCTAAAAGAGTTCCTCGAACACCTTAACGAGCCGAACGTTGCCGTCAACTTCGACCCTGCCAATATGTTGCTTTACAACAACGGCGATCCTGTTAGTACGTTGCGCGTCGTAGGCCGTTGGGTCAGAGGTGTGCACGTCAAGGATGCCGCCATCACGCAGTCACCCGGCGCTTGGGGTGAGGAGCTCACCGTCGGCACTGGGCAGGTCAATTGGCCGGCATTTTTTACCACGCTGGTCGAGATCAACTTCCCCGGCTGGCTCTGTTTCGAACGCGAAGCCGGTAACCAGCGCGTCGCCGATATTCGCGCCGGTGTGCAGTTTGTCGAACAATTGCTGAGGGTAAAGAATGAAACCTGTTAACGTTGCCGTCGTCGGCCTTGGGTTCATGGGCGTCACGCACATTAAAGCGTACCGCCAAATTCCCGGCGTCCGCATCGTTGCTATTTGCGATGCCGTTCGCCTCCCCGTGGATGGCGATTTATCGAGCATCGCCGGCAATCTTGGTGGCGGCGATCCGTTGAAACTCGACATGTCGCAGACAAAAGCTACCAAGAACCTCAACGATCTGCTTGCCGACCCGACGATTGATCTGATTGATCTTTGTGTGCCGACAACGGCGCACCCGAAGCTCGCTATCGCTGCACTCAAAGCCGGTAAACATGTCATCTGCGAGAAACCGCTTGCACGCACCTCTGCATTGGCGCGTGAGATTGTCCACGCGGCGGGGCCTGCAAAAGGGTTCTTTATGCCGGCGATGTGCATCCGGTTCTGGCCGGAATACGCATGGCTCAAAGAGGCTATCGCTGAAGGCCGGTACGGCGCGGTATTGGCCGCCCGGTTTCGGCGCGTAGGCGAGCCGCCCGGTTGGTCGAAGGACTTCATGGACGGCGCGAAGTCGGGTGGCGCACTCTTGGACCTGCACATTCACGACATCGATTTCATCCAGCACTGTTTCGGTCGCCCACGTGCCGTATACGCGACCGGCTTTTCGCGGTTGAGCGGCGCGATGGATCACGTCGTCGCCCAGTACACCGTGGCCAGCGGCGTGTGTGTTTCGGCCGAAGGCGGCTGGGCAATGACTGCGGGCTTCGGTTTTAACATGGAGTACACTGTTCAATTCGAGAACGCGACCGCCGACTACTCGCTTGTCCGCAGCACCGATGCGTTGCGCCTGTTTCAGAAAGACCAGCCGTCTCGCACGATCAAGCCGCCCGGCGGTGACGGCTACCTAGGTGAACTCACCTACATGGTCGAGTCCATCCGGACTGGCCGCGCTCCGATCATCGTGACCGCCCGCGACGGTCTGAGTGCGGTAGAGATTTGCGAGGCGGAAGAACAATCCATCCAGACCGGTCAAGTGGTTTTCTTATGATCTGCCATGCGACCATTGCCAGGGGATTGTGTGGCAGTATTGTTGCTCATCACTCGACACTAAATGTTTCAACGAAGACACAATGAAAGAAAGGACAGTACAATTGTGGAAACTAGCTTAACGCGCAGAGATTTCTTAAAGACTGCCGGTGGTGTGGCTGCTGCTGCGTACATTGGTCCCTCACTTCTTACAGCTGCCGAGCGGAAGCGCTCCATCGGCGCCAACGATCGGATTCGCATTGGCATCATCGGATGTGGCAGCCGTGGGCGCGACGCACACATGACCGGCATCTACAAACACGTTCAGTCGACGAATTTTGAGATTGTCGCGCTAGCCGATCCGTGGCGCATAGCACGTGAGCAGGCCAATGCCATGGTCAAAGAATGGTTTGGACGCGATGCACAGCAGTTCGTGTCATATCGCGATCTGTTACAGGTGAAAGACCTTGATGCCGTGATGATCGCTTCGTGTGACCACCAGCATACGACACACCTTGAAGCCGCTGCCCGGGCCGGCAAACACATCTACGTTGAGAAACCAATGGCAGCGGAGATGGACAAGCTGGTTCACGCTGTTGATGCTGTCAAGCGTGCTGGTGTTGTCGTGCAAGTTGGCACCCAACTCCGTAGTCTGCCCAGTATCGTCGGATGCCAGGAGCTATACAGGACCGGAATCTTTGGCAAACTCTCCCGCATTGAGGAATGTCGCAACAGTGAAAAACCCTATTGGTATCAGTACTGCAAAGACGTAAAGAAGGAGGATGTGGACTGGAAGGAGTTCCTTATGAACCGCCCGATGCGGCCGTTCTGTGCCGATGTGTACTCCGGCTGGTATGGCTATTATGAGTTCTCACGTGGTCCGATTCCACAACTCGGCAGCCATTTCATCGATATGCTACACTTTATCACGGGTGCTAAGCTTCCTGAGTCGTGCGTCTGCCTTGGCGGCACGTACACATGGAAGGACGAGCACAACTTCACTGCGCCTGACTGCATCCAAGCAATATGGACGTATCCGGAGGATTTCATCGTCAGTATCTCGAACAACCTCGGTAACGGCTATGGCAATATCCGCAAGTTTTATGGCGACAAAGGAGTCCTCAAGGTAGACAACTGGAATGCACCAACGTACAGTGCCGAGGGAGCTCCGCATCGCGACGGCACCATCCGCGGCGAGAAACTGGTGCCCACGGTTGAGCATCCTGACCACTTTCTCGACTGGCTCCAATGTCTTCGTACCGGCAACACACCCAACGCCCCGATTGAGGCTGGCTACCAGCACGCTGTCGCTGTCATCATGGCTATGACCTCCTATGAAACCGGTGTGAAAACCATTTACGACTCCAAACACCGCACCATCCGAACGGCGTAACCATGCAAACACGACGAGAATTCATCGGCAGTGCCCTACTGACTACAGCCGGCGTGGTATTGAGTTGCGCTGCGGAATCGTCGCGCTGGCAGATTGGCTGTTACACGCGTCCGTGGGACCAGTACGATTGGCGAGTCGCGCTCGACGGTATCGCCGAGGCCGGTTACAAGTACGCTGGATTAATGACAGCCAAGACAGGTGATGTCATCACGGTGAAAACGACGATGGATGAGGCGGCGACTATTGGAGGAGAAGCGAGGAAGCGTGGTCTCAAGATCACCTCGATATACGGTGGGGGATTTCCGCTAGACAACACCGACGGCTTGAAACGACTCATTGACAACTCCGCTGCATGCAGTTGTCCAAACCTGTTGCTTGGCGGTACAGACGAAAAACACTCTGACGCGTACTACAAGATTATCGCTGATTGTTGTGAGTACGCTGTGGGGAAGAACATTGGGCTCAGTGTCAAGCCGCACGGCGGTAACAACGCGAACGGTGTGCAGTGCCGCAAACTCGTCGAGAAGGTTGGGCACAAGAATTTCCGCATTTGGTATGACCCCGGCAACATCTTTTACTACTCCGATGGCAAACTTAATCCTGTTGACGACGCTGCGACCGTAGGAGGTCTCGTCGTCGGCATGAGCGTGAAAGATTTTTGTCTGCCGAAGAACGTCATGGTGACGCCCGGTACCGGGCAGGTCAATTTCGCCCAGGTGTTTGCGCGTCTGGAGCAGGGCGGTTTTACGAGTGGCCCGCTCATCGTTGAGTGCGTCGAGCGCGGCGATGTTGCCCATATCACCGCCGAGGCGAAGAGGGCGCGTCAGTTCTTGGAGAATGTTTTGAAGTGCCTCGCTCTTGTGTAAGTAGTTGGTGGAAATTTACCTCCGGATTCAGTAGTAATGTGGTTGAAGCTGGGGAAGCAAGATTCCTAATTATATCCCAGCGATCTTAGTGACCAACAGGTTGCGGTTCTTGAACCGCATTTGCCGCCATCTGCCAATCGCGGGCGGAAGCGCCCGCCGTGCTCAACGCCATCTTCTTGCTGCGTAGCGGCGATGTTTGGCGGATGTTGCCCAAAGAGTATCCACCGTGGCAAACGGTGTACGGTTGGTTTCGTCGTTGGCAACGCAGCGGCGTCTGGCTGGCGATTCATGAAACGTTGCGGCCGCGGGTGTGACAACACAGCGGCAAACAGTGCCAACCGTCGGCAGGGATTGTGGACAGCCAATCGGTCAAAGTGGCCGATCAGAGCGGTCCACGCGGTTGTGATACCGGCAAGAAGATCAGCGGGAGGAAACGTCATTTGTTGGTGGACACGCTGGGCATGGTGTTGCTGGTGTGGTTCAGCGCCGCCAACGTGCAAGATTGCGATGCGGCGCGGACATTGCTGGCAGGCTTGGCGCATCGGTTCAGTCGCTTGGTGCTGATCTGGTCCGACGGTGGCTATACAGGGAAATTGGTGGATTGGGTGTGGGCACTGCTGAGCCGACGCAAGATTCAGTTGACCATTGTGCCGCGCTTGGGTGGAAACCGGTTTGTGGTGTACCCAAGCGCTGGATTGACGAACGCACGTTGGCGTGGTTGCTGAAGTGGCGGCGGCTACGCTGCGATTACGAACAACAACCAGCGAACAGTGAAACGTTAATTCTCATCGCCATGATCGGCCTGATGTGTTGTCGCCTCGCTCGCAAAATGACTTTTAAAATACGCTCTTAGACGTGAAAAAAGTTTCCAGTTGCAGTCAAGCGGTATTTTGTTATCTTCGCGCCGTCGCAACGGAAGCGAGCGTAGCTCAGTCTGGTAGAGCGTCACGTTGCCAACGTGAATGTCGAGGGTTCAAATCCCTTCGCTCGCTCCATTTTTTTACCAAGAGATGGGGGAATAATAGCCATGTCCGTAATCATAGAAATTGCCGGGCCGTGCCGGAAAAAACTGCGGATCGAAGTTAGCGCCGAGCGGGTCGCCGGGACGCGGGCCGAGATCCTGCGCGAGTTCCGTCAGGTGGCCGAGCTTCCGGGGTTCCGTCCCGGCAAGGCGCCGGAACCGATGGTCGAGAAACGCTACGCCAAGGAAATTGACGAGGAAGTCCGCAAGAAACTCATCCCCGACAGCTACCGCGAGGTGATCGGCGAACACAAACTGCGCGCCGTCGGCATGCCGCAGATCGAGAAGGTCGAGTGGCAGCCCGGCCAGCCGATGATTTACACCGCGTTGGTGGACGTTGCGCCCGAGTTCACGCTGCCGGAGTACAAGGGCATCGCCGTCAAGCGCAAGGAGACTCCGATCAGCGACAAGGATGTGACGAAGATGGTGGACGCGCTCCGTGAGCAGCAGGCCGATTTCGTCGAGGTCCAAGGACGCGGCGTGAAGACGGGCGACTTCGCCGTCATCAACTACACCGGCGTCGCCGACGGCAAACCGATTGCCGAGTTGGTGCCCGACAACAAAGGACTTGGCGAGCACCAAGGATTTTGGGTGTTGATCGAGTCCGACTCCTTTTTGCCAGGGTTTTGCGACCAGTTGCTTGGTGCGACAACTGGCGAGAAGCGGCAGGTACTGATCAATTTTGCCGCCGATTTCCCGCAGAAACAGTTGGCGGGGCGGAAGGCCACGTACTTCGTGGACGTGACAGCCATCAAGGAAAAGAAATTACCCGAACTGAACGAGGAGTTTGCCAAGAAAGCCGGGTCAGAATCGGTGGACAAGCTGAAAGAGCAGGTCCGCAAGGGCATTGCTCATGAACGTGAGGTCGAGTTGCAAACCGACCTGCGTAACCAGCTCGTTGAGCATTTACTGAAACAGGCTCAGTTCGACCTGCCCGACTCCCTCATCGCAGCGGAGACCCGCAGCGTTGTGTATGATGTGGTGCGCGAGAACACCATGCGAGGCGTCAGCCGCGCGGAACTGGATCAGCGCAAGAACGACATCTTCGGGTTCGCCGCGCAGAGCGCGAAGGACCGGTTGCGGGCGTCGTTCATTCTCGACGCCGTTGCCGACAAGGAGAACATCACGGTCGAGGAAGACGAACTGGAAGAACGCATCGCGCAGATCGCGCAGCGCAACCGCAGCACGCCCGAACGCATCAAGGCGCAGTTGGTCGAGCACGAGGAGATGGGCCAGATCGAGGACCAGGTCCGCGTGGCCAAGACCCTTGATTTCCTCATGGCCAATGCTAAGGTCGAATCGGCTGAATAGGAGAGATATGGCAAAGTCACAAGTCCTGGTTCCAATGGTTGTTGAACAGACCGGCCGCGGCGAACGCGGCTACGATATCTATTCCCGCCTGCTGAAAGACCGGATCATCTTCATCGGCACGCCGATTGACGACAACATCGCCAACCTCATCATCGCCCAGATGCTCTACCTCCAGTCCGAGGACCCCGCGAAGGACATCAACCTCTACGTCAACTCCCCCGGCGGCTCCGTCACCGCCGGGTTGGCGATTTACGACACGATGCAGTTCGTGAAGTGCGACGTGACGACCTATTGTGTCGGCCAGGCCGCCAGCATGGGCGCCGTCATCCTCGCCGCCGGCACCAAGGGCAAACGCCTTGCGCTGCCCAACGCCCGCATCCTCATCCACCAACCGTGGGGCGGCGTTCAGGGTCAAGCCAGCGACATCAGCATCCAAGCCAAGGAAATCCTTCGCCTGAAAGACCGCTTGAACGAAATCCTCGCGCTTCACACCGGCAAATCCATCGAGTCCATCACCAAGGACGCTGACCGCGACTTCTTCATGTCTGCTGCCGAGGCCCGCGATTACGGTCTTGTGGACGAGGTTGTGAAATCCCGGCGCGATGTTCCGGAGAAGAAAGCCAGCTAAGGAGATACACCTGTGGCACGCCCGACCAACCTGACAATGTGCAGCTTCTGCGGCAAGACGCACGGCGAAGTCCGCAAGCTCATTGCCGGGCCAGGCGTTTACATCTGCGACAACTGCATCGCCGTCTGCAAGAGCATCCTCGACAAGGAACTCGGCCAACCGCAAACAGCTCGCAAGAGTAGCCAGTCCCGCTTCGACGTTCCGAAGCCCGCCGAGATCCGTCGCCAGCTCGACCAGTACGTTGTCGGCCAGGATCAGGCGAAGAAGATTATCTCCGTCGCCGTCCACAACCATTACAAACGCATCCAGCAGAACGAGACTGTCAGCGACGTCGAGATCGAGAAGAGCAACATTCTCATGATCGGTCCGACCGGTTCCGGTAAGACGTTGCTCGCCCGCACGCTCGCCCGTGTCCTCGACGTGCCGTTCGCCATCGCCGACGCGACCACGTTGACCGAAGCCGGCTACGTCGGCGAAGATGTCGAGAACATCGTGCTGCGCCTGTTGCAGGCCGCCGACTACGACGTGAAACGCGCCGAACTCGGCATCGTGTACATAGACGAGATTGACAAGATCAGCCGCAAGAGCGACTCCGCCAGCATCACGCGCGACGTGTCGGGGGAGGGGGTCCAGCAGGCGTTGCTGAAGATTCTCGAAGGCACCGTCTGCAACGTCCCGCCGCAAGGCGGCCGCAAACATCCGCATCAGGAATACATCCGTGTCAACACCGAACACATTCTCTTCATCTGCGGCGGCGCCTTCATCGGATTGGACAAAATCGTTCAGCGCCGGATTGGCGGCCACGTTCTCGGCTTCGGCAAAGCCGAAGGAGAGGTCGATCAAGGTAACCATGTTTCCGTCGTGCGACACGTTGAGCCGGAAGACCTGTTAAAGTTCGGCTTGATCCCCGAGTTTATCGGACGGTTGCCTGTCGTCTCCGTGTTAAACGAATTGACCGAGAGCGAACTGATTTCCATCCTTACCGAGACCCGCAATGCAATGACCAAGCAATACGCCAAGCTCTTCGCGATGGAAGGCGTCCACCTCAACTTCACCAAAGACGCCCTCCAAGCGCTTGCCCACAAAGCCCTCCAGAAAGGGACCGGTGCCCGCGCCCTGCGTTCGCTGTTGGAGAAGCTGATGTTGGAGTTGATGTACGAGATCCCGTCGCGTGACGACATCGCCGAGGTCACCATCAACCGTGCCGCTGTAGAAGGCGAACGCGATCCGATGGTTCGTAAGAAGCAAACCAAAGACGCCGCCTGAGGTGTCTACACAGCAAGTTTAGCTAACGAGAAAAGGCGAAATTTCCATATAAATAGTTAATCATGACTATCTTGGTAAAGATAATATTTTCTTCTTGCACTTTTTGGGATTATGCGCGTACAGTGCAAGTTATGAGAATTTTTAGCGATAACTCATTTTCGATTGGACACACGCCTTTGGTGAAATTTCATGCCGTTACCGAGGGCGCCTCTGCAACTGTTCTCGCCAAAATAGAAGGCCGCAACCCGTCATACTCCGTCAAATGCCGCATAGGGGCCTCGATGGTATGGGATGCCGAGAAACGCGGTTTCCTCAAACTAGGTAACATCATCGTCGAACCAACCAGCGGTAACACTGGCATCGCGCTTGCCTTTGTTGGCACGGCGCGCGGCTACAAGGTTCTTCTGACGATGCCAGATACGATGAGTATCGAACGCCGTCGCGTTCTTGCCGGACTCGGCGCGGAGTTGGTGCTCACCGATGGCGGTAAGGGGATGCGTGGCGCCATCGAGAAGGCGCAGGAGATTGTCAACTCCGACCCGAAGAAGTTTTTCATGCCGCAACAATTTGAGAATCCGGCCAATCCGGCCATTCACGAACAGACCACCGGTCCGGAAATCTGGGACGACACCGATGGTAGCGTTGACGTCCTCGTCTCCGGCGTCGGTACTGGCGGGACGATTACGGGCATCTCGCGGTATCTTAAGAAGACGCGTGGTAAACCGATCACTTCAGTTGCTGTTGAACCGAAGGAAAGCCCTGTCATCACCCAGACATTGGCGGGACAAAAACTCAAGCCGTTGCCGCATAAGATCCAAGGCATTGGCGCCGGGTTTATCCCGAAGGTGCTGGACTTGTCGTTGGTGGATCGCGTTGAGCAGGTGGATAGCAGCGAGGCCATCGAGTTCGCCCGACGTCTGATGCGCGAGGAAGGAATCCTCTGCGGCATTTCCTGCGGCGCAGCTGCCTTGGTAGCTGTACGACTTGCGAAACTACCCGAATTTGCTGGCAAGAACATCGTCGTCATTCTCCCCGACGCCGGGGAGCGGTATCTCTCAACGGCGCTGTTTGAATGCTGAACTTCAACGAAAGGACATCACAACCATGCCAACCAAGAACCTAGGAACACTATCACTGCACGCCGGACAAGAACCGGATCCTACGACCACGGCGCGCGCTGTGCCGATTTACGCCACGACTAGTTATGTCTTCAAGGATACCGATCACGCGGCGAACCTTTTCGCGCTAAAAGAATTCGGTAACATCTACAGCCGGTTGATGAATCCGACCAACGATGTGCTCGAAAAACGTCTCGCGGCGCTCGACGGTGGCGCGGCGGGACTTGCCTTCGCCAGCGGTCAAGCTGCCATCACGGCGGCGCTGCTGACCATTGTGCACGCGGGCCAGAATTTTGTCTCCGCCACGAGCCTGTACGGCGGAACGTGGACGTTGTTCACGCAGACGCTCGCGAAGCTCGGCATCGAAGTGCGCTTCTTCGATCCGAACAAACCGGAAGACATCGACAAGCTCGTGGATACCAACACCCGCTGCGTCTATCTCGAATCGCTTGGCAACCCAAAGAACGACGTGCCCGACTTCCGTAAACTTGCAACCATTGCCCATAAACACGATTTGCCAGTAATCATTGACAACACCGTGATGACGCCCGCCTTGCTTCGTCCTATTGAGCACGGCGCCGACATCATCGTCTACTCGACGACGAAATTCCTTGGCGGTCACGGCGTACATATCGGCGGAGCGGTCGTGGACAGTGGGAAGTTTCAATGGGCGAAAAACCCAAAGAAATGGCCCGAGTTCTGTGCCCCAGACCCGGCGTATCACGGCGTCGTCTTCGAGGAAGCTCTGCGCTCCATCGGCAATATCGCCTACATCATTCATATACGGACCCACTGGCTCCGCGACACCGGCGGCTGCATGAGCCCGTTTGCTTCGTTCCTTACACTGCTAGGCATTGAGACCTTGCATCTACGTATGCCGCGCCATTGCGAGAACGCGCTTGCTGTTGCGAAATTCCTAGAGAAACATCCTGCCGTCGTCTGGGTGAATTATCCCGGTCTGCCGAGCCACCCACACCACGCCAACGCGGAAAAATATCTTTCCGACGGCGCCGGTGGCATCGTCGGCTTCGGCATCAAGGGCGGCGCGGCCGCAGGTGTGAAGTTGATCAACAGCGTCAAGCTCCTCAGCCACCTCGCCAACATCGGCGACGCCAAGTCGCTCGTTATCCATCCGGCCTCGACCACGCATTCGCAGTTGACGCCCGAGGAACAGGCGAAAACCGGCGTAACACCCGAGTTTGTCCGTCTTTCGATTGGTATCGAGGATGTCGCCGACATCATTGCTGATCTCGATCAGGCGTTGCAGGCGTCGCAGCGATAGCGAACACAGTCACTCAGGCACTAAGAACTCCGAAAGCCATTCCGGCTAATCTTAAGGGCCAAGTCAATGTTGTTGCCTTAAAACGGTTTTCTCACTGAAAATTGCATCATCAAATCCATCACCTAAAACATCTGGCTAGGAATGCACACCAACATGAGCGACAACATTAAGACCCACTCAACCGAATCCGACTGGCTGACCATCGTAAAGAAGCAAGTCAAGTCGCTTCACTTCGGCGTTGTTCAGATCGTCGTCCATAACGACCGCGTTGTGCAGATTGAACGCACTGAGAAAGTTCGTCTTAACGATCCCACCAGTTTTACCATTCATCCCGGGGAAGGAATTTAGAGCTGCGCCACAAACCTGATTTACACGCCGACCCAACACACGGAGGCAAAGAAAACAAAAATACATCGCAAGACCAACCGGTTCTCTGGAGGTGTTGCTCAGGAATAGATAGACATGAAACCAAGCAACCACAAACGCATCATCGCCGCCGTCGCCACACTGCTGTTACTACAACAGCCGCCCGCCCGCGCCGCTGACGCAGCACAAACCGCAGCACCCGCTCAACCCCAGAAAGCGCCGCCATTGCCGTTGCACACGATTGACGGCGTCGGCGGTGTTGTCATCACGCCCATCGCCTACCTTGTCAATCCCGGTCCAGAAAAACAGGTCTTCGGATTGCCTTCCATCTCCGGTGCGTTCGTCGGAGCGGGCAAAAAGGACATCGAGAGTTTCGTCATCACCGAAACCCTCTGGCGACGGGTCGAACTTGGTTACTCAGCCAGCCGCTTCGGCCTTGGCAGCCTGCCGACTGACGTGCAAAAGGCCACCGGTATTGATATTGGTCGCACCGATGTTTGGTTGCACAACTTCAATGCCCGCGTCCTCGCGCTGCCGGAGAACAGCTTCAATTTCCCGACACCAGCGCTCACCATCGGGACACAGGTAAAATACAACGATGGCATCACGCAGATTGACCACGCGCTCGGCGGCGCGCTCAGCGGCATCGGCCTCCGTCACGATCTTGGCGCCGACTTCGTCGCCACCGCGACCAAGTCGTTTCCGAAAGTCATCGGACGACCGCTCATCCTCTCCGCCAGTTTGCGCGTCAGCGCTGCCGATCAACTCGGTTACGTCGGCTTCAGCAATTCCTACCGGCCGAGCGTCGAAGGCAATGCCGTTTATCTCATCACCGATCGCATCGCGCTCGCCGGTGAGTACCGGCAGAAACGCGATCCTTACGGCCAGATCGGCAATCTCGTACGCCACGAAACAGACTGGTGGACGCTCGGAGTTGCCTATGTCCTGAACAATCACAGCACCGTTACCGTTGGCTATGGCCATTTCGGCAACGTCCTCAACACCGCCGAGAACACCGGTTTCGCCGTGTCCGCAAAATACGAGTTCTAACAAAACCACAACTGTGCGCGGGCGGCAATTCACGCCGCCCGCGCCAACAAAAAACAACAACTGAACACCGCCAAACAATTGTTCCTGTGCTGACGAATTTCAAAACACGCTCTCAGCGCACTTGCGCGATGAGCCGTTTTGTGGTGGGATGGATGTCATGGCAGAAAATGCATTCGACAGCAGCGACAGCGTGCGGCACGCCAATCCGTTGCGCTATGCGCAGACCTTTACCTTTGACGGCCCATTCCATCTCGAACTCGGCGGCCAACTGCCGAGTGTCACCGTCTGTTACGAGACCTACGGCAAGCTTAACGCTGCCCGCGACAACGCTGTCTTCGTTTGCCACGCTATCAGCGGCGACTCGCACGTCGCCCAACACGATCCCGGCGACGACCCCGGCTGGTGGGACATTGCCGTCGGTCCCGGCAAGGCGATTGACACCGGCCGCTACTTCGTTGTCTGTGCGAACCTGCTCGGCGGCTGCCGCGGCACCACCGGTCCCGGCAGCATCAACCCCGAAACCGGCAAACCATACGCCCGCGATTTTCCGACGGTGACCGTCGGCGACATGGTCGAAGTCCAACGCCGGCTGATTGCGCACCTCGGCATCAAGAAATTGCTCGCCGTCACCGGCGGTTCGATGGGGGGGCACCAAGCGTTGACGTGGGCGACACGTTTTCCTGACCAGGTTGCCGGTGTGATGGCGCTGGCTACCTCGCCGCGGCTCACCAGCCAGGCGCTCGCGTTCGATGTTGTCGCCCGCAACGCCATCATGCGCGACCCGCACTACCATGCCGGGCAGTATTACGACAAGAAGACCAAGCCCGAAGTTGGCCTTGCGATTGCCCGGATGATCGGTCACATCACCTATCTGTCGCCGGAAGCGATGAGCCAGAAGTTTGAGACCGACCGGTTCCAGCCACGCGACGTGCCGGTCGAGTTCGAGAAAAAATTCTCTGTCGGTTCCTATCTCGGTTACCAGGGGCAGAAGTTTGTCGAGCGGTTTGACGCCAACAGCTATCTCACCATCACGATGGCGATGGACCTGTTTGATCTCGGCACCACGCCGCAAGACCTCGCCAAGACCTTTGCGCCGGCGCGCTGCCAATGGCTCATCGTCAGTTACACCAGTGATTGGCTTTTCCCGCCGTTCCAGAGCCGCGCCATGGTGGATGCGCTCATCGCCAACAACATCCCGGTCAGCTACTCCAACGTCCGCAGCGATTGCGGCCACGATGCCTTTCTCCTCCCGGACAACTTTGCCACCTACGGCGAACTGATGCGCGCTTTCCTCGCCAATCTCCGCGGCGCCCCGCTGGAGAACGCTGTCCAACCTGTGCCCGATGGCCTCGGTAACGCCCCGACCAGCATTTTCCACAAGCGCCGCGTTGACTATGACCGCATCGTCGAATTGATTCCTGATGGGGCGACTGTGCTCGACCTTGGTTGCGGCCGTGGCGGCCTCTTGGCTCGCGTCAAAAAGAAATCCGGCCACCGCGTCGTTGGCATCGAATTGAAAGAAGCCTCCGTCCTCACCGCCGTTCGCCGGGGCGTGGACGTGATTCAGGCCGACCTCAACGACGGTCTCCGCAGCTTCGCCGACAAACAATTCGACTGCGTCCTGCTCTCCCAGACTTTGCAGGCCATCTACGACGTGGAAGGCGTTCTCAACGAAATGCTCCGCGTCGGCAAACAAGGCATCGTGACGTTTCCCAACATGGCCTACGAGCCGTTGCGCCGGATGCTGGCCGACGAAGGCCGCGCTCCGAAGTCCACTGGGCTGCTTCGTCACGAATGGTACAACTCGCCGAACATCCGATTCCTTTCCATTGCGGATTTCGAAGATTTCTGCCGCGCCAAGGGGCTCCATATTCACCGTCAGATTGCGCTCAACACCGAGAAGGACATCGAGGTCACTTCCGACCCGAACCGCCATGCTGACTTCGCTATTTTTGTCATTAGTCGCCAAGCGGAGGCTAAGCAAAACCCATAATGTCAAATGTGAATAAATCCGAATCCACGGCGGTCCCTCGAATCATTCAAGGAGGGATGGGAGTCGGTGTGTCGGGTTGGCGACTGGCTCGTACCGTGTCGCAGCGGGGATGCCTGGGTGTGGTGGCGGGGACAGCGCTGTCGACGGTGCTGGTGCGCCGGCTGCAACAGGGTGACCCGGAAGGAAACCTGCGTCGCGCGGCAGCGCATTTTCCCATTCCGAGTGTTGTCGAGCGCGTTTTTAAGAGTTTCTTTGTTCCCGGCGGCATCCCGCCCGAACAACCGTTTCGTCTGACCCCGCTTCCCGTACAACAGGCTCCTGAATCGCTGACGGAACTGACGGTGTTGGCCAACTTTGTCGAGGTGTTTTTGGCAAAAGAGGGTCATGCCGGGCTGGTCGGTGTGAATTACCTCGAAAAAATCCAGATGCCCACCTTGCCGTCGTTGTACGGTGCGATGTTGGCGGGTGTGGACTGCGTGTTGATGGGGGCTGGAATTCCGTTTGCCATACCGGGCTTTTTGGACGCCTTTTCCGAGGGCCACCCGGCGGAGTTGAAGCTGGATGTGGAAGGGGTGCTGACGGGGGAAACCTATGGCTGTACGTTTGACCCGCAGGCGTTTTTTAGTGGCAACGCGCCCCGGTTGAAGCGCCCGCAGTTCCTGGCGATCATTTCTTCAGCGACCCTCGCCATTGCGCTGGCCCGTAAATCCACCGGGCGAGTGGACGGGTTCATCGTGGAAGGAGCTTCTGCGGGTGGGCACAACGCGCCGCCGCGCGGCCCCATGCAATTAAGTGAACGCGGCGAGCCGGTGTACGGGCCGCGCGACATTCCTGATTTGCAGAAAATCCGCGCCTTGGGCTTGCCGTTCTGGTTGGCCGGTTCGTATGGGACGCCGGAAAAGTTGACGGAGGCGGAGAAACTCGGCGCCGCCGGTGTGCAGGTAGGTACTCCGTTTGCATTTTGCGAGGAATCGGACATCGCCCCCGAACTGAAACAACGCGTGATTGAGCAGGCGTTGACGGAAGGCATTCGCACCTATACCGATCCCGTGGCATCGCCCACCGGGTTCCCCTTCAAGGTCGTGGAATTGGAGAAAACGCTTTCAGATGCCGCCGCGTATGAGGTGCGCCCCCGCATTTGTGACTTGGGATACCTCCGCCATCCGTATCGCAAACCCGACGGCAGCCTCGGTTATCGCTGCCCGGCCGAACCGCTGGAAGATTACGCGAGCAAACACGGAGCGCCCGAGGATACCGTTGGCCGCAAATGTATCTGCAACGGCCTGCTCGCCACCATGGGACTGGCACAGGTGATGTCCACCGGCGAGCATGAGCTTCCTATCATCACCGCCGGCGATGACATCGCGCTTCTGTCGCGCCTCCTGAAGCCCGGAAGAGTTTCCTACACCGCCAATGAGGTGGTGGATTACCTGACGGCGCTTCTTACTGATGGGAACTCCCGGTAACTCTCTTGGTCGGAACGATGCAGTAGGAGTTCATTTCAGCTGTTTAAGGTGGGGCGATTTTCTAGTGCATGGCAGTTGGGAATTGGGCTCAGAATCTTCTCCCATAGCCGCTGCCACCACGCCCGTTCTCGCGGGGGCACCGCTAGTTTGATCGTCGTGCGCCC
>CAIKAP010000098.1 GCA_903825435.1 uncultured Verrucomicrobiota bacterium
GACCACCAAGGCGATCGAGGTGGCGATCATGCTGCGATGGACGCTGCCATCGCGCAATTCGGCCTTCTGGTTGGACCGGAATTTGGCTATTCTGGCGTCAGTCAGGGGCGGATGGGCCGCCCATCTGGGAAATGTCGGATTGAAGCTGCTGGATAGGCATCCGGAGTTGGTAAACGAAATGCACACACCTACGGCTGCCCCATGAAGGACGCCATCTCCAGACCAACCACCGCCAATGTTGGGGCCGCAGGAGAGGCATTGGTGGCTGCCCGCCTTCTTGCGCTGGGCATCGATGTCGCCAAGCCATTTTCCGATAATGGCGTTGATCTAGTTGCATACTCGCGTGGATTCGACCGTGCGATACCGATCCAGGTCAAGACCGCGTCCTCGCCTCAGATCAAGCTTGAGCAAAAGTGGTTTGGCATACCGGGTATTGTCCTGGTGTACGTATGGTTAACGAGTAGTACCGGGCGGTTCTTTGTGTTCGATGGCCTACCTGATGCAGAGAGGTTCTTGGGAACCTCGGCCAACAGCAATTCCTGGCAGGTAAAGGGGGCGTGGTCGATTTCTTCGAACAATTTTGGACAAACTCATTTTGACCGCCTCAGGGATTATGAGGACGCTTGGCAAAAGGTCACTGCACAGCTGCGTGCCTGACCGCTCCCGTTCGGCAGTCAACAGCCTATGGAGAATATCGGAGGACAGAGAAGGGAAATTTGCATGGAAAGCAGCTCTCGGCGACCAGGGAGATCAACAACCTTGCGGCCTGAAGGCGCACCCCGGCCAGGGTTTCACTCCGGCGCCCGCAGGCAGAGAATCCATTCCAAAAGAAAATTGGCGGAGTGCGGTTGGCTGGGGGAGAACCTTCTCTTGTTGTAAACCAGTGCGTTAACTTAGGTGCATCCACAAATTCCCTTGTTCGTGAGTACGGCTTAGCCGTATGATTGATGCGATGGAGTACGAATTTGATCCGGCCAAGGACGCCAGGAATATCACCGAGCGTGGCCTTTCTCTGGCACTCGCACCCTATGTGTTCGAGGGGCTGGTGCATGTGGCCGATGACGACCGCAAGGATTACGGCGAGCGGCGGCAGGTGGCTTACGGCCTGATCCGTGGTCGGCTGTTCATCTGTGTCTTTACCGACCGTGGCGAGATTCGCCGGGTTATTTCGCTTCGCAAGGCCAACTCAAGGGAGATCGAAGCCTATGCGCCGAAAGATCACGCCTGACATGAGCAAGGCAGCGCTGGATGCCGTGGATTGGGCCGCATTGGACGCTATGACCGATCACGACATCGAACGCCAGATTGCGGCTGACGCCGACGTGGCACCCGAGGTTATACCGGTGGACGTCAAGGCGATCCGCAGCGCCACTGGTCTGTCACAGGGCATGTTCGCGGCCCGCTACCGAATTCCTGTGGGGACGCTCAGGGACTGGGAACAGGGGCGAAAGCAGCCGGACACCACGGCGCGGGCCTATCTTCACGTCATCGCCCGCAATCCCGACATGGTGGTCAAGGCGTTGGAAGGCTGATATCGGCTTAGCGTTACGGTGTCAGAATGGAGAGCGCCTCCAATACATTACTTCTTAGGCAGCGCGTCAATCTGCGCGCAGCCGCCGCAACACCGGCGTGAAATCAAATGACAAGGCGTAGGCGAGAGACTCTCTTCAACCCCACTTGGGAAGAAATGGTTGAGCGTGAGCCATTGCTTGCGTTCTCATTCTATCTCTCCGGGCGCGTGAACGTCCTTCTCGATCTTGGCGACGAAATTGTTACTCTTCTTGACGAAGGTTTCGCCGCTGATTGCACGTATGGTGACAAAATCGAACGCGCGAGCACCCTGATGTGGCTATGGACACTCGGAGCCTATGAGGTTGTCCGAACCATCTCCCAGGCAGCGGTTTGCTTCAGCGCATCTGCGCAGGAACGATTCCGAGGTCTCAAACGAACTCTTTCTCAGGCTCGGATTCCCGACGCCAAGATGGAAAAACCGGGAGAGAAGGCGCCAGTTACCAGCAACAGAAGCCCTGTTGGATTTGACATGTCAGGCCGGGATATTCTGATCGGTGATCCAGAATCCCCGCTAAAGCGGTTTGCGCTTAATCTGGCGCAAATCGCTTTAGCATTGAGCGAGCGGCCAAGCGCGCGGACGCGCCCGCTTAGGCCGAGGGGCATATGAATAGTAAAGCCTTTTGCGTCACATC
>CAIKAP010000099.1 GCA_903825435.1 uncultured Verrucomicrobiota bacterium
ACCATCGTCAACGATTACGTCGGCAACGTGAGCGAGTATCTGTTCGACTCCCGGCAACGTTGCGTCTCGGTGCGCGAATTCACGGGCCGCGCCAATCCCGCCTTGCCCACCACGGCCACGGAGAATCGCCCCTCCGGCAAATTGCGCCCCGAGGACCCGGACTATTTTGAAACCCGCTGGGAGTGGAACGCCGATTCGCTTTGCAAGCGGGAAGTCGGTCCGGGCGGGCAGCAGGTGCAATGCGTTTATGAATCCGATTTCGACAAATCCACGCCCGCCCGCAAGCGCGCCGATTGCCGCGTGGTGCGGGAGATTGCCAGCGGCGGTGGCGTTGATTTGGACGGCGATGGCGTGGCCGACACGAGCGAACGCGTGTGGCATTACGAATACGATCCACGTTTCGGCAGTGATCCTGCGGCGCGACGGTTGTACAGCCCGGGGCAGGCACACTGGGGTAATGCTCGCCTCAGGAGCGGCGTCATTGCCGAGGTTGGCGCGGGCCGACCGGCTACGGTAGGCCGGCTTAGAAGCGGCGTGATTGCTGAGGTGGGTGCGGGCCAACCCGCTACAGTTGGCCGCATGAAACACAAAGGCTGGGACGGTCTGATTTACCACCGTAGTGCTTTCTGCACAGCCGCCACCGACCCGCGCGGCAACGTGACGACCGCCACTTATGACGCGCTGGGACGTTACCGCGTGGTTTTCGTACGGCCGTCTGATAAAGATGCCATTGATTTCGCCTACAATCCTTCCGGCCAGTTGACCGCCATCACCAACGCTCCCGATGCAAATGGCTATCGCCGCGTGGACACGTTCAGCTATTACCCCAGTGGTTGGCAAGCGGGTTATCTCCAGCAATGCGTCGAGGACGCCGCCGGGTTGGCGCTCACCTCTTCGTTTGAATACGACGCGCGTGGCAACCTGACTCGCTATGTGGACCCGCGCACCAACGACTGGCTGTTCGCCTACAATTCGCTCGATCAGCTCGTTCAGTCCAGCTCCGCCACCCTCAGCCTGTGCTTCTGCAGGATTGAGTGGAAATACGCTTACGATGCCAATGACAACCTCGTGGAATGCACCGCTCCGGTTTTCTTCGACAACCCCGCCACCGCGACCTACCGGACCGACCGCTTCCAATACGATCCGCTGCATCGCGTGACGGAAATCGCGCTGGCGGTGGACGCGACGCAGGCGCGGACCAATCGCTTCATCTATGACGGCAACGGCCAATGCGTGCAGGCGCTCGGCGGCGACGCCGTTTCCGGGGCCGACCCGCATCAGGCGGTGGCGTATGCCTATGACGAGCGTGGTTTGTTGTTCCGTGAAATTGCCGCTCCGGGCAACCCGCTACAATGCACCTCCCAGTTGGATTACGATGCCAATGGCAATCCCACC
Organism: uncultured Verrucomicrobiota bacterium; assembly: GCA_903825435.1. GTDB lineage: Bacteria > Verrucomicrobiota > Verrucomicrobiia > Palsa-1439 > Palsa-1439 > CAIKAP01. Next base: position 1,396 of record CAIKAP010000099.1, read on the forward strand.
CGCGTGAGCGAAGGGCTGGAAGGCACGCCGAGCATCACGACGATGGAGTATGATGGGTTTGCAGGCTTTGCGCGATCGAAATGGACACCCATTGTTCCAAAGCCTCAAGATCCAGTTACATACAGACTAAGAGTGTGGCAGCTCATGCAAGGGGAGAACGCAACTTCCGAGAGACAAGCCCGCTTCCAGGAAGCTGTTCGCACCGAAAACGTCAGCTCACGCCTGCGGAGCGGAGTTTATCGCCTCTCCAAAATCACCGACCCGATGGGCAATGTCACCGCGTTCCACTGCGACGCGAACGACAATCTCAAGGTCGTCCGCCACTTCGGCGAGTTGAACGACGTGCCCGGTTCGGCCGGGAACGTCCGCCTGGCCGAGTCACGCTACGAATACGACGGCCTCGACCGCTGCGTGGTTGAGCATGATTTGCATTTCGCGCCCGCCACGCAGACACCCGTGGGCGATGGCGAATGCACCACCAGAATCGCCTTTGCGCCCTGCGGCCAATGCAGCAGCATCACCGACGATTTGGGCCAGGTGACGAGTTTCGATTACGATACGGCGGGCCGCGTTTACAGTGTCCGAGTGCCCAACGGCCGAGCCCTCCAGGTTTGTGTGCTCGATCCTTCCGGCAACGTGACTTCCGTCATCCAAACGGACACGCCCGACCTCGGCGGCCCGGCGCAGGTGTTCTCGGTCACGAACGTCTATGATTCGCTCAACCGTTGTGTAAGCAGCACGGACAGCGCCGGCAACACCAGCACCTGCGCCTACGACTCGCTCGATAACCCGGTCAGCACTGTGGACGCGCGCGGCAACGAAACGGTGTTCGCTTACGACTACCTGGGCCGCTGTGTGCAGACGACCTGTTACCAGGGCAAGGAGCGCGGCATCACCATCAACACCTCGCACGTCGAATACCGGCTCAACTCCAGCGGCTTTTCCGCCACAGACGCCAACTCGAACACGGCGTTCTACGCCTGCGACTCCCTCGACCGGCTCGTCGCCGTCACCAACGCCGACGGCACGCACCGCACGCTCGTCTGGAGTCCGCGCGGCAATCTCATCAGCGAACAGGATGCGAACGGCAACGTGATCGTGAACACCTACGACCTGAACGACCGCATCATCCATCGCGACATCGCGGCGCGGTTTGAGACCTTCAACTACGACGGCTGCGACCGGTTGACCGGCCACCGCGATGATGATTGCGACGGGGATTTCACCTACGATTCGCACGGCAATTGCGTGCAGGAAAAGCTCAATGGACTGGCCACCACTTCGACTTACGACGCGCTGGGCAACCGCCGGTCGCTCACCTACCCCGGCGGCCGCACGCTGGCCTACGCTTACGACGCGAACAGTCGTTGCACCGGCATCACCGAATCCGGTGTGGCGCTGGCGAGCTTTGCTTACAACGGCGTGACGCGTCTGGCGCGCGTGACTTACGGCAACGGCACGCGCACCAGGATCGGCTACGACGGTCTCACCGGCTCGCCCAACGTGCCGGGCGATTATGGGTTTGGGCAGGTCAGCCGCGTCCGCCATGAACGAACGGATAACTCTGTGGCCATTGACGACCGGACGTTCCGTTTTGACCCGGCACAGAACAAGACCTCCCGCGACATGACCGCGCCGTTCACCTTGGCGGGCGTGGCGCGGGCGCAGACGTTCGAATACGATCCCGCGTGCCGGCTCGTCGCTTCGCTCGTTAGGACCAACGGCGGGCAGGATCGTTTGGTGGACTACGGCCTCGACCGCATGGGCAATCGCACGAACGTCACCGGCGCGGCCTGTTTCGGCGATTACACGATGGATTCCGGGGCGCCGCCGGCAGATTTCCAAATGAACCAATACACCACCACCGGGTGCGACGTCCGCACCTACGACGACAACGGCAATATCGTGGCCCGCGTCTCCGCCGACGGCCCGGTGACTTATCAGTATGATTACGCCGACCGGCTGGTGCTGGTGCAGGCGTTGGATTCCGGCACGGGCACGCTCGCCCCGTTGGTTGGCTACGCTTACGACGCGCTCGGTCGGCGCGTGGCCAAAACGAATTATTCCGGCACCCTGCCGCCCAGCATTCGGCAATACTGTTATGACGGCGCATGCGTGATCGAGGAACGGGAAAACGGCGCGGTGGCGGCGAGCTACGCTCTCGATGACCGCGGCCTCCTCGGTCTGCGTCTGGGGGGGCAGGATTACTTCGTCCACACCGACGACCAGGGCAACGCGCTCGCATTGACCGGCACCGGCGGCGCAGTCGTGGAGCGCTACGATTACGACGATTACGGCGCGGTGACCTTCCTCACGAGCGACGGCATCCCGACCAGCGCGACCGCGTCTGCCTACGGCAATGCGTATTGCTGGGGCGGCCTGCGCCTCGACGCGGAAACCGGCCTGCATAACGACGACGGCGGCGGATATTTTGAACCGCTAGCGGGCCGGGCCGTCCGCGGAAAGGTGAAAACCATCAAGGACATGGGCAACAGCCTTCGCGCCTTTGAAGGCAACAACCCGTGGAGCAGCGGCTCTCCGCCCCCGGCGGCTGAGAAGCACTACATAACGATCCCGCACAACCTCCAGAATCTGAAGCACTACATCACCATACCACACGACCTTTCGTGGTCCCCGGTGGTTTACGGGGTTGAATATCTCAACAAAAGGAAAGAATACGTCGGCCACGTCACTCTCATGAAGTGAGCCTGGCGGACGGAAACGTCGCTGCCCCGGGTGTGCTGCGAGTCCGCCAGGTGATCGGGAATGCAGTCAAGCCGGGAACGGGTCAGGGTTGCCCTGACTGGGTGCGGATCATCACCTCGTTGCGGCGCAGGAAGGCTGGGGTCCACGGCGGATCAAAGTAGCCGAACATC
>CAIKAP010000100.1 GCA_903825435.1 uncultured Verrucomicrobiota bacterium
AAATCGCCGTTGGTCTTTTTCGGGTTGCCGGTGACGCCCGGCGGACGTGGTGCTGCAATCATCAAGATGGGCCTGTGCTTCTATGATTTGATCACCGCCACGAACCGTCAGACGCCGCGCCATTTCTTTCGTTCGAAGGCCAAGTCATTGGCCGAGATTCCCGGACTCAAGAGCGAGATCGTCTGCACGGCGACTTACTGGGACGCGTGGATCAGCCAGCCCGAACGTCTGTGCGTGGACCTCGCCCTGGAGGCCTGCCGTGTGATGCCGGCGTGTGTCGCGTTGAACTACGTATCGGCAGAGAAATCGGACCGCGACCACGTGCTGTTGCGCGATCAGATCAGCGGAGCAACGCTGACCGTCCGGCCGCGAGTGGTCGTGAACGCCACGGGGGCCTGGGTTGATCGCGCGAACCGGACGTTGGGCGTGGAGACGCACTTCATGGGCGGCACCAAAGGTTCGCACCTGGTGATCAACAATCAGGCGCTATTCGATGCGCTGGGCGACCGGATGGTCTATTACGAGCACGCGGACGGCCGTATCTGTATCACCTTCCGGTTCATGGACAAGGTGATCATGGGTTCGACGGACATCCGGGTCGAGAACCCCGACACCGCGGTGTGCGAGGACGCGGAGATTGACTACATGATGACGACGCTCCAAGGCGTTTTCCCCAGTCTCAAACTGTCGCGCAGTGACATCGTACACGTGTTCTGCGGAGTGCGCCCGTTGCCGTCCTCCGGGTTGGACTGCACAGGTCGCGTGCCGCGCTCTCACCATCTGGCGCTCACGGATGCGGATGCGGCGCGCAGCTTCCCGATCTACAGCATGATCGGCGGCAAGCTGACGACCTTCCGGGCGTTCGCTGAAGAGGTGACGGACACGCTGTTGGCCCGGCTCGACAAGAGACGTGTCGCGTCCACGCGCGAAAGGGCGTATCCCGGCGCTGAAGGGTATCCGCGAGGGGAAGCCGAGAAGCGGCAGTGGATTGCGCGCGTGGCAACCGCCAGCGGGCTTGCGAACGAACGCGTAGCGGAGCTACTGGAACGCTACGGAACAGAAGCGGAGCGTTTGGCGCAACGAAAGGAACCGAAATGGCGGACGCCGCTCACAGCGCTGCCGGACTACACGATAGGCGAGATCTGCTCGATCGCCGAGGGCGAGCAGGTAGTGCATCTGTCGGATCTGGTGCGGCGTCGCAGTGTCATTACCCTGCTGGGACGCGCAAACGCGACCGCACTAGCCGAGTTGGCGGAGATTGCCGGTGACGCGCTGGGTTGGGATGCGGGTCGTCGCCAACAGGAGATTGACTTGGCATTGGCCGAGGCAAAGGGACGGAAATAGCGATCATTCCCCGCACCTCTCAACTCCCCAACTATCAACTCCCCAACTATCCGTATATGGCTGAGATGACCTCTGTAGAACGGGTGATGACGGTGCTGCGCCGCGGCGAGCCGGATCGCATCCCGCATTTCGAATGGATCATTGATAAGCGAGTCAGGCATGTGTTGTGTCCCGGCGCATCAACCGAAGAGTTTACCGTCAGGATGGGACTGGATGCCATGCTGACGGCCCCGGATTTCAAGACCGTGCAGGTGGCGCCCAACCGTTTCAAGAACGAATGGGGGATTGTGGTCGAGAAGGGCGAGGAACAGCACTCCACGGTGGTTCAGGCGGCGATTCAGACCATGGCGGATTTTGAGGCGTATCAGGCACCGGACGCCTTTGCGCCTGGCCGTTTCGACAGCCTGCAGAAGCTGGTCGCTCGGTACAAGGGTAAATACGCGATCGGCGTGCATCTGAACGATGTATTATCCATTCCGCGTAACCTGATGGGTTTCGAGGAGCTGATGCTGGCGTTCTGCACCGAGCCGGACCTGATCCGGCGGCTGGTCGAGATGTCGGTGGATCTCAATATCCAGTTGGCCGGCGAAGCGGCGAGGTTCGGCGCGGATTTCGTGTTTACCGGCGACGATTACTCTTCTGCGCAGGGCCCATTCATGTCGCCCAACACGTTTAGGGAACTGCTGTATCCCGGGCTAAAGCGCGCAGTCAAAGGCTTTCACGACCACGGACTGCCCGTGATCAAGCACACCGACGGCAATATCCTGCCGCTCATGGACATGATTCTCGATGCGGGGTTCGAATGTCTGGACCCAATTGATCCGCTGGGTGGAATGGATATGGCGCTCATGAAGCGAGATTACGGCCACCTGGTGGCGCTGAAGGGTAATGTGAATTGCGCCACAACGCTCGTGAACGGCACTGCCGAGGATGTTGTGCGGGAGACGCTGGGGGTGATCCGCGCCGCGGCTGAAGGCGGCGGGCTGATCATTTCCTCCAGCAACAGCATTCACTCAACCGTTGCGCCGCTGAACTATCTGGCCATGCTCAGCACCATCAAAGCCTATGGCCGGTATCCCATCCGTCTTGATTTTGACGCATCGGGTGCGGGAGAAGCGTTTTCATAAGGAACGGAAGAATTGTATGAGCTATCTGCTGGGCATAGATGTCGGGTCAACTAATCTCAAGGCGGTGCTCTTCGGGACAGACGGACGGATGGTCGCCAAGCATGAG
>CAIKAP010000101.1 GCA_903825435.1 uncultured Verrucomicrobiota bacterium
CAACCAAAATCCCAAAGTGTTCGTCTGGACCGCGCCGGTGAACCGCATCATGACAAAAATTGCCAAATGTAAAGAAGCGTTGGAAACACTACACTAGGTCGCGTGCTTCACTGAGGTCGTCTTTGAGATTGTACAACTCGACGCGCATGTCCTCGTAAAACTCGACCAGTTTCCAGTCGCCGGCGCGAACAACGCCGTACGGTTGGACGCGGCTCGGCACGCCACCCCAGTAGTGCGGGTAATGCCAGTACAACGCGTCGCGTTGGATCGTGCCGGTCTGTTTGAGCAACGGCACGAGGCTGACGCCGTCCACCTTGTTCGGTTGCGCCACGCCGGCGATTTCGAGCAGGGTGGAGTAGAAATCGATGCTACTGACCGGCACACTGCAGGTTGTGCCTATTTTAGTCATGCCCGGCCACTTGATGATGAGTGGTTCGCGGATGCCGCCTTCGTAGGGATAACACTTACCAGCGCGCAACGGGGCATTGCTCGTCGCCTGCGGCCATAAACCGCCGTTGTCGGACATGAACATGACCACTGTGTTGTCGGCAAGGTTGAGTGTTTTGAGTTTGCGCAGGATCCGACCGACGCTGTCGTCTACGCTCTCGACCATCGCAGCGTACGTCGCGTTTTTCTGTTCGCCCGGAGGCGTCTTGGCTTTGTACTTCGCCAACAACCCCGGTTTTCCCATCAACGGCGTGTGCACGGCGTAGTGGGCGAAGTAGAGGAAAAACGGTTTATCCTTGCTCTGCTCGATGAACTTCTCCGCCTCGTCTGTCAGACGGTCGGTGAGGTATTCGCTTTCCTTGCCGCTTTGTTGGAGACCAGCCACGGTGTGACTCTTGCCTTTGTACGGCCAAAAATAGGACGCGGGATGACCGAAGTGCGTGCCGGCAATGTTCAGGTCGAAGCCGTGGTGCTCGGGATAATACTCCGGCCCGCCGAGATGCCACTTACCGATGCTGGCGGTGGTGTACCCGGCCGATTTCAACACATTCGCGACAGTGGTTTCTTCTAGCGGCAGAAACATCTGCCAGTCTGGGACCTTGAGTTTCTGCGACAGTCGGTTGCCTTCACCGGGAATGTAATCAGTGATGTGCAGTCGCGCGGGATATTTTCCGGTCATGATACTGGCGCGCGTTGGCGAACAAACCGCACAAGCGGCATAAGCGTCGGTGAACCGCATTCCCTGCGCGGCGAGCCGGTTGATGTGCGGCGTCTCGTAGAACTTACTACCAAAACACCCGACATCAGTCCAGCCCATGTCGTCAATCAGGATAAACACGAAATTCGGTCGAACGGCGGCCGGTGTGCTGGTCACGAGTGCGACAAACAGACAAATAACGGCAAACAGTTTGCGTACGATCATGGCTTATCTCCTTTGAATTATGGCGGTTAATGGCGGTATGTCTAGGGCGGCGACAGCGATGAGTCAATACGCTCCCGCCCGTTTCAACTCTTCGCTGGCGTACCAGCGCCCTGTTGCATGAGTGACTTCAGTTTGGTGAGGTATTGCTCGTACACGTCACACGGGTTGCAGTTGTACTGTTTGCACAACGCCGCCGCCATGCCGACGATTTCCCCCATCATCCCGCAGGTCCGCATGACGCGCACCGGACCGAGCGCCTCGTGTGTGACGCTGATGTCGCGGCCCGCCATGAAGAGGTTCGTGAGGTTGCGGCTGTAGAGGCAGCGGTACGGCGCCCAGTACGGACCTTTGTAGCTATATTCTTTCCCATGCGTGAACGTCGAAATGAACTCTTCGCCTTCGTGGCCTTGCTGGAACGCCGGGTTTGGCGTGTGCAAGTCAATGCCCCATGTGCAGGGAAAACAGCCATCGGCGAACTGGCGATTGTTTTTTAAATCGTCCACCGTCAAAATCACATTACCGAGCAGGCGGCGCGACTCGCGTTTACCGGCAATAAACGCGGCCCATTTAATCTTATGATTGGGATAAAGCTTGTCGACATTCTTTAATGTGTCCCACGCACCATACATCGCGCGAAAATTCTGATCACGCATCCACTCGACCTCGGTGATCGGATCGCGGTCAAATCCACTCTCCCAGAACCACTGACCCAGATCGTCTAGCGCATTCGTGCCTGGCGGTTTAGTTGGTGGGTTGCGCCCGGGAAACTGCTTATCGCGCAAGTCCACTGCCCACGGACAGCGCGGAAACGGCGCGGGCTTCAATGTGTCCGCCGTTGCCATTGAGACTGCATTTGTATCTGTGCACAAACAGTGGGGGAACGGTTTCGTTTTGCCCGTGTCTGACACATTCCATAAATTGCTCGGACCTTGGTGCTGCTTTGCAGTCACCTCATAATCAGCCCCCGCGAGGAAGCCGACAGCCCCATCGCCAGTGCAATCCACAAACCAGCGTGCGACCAAGCGAACCCGACGTCCCGTGCGAATCTGCTGCGCCACCACAGCGCGGATCACGCCCACACGAGCCTCCACGGCGATCATCCGCTGTTCCAATAGCAACGTAATGTTCTTCTCACGACGCACCAACGCGAGTCGCCGTGCATCTTCATACAACTCGGCTGTATTACTGGGACCAGCGTGCGCGCGTTTCTCTGGTTCCAATTCTTTTACGATATCACCGACGTGCGGATAGGGTTGCTGCGCAATCTTGCCGTTGAGCCAGACGCGGACTTCCGAACTGTTGTTGCCGCCTAAGACAGGTCGATCCTGCACGAGCGCGACCGTCAAGCCCAACCGTGCCGCCTTCAGCGATGCGCATGTGCCCGCAATCCCGCCGCCGACCACGACCAGATCATATTGCCCGCCGTCCTCCGGCTGGTCCGGTAACCCAAGCGCCTGCCGTCGAAATTTTTCCAACACACCCGGCTCGTTCGGCGGCTGGAGGTCGAAATCTTTCGTGAACAAAATCGCATCGCACCGGCCCTCGAACCCGGTCAAGTCATGCAACGTCACCGTCGCCTGCGTCTCGACCGCAACCGAGCCGCCGTCCTGCCAATGCCACGCCGCGCCCTCGACGCCGAACGTCTCTCGTAGCGTCCAGCCGTTGATCACCAATTGAAACCGCCCCGGCGCGCCCTTCGCCTTCCACGGAGCCACCCAGTCACGCGTCCGCACCCAAACATGGTACCGGCCCGCTGACGGAAACGTTACCGTCGTCACCGCATCCTTGACCGGCTCGCCCAGCCCATGCGCCAGCAAATACGGCGAGCCCATCTGGTCCATGAACTGTTGGTCCACGACCCACCCGCCGAGATTCTTGAACTGTTCCGCTTCGAGAAATAGTTGGTCAAACGCCGCGACCGCGTGGGCCCCGTCGACAGTAAGCAAGCCCGACAGCAGGATGAGACTGATGCTCTTGCGTATGTGCATGATCTTTGTATTTTAATCGTTTATTGGCCGTATTGACAACCTATTCACGCTAACTGACTAACAGTCCATTCTGTTCTGCCGAGGACCATCTGACTATCGTAACCAGCTCTTGCCGTCTTCGCGAGATCGACCTTAACGAGAAGTTTCTGCATGAGTGTATACTCAAGTTATTTGCGGTCAAAAAGCACGGAGCAATTCGAGCATCTTCCGGTCGAGTTTGTGGCCCTTGAAATTCTCGTAAGAGACGTCTTTGCGGTCGCTATCGAGGATGCCAAAGGAGCCGCGGAAATTCCAGAGCGCCCACCCAAACCCGGCGGCCTTCCAGTTCTCCAGGCAATCGCGCATCCACGCCAGCACAACGCCGTGCGGCGTCTGGTTGTGCGCGCCCCATTCGCCGACATGGACGCCGACTCCTTGCGCGGCGATCTTCTGCCATGGATCGATCATTTCTTTCTGGAGCGTTTCCTTGCTGTATTGGTAGCGCATGTTAGCAGGCCGCACACCGCCGGCGTCCACGATGAACGCTTCCTGCTTTACACCCCATTCCTGTCTGTTTGGTATGATGATGGTCTGGTTCAATCGGATCTCGGAGAACGTCAACCAGTCGCCCTTGCTAACTTCTATGTGAATCTCACGCGTGCCGGCGGGAATCATCGCGGTGTAGTCGCGGTCGTAATCGGCGGCGAACCCGCCCTGTTGGGTCGGCTTGGAGTTCTTCCACTCGCCTGTGCCTGGACCTGGTTGAAATTGTTTTTGCAAGACAACAGCGCCGCCTGCTTTGACCAGCAGTTCCGCTTTCACGGAGACGTGCGCCACGCGGATGCTGAAGCGCGCCGCCTGCCGGCATTCCACACGTAACACGAGATCGCTCTTCATGTCTGGCTTCGCATCGCCATAGAGGTGGCTGTTGATACCGACTGGCACCGGCCAGACCGGCGTGGGCCACGGGCCCTTGTGATGGATCCAGTTCGCCATGTAATGGCTGATGAGAGGAGGTTCGTAGCCGCGCGTGCTTTGCGCAATGCCAAACGGAATCAACTCTGGCACCGGCTTCCTGCCACAATAAGTGCCGTCGGCAATGATGGGCCGATGAGGATCAGCAGCGCGGATGGCTTCGATAGCCGGGTTCATTGCGGCGGCATATTGCGCGCCGGGTATCTCGCGAGGCTCATTTATGAGGTTGAAACTGAGATAGCTGCTCGGGATGCCTTTGTAACGCACGGCGAAGATGCCCCAATGCCGAGCGAATTGTTCTTGCGCAGCCGGCTCAGTCCAGAGTGTCGGCTTCTCGTCATCACTCATATTGACGCAGTAGCCGGGTCCACGATGGAAGTTGAGGTTGACGTGGATGCCGTATTGCTTGCCCCACTCGATAGCTTGGTCAATCTCGCGCATCGTTTGCTCGTTGAATGCCACTTCTGGCGTCTTCGCCCAACACCGAAAGTCCATCGGCAGCCGCACGAAATCAAATCCCCACGTTGCCAGCCACTTGAAGTCCTGCTCGACAAACGGCTTGTTGCTGTAGTGGCAATTGAGCTTTTCAGTCAGGTTGAATCCTCGCCAACGCGGTAGTTTGTGCGGCGAAGGGTCGGGTAACACGCGCCCGTCTCGTGCCAATGCGGGAATGCCCAGCACGGCGGCGACGGCGCCTGTGCTTGCTTTCAGGAAAGTGCGTCGGTTCATCACAATAGTGTGACGACAAACTTCGCGTATTCTTCAAACTTAGGTAGGTAAGTGCTCTTCGCTTTGAACCCGTCGATGAACTGCCAAGCCTATTTGGCGAAGCGCCACTTCTCCCGTCCATCCAACGTGGCGACTTTCAATTCTATCATGATGCAACACGTTAGTAAGCGTCACACGTGGCTCCTCTTGACAGAGCAATGACGTAGGAGTCGTAAGTGTCAGAGGGAATATGCTCTGACGTTTATGATGCGGTTTGCAGTTGCAGCGTCCGCTGCTTTTTACTCCATGCTTCCGGTGTCACGTC
>CAIKAP010000102.1 GCA_903825435.1 uncultured Verrucomicrobiota bacterium
ACGCCTACCGCTTGACCTGCCAGACCCCTCGCTCAGGCTGGATGAGGAAACCTCGGTCAAATGACCGGTCAAACCACCGTCACGCCGTCATACTCCCGGCAATACCGCTCCACCTGCTCCCAAGTGCCGCAGGTGTGCGTTGCATCTTGGAATGCCGCTTGACCGACTGATCCGTGTTTGATCTAATTCAATGTCGTCATCCGAAGGAAGGTCAAAATGCTGGTATCTAAGAAAAAGCGGTTCATTCAAGCACCCTTCGACTCAGAAGATGAGATCGAACAAGTCGTCGCCGATAACGCACCGGATATTTTTGGAGCGAGTTCGATCTATTTTTCGAAGTCGCTCATAAAAACTGCGGATGGAGTCGGCACAATTCCAGACGGGTTCGTAATCGACTTAGCCGAGCGGCGGTGGTTTGTGGTCGAGGCAGAAACCTCCAAACACAGTGTATGGGGCCACATTGCGCCACAAGTTGCTAAGCAAGTTGTGGCCGCTTCGCAACCGTCTACGAAGAAGCTGCTCGTTAATTTGGCCGTGAAGCGTGCCCAACAGGATCCGGAAATCAGTGTGCTTTTCAGCGAAGCCAAAATTCATCAGATGGACGTGCGCAAAGTACTCGATGAAATCGTTGCGCAAAAGCCCATCGTCGGGATGCCAATCGATGCTTTGTCGGAAGATTTGAAAGAATGGGCGAATACACTCAACGTCAAAGTACGTCTTTGGCTGCTAAAGAAATACGTCGATTTAGATAATCCGAAAACCGTGTTGTACGAGATACCGGATGATGCTCGCCCGGTGCTGTCCACGATCGAAGAAACGAACGAAGCAAAAAAGAGCATTGCACAATTCGATGTTTCTCTTCTCGACCTTATCAATGCAGGGTTGTTGAAGGCGGGCGAGACGCTGACAATGAACTACAAGCCGCGTAAAGGCGAAAGCCGTACCTATGAAGGCATTGTTGGAACGGATGGAAGCATCACTCTATTAGGCAAAACATTCTCTTCTCCGAGTTACGCAGCCGTTTTCGGCATCCAAGATGCCGGTAGTGACCGTAAGACCGTGAATGGTTGGAGTAGTTGGCGATGTTCAGGAGGAATGTATATCGGCGACCTGAGAGATAAATTCCTCAAGAAGCAGAAGTAGTCACGCTGTCCTTCATACTCACTTAGTTCCTACCCTAAGTATCTCCGTCTCGCAGCGGACGACGTGCGTGGTTTGGAGTTGGCCCGAAAACACCGTCGTGCCGTCTCGCAGACTCGGCTTGAGGGATTGCGGGGTGTGCGACCATGCGGATTGGCGTACACATCAACGCCGTCTCGTCTAACTCGGCTCTGTTGTATTGACACATCACCGAACGGTTTCGTAGGTTGCCGCCAATCTATGACGCCACTTGTTTTTTGTCTCCTGTGCATGGCCGGGTCGGCCTACGCCGCCGAACCGACTTGGAAACTGACGCTCGAAGAGAACTTCGACGGCACCGAGTTGAACCCGAACATCTGGAACGTGGAAACCGGCAAGCGGCGCGACGCGCTGAACTCGGTGTCGGCAGTTGATCTCAAAGACGGCAAGCTCGTGATCACGACGTTCACCGATGACCAAGGCGTGACCCATTGCGGCTTCGTGACCACGCGCAAGAAATTCTTCGCGACGCAAGGCAAAGCCGTGGCGCGGTGCCGGTTCAACGTCCACCCCGGCACGCAGGTCGCGTTCTGGGCGCAATCGCCGACGTACGGCAAGACCGACGACCCGGCCCAGGCCGCGGAGGACGGCGTGGAGATCGATATCATGGAGACGACGGGGCTGATGCAGGGTGCCTACCAGTATGCGTTGCACTGGGGCAGCTATAAACCTAAGGTGATTAAATCCATCAACCGCAAGTTCCCCACCCCGGTCGGCAACGAGTGGCACGACTATGGCGTGGAGTGGGATGACCACGGTTACCGGTTCACCCGTGACGGCAAAGTCGTGGCGACCGAAACCAAATGTCCCGGGTCCAAAGTCCCGCAGTTTTTCCTGTTCACGAGCGAGTCGGACATCAAGTCCTGGAACGGCGAGCGCCCCCAAGAGGGCTACGGCGCAAAGGATAAATCCACCAACATCTTCGAGATCGACTGGCTCAAAGTCTGGGAGCGCGTGCCGGCCAGCAAGTAGCCGCCTGCCGGCAAGCGGCTGCCGACGAGCAGAAACGTCAAGCCGTCTCGTCAGCTTCGACATGCTCGGCATGACAACAGTAGTTAGCGCGGGCCGAAGAGGCTGGTGATGCGGCGTTGGGCGGGTTCAGTGGGCGGGGTCCATTTGATGTCGGTCTTGGGCAGCGTTTTCCGCAGGGTGGCAATGTCGTTTTCGGGGATGTCGATGCTGTCGAGTGTGAGGCGCTTGAGGTTCGGGAGCTGGTTGAGCCGGCTGAGGGCGGTCAGGCTGAGCCGGGCTTCCTGCAAGGTGAGCGCTTCGAGCGCGGTGAACTCGGCCAGCACTGCAACCGTGTCGTCGTTCAGCGTGACGGGCGGCGTGGCAGCCAGTCGTTGGCCGATGGTTAGCGATTTCAATTCCTTGAGCGCGCGCAGCGCTTTCACGCCCGTGATGGTCACCCCGGTATGCCAGACGCGGACCCCTTGTAGATGAGTCAGCCCAGCCACGGCGGTCAGGCCGGGATCGGCAAAGGCCAGGGAGCCGCCCACGGAGAAGCTTTCGAGATTGGGCAGTGCGGCCAAGGCTGCCAAGCCGGTGCCTTGGAAGTTTTTGCCGGGATGAAAAAAGGTCAGGGTCCGCAAGTTCGGCAGCATCGCCAGCGCGCGAATCCCGTCATCGGTCACGTTCGCCCCGTTGCTGGTGAATGTTTCGAGGGACGGCAGGCCGGCCAGTAGTTTGAGCGCGGCATCATCCAGCCCACTGCCGAAGGAGAGCGACTTCAACGACGTGAACTGCCGGATCTGCCGGTAATCCGCTTCGGTGAGGGTCTGGCAATCCTTGACGGTCAGGCCAGTGGGCGCAGTTGCGGGGCCGGTGAGTTCCGCGCCATTGATTGTCACCGCGGCAGTGACCCGCTGCGGGAGGCAGAGTATGGCGGCCAGCGCTAATCCGAGGAGCGATAATGGTTGAATGGTTCGCATGGCTGAGATTGGCCCAACCGTATCATCTCCGACACGGGCATCAAGCCGGTTATTCAGCTTGTCCACTTTGACCCCCGTGAATTGCTTTGACAGGAACCGGCGCGTCTGTTTCCGTGTCAATTCAATATGAAAGAGATGAGCCCCCGCGAACGGTTTTTACGGACAATGAACTTCGAGCCGACCGACCGCTTGCCGATCATGTACAATTGGCTGACGGCCAGCTATGTCCAAAGCCGGTTAGGAATGAGCGCGGAGGAATACTGGGCCGACCAACTCGTTGCGTACGCCAAGGTGTTCAAGGTCATCGGC
>CAIKAP010000103.1 GCA_903825435.1 uncultured Verrucomicrobiota bacterium
AGACCACTTCGCAGAACTGCTGATCCAAAGCCGTCAGCGGCCAGAGTTCGTCTTCGAGTGTAGGGAAAAGATGGCGTTGAAGATGGTGGAAGATCGCGGTCAGTTCATGCATAACTCTGAGACGCTTCCCCTTGCATCCCATTCAAATCCATCGCCGAAAAAGCCCGCAAAAGCGAGTTTTGCAAGAACGTCAGTCGTTACAGATTCACCTAGGGCTTGGATTGTGAGGGTATTCCGACCGGCTTTCAAAAGAGACCGTATTGCTAACAACGGTACCGCGAAGTTCAGAGCTTGGCCGCCTCTCAACATTGCCACTGCAACACCTACTACATCTCCTTTTCCATTCAGCACAGGCGACCCGCTGGAACCCGGGGAAATTGCGGCTGTAATTTGAAGCAGACTTCCCTCTTTTTCATCTCGCACTGCCGACACGATTCCTTCCGACAGCGTTCCCTCCAATCCAAGTGGACTACCGATGACGGCGACGCGGCTGCCGACTTCGATCTTGTCGCTGTTGCCAAGCGTCAGGAACGGCAAATCTTTCGCTTTCAGTTTCAGGAGGACGAGGTCATTCTTCGGGTCGGTGGCGAGAATGCCTTCGACGGGGAACAGGCCGCCGTTCTCGGCCTTGGCGACGGCGTTGGCGGCTTTTTCGATGACGTGGAAGTTGGTGATGAGTTTGCCGTCACTGGAAACGACGAAGCCGGTGCCGGTGGCAATCTCTTTGCCGTTGGCGTCGGACACGACCAGCAGCATGACAGCCGGTCTCGCTTTCTTGGCGAGCGCCTTGAGGTCAATGGACTCCGTCTCCGCGCAGACGGGCAAAGGTTGGTTGGCGGCGAACAGCGCAATCCCGGTCAGGAGAACTCCCAGCAGTCGCTTCATATGCGGGCAGGATAGGAAGGAAAAGACGCTTCGACAAGCTCAGAGTGACAGGGGTCGGTCAAGAGTCAGTAGGCGCGTCCATGTCGCCCCTGACTTCTGGCTAGAATTTCTTACGGAGGTTGCTGGGCAGGATGTTCAGTTCGCTGCGGTACTTGGCGACGGTACGACGGGCGATGGGGATGCCTTGTTCTTTGAGTAAGGCGACGATCTCCTGGTCGGAGAGCGGTTTGTCAGTGTCTTCGCGTTCGACAAGCTTGGCGATGTGGTCTTTGACGCTGGTGTTGCTGAGCGCACCGCCTGCCGTTTCAAACCCGGGGGTGAAGAAGAATTTCATCTCGAACAGGCCGTGCGGCGTCTGCATGTACTTGTTGGCGACGGCGCGGCTGACGGTGGTCTCGTGGACGCCGACGACTTCGGCGACCTGGCCCATTGTGAGCGGCTTGAGGTGCGAGATGCCTTTGTCGAGAAACCCGCACTGCCGCTCAACGATGACCTTGGCGATGTTGTAAATGGTCTGCTGCCGCTGGTGGATGCTCTTGATGAGGAACTTGCCTGCGCGAATTTTCTCGCGGACGTAGTCGCGGGCTTCGCGGGCTTGTTCGCCGCGAACCATGAGTTCCTTATAGGCGTTGCTGATGCGCAGGTGAGGGACATGGTCGTTGTTCAGCAGTACGGTGTACTGGCCGTCGATCTCCTGCACGACTACGTCGGCAGCAACGTACTGGTCCTGTTCGGCGTTGAAGAGGCGGCCTGGTTTCGGTTCGAGGGTGGAAATGAAATTGGCGATCTTCTGGATGTCTTCGACTGTCAGGTTGAGCGCGCGGGCGATCTCGGGAAAACGTTTGCGGCCGAGATCGTCGAGGTGCTGGCTGACGACGGCAGCTTCCAGCGACTCGGATTTGCCGAGCCGGTCGAGCTGGATCAGGAGGCATTCCCTGAGGTTGCGCGCGCCAACACCGACGGGATGGAACGTCTGCAACTCGTGCAAAACCCTCTCCAGTTGCTCCAGTGGCAGGCCGGTGTTGATGGCCAGCTCTTCCAGCGGCGACAACAGATAGCCGTCGTCATTGAGGCTGCCGATGAGTAGCTCGGCGACCTTGTGATCGTCGGCGGACAGTTCAGTGTCGTCGATCTGTCCCAGTAGGTGGTGTGGGAGTGATTCGCGCTCGACGATGGATTCGAAGAAGTGTTGGTATTGCTCCTCCTGTTCGGGCGAACGTCGGCGGAACGAATTGGTCTGCGCAAAGTACTCGCGCCATTCGTCATCGAGCTTGGAAAGGACTTCGAACTCCCGCTTAAAATCGTCGTCCGGGATCGGCTCGCGTTCGGCGGTGGCGGTTTCCACCTCGACTTGGGGGTCGTCCTTTGGCTCCTCCTCCAAGAGCGGGTTCTGCTGAAGTTCCTCGTGCACCAGCGCGTTCAATTCCAGCGCGTTGACCTGGAGCAAATGCAGGCTCTGCTGCAGTTGTGGTGCGAGCACCTGCTGCAACGAAAGCCTCTGCACTTGTTGTAAACCGGGAACTTGGGCCATTTGAAATCGTCTGAATATATCCTGCCGTTGCCCCCCACGCAAAGACCAAAGTGCTCATCTCGCACTTGAGTCGCGGCGGCGCCTGTGCTACAAACCCGCTGTGGGGATTCAAGTTACAGTGCTGGGCAGCGGGAGCGGAGGCAACTGCACGCTGGTGGAGACCGGTACAACCACCCTCCTGGTGGACGCCGGGCTGAGTTGCCGTCAGATTACCCAACGTCTCGCTGGCGCTGGGCGCTCACTTGACGGTGTGGTCGGCGTCATCCTCACCCACGAACACAGCGACCACGTAAGCGCACTCGCCGTACTTTGCAAAAGCCGTTCCATTCCCGTTTTCGCCAATCGTTTCACCGCCGAGGCTGTCGCGAACGACGCCGGTACGCGTTTTCCGTGGCGACTGTTCGAGACCGGCCGCGGCTTCGACATCGGCGACCTGACGGTTGAATCATTCAGCGTACCGCACGACGCGCAGGACCCTGTCGGATTCGTCATCCACAATTGTAACGCCTCTGTTGGGTTCGTCACCGACCTCGGCCACGCTACACGATTGGTCGCCGACCGTCTCCGCGCGCTCGATGCTCTCGTGCTCGAAGCCAATCACGACGTAAAAATGTTGCAGGATAA
The DNA here is from genome assembly GCA_903825435.1 of uncultured Verrucomicrobiota bacterium. Taxonomy (GTDB): domain Bacteria; phylum Verrucomicrobiota; class Verrucomicrobiia; order Palsa-1439; family Palsa-1439; genus CAIKAP01. The sequence continues at coordinate 3,041 of CAIKAP010000103.1, forward strand.
TCCCCACCGTCCGTGGGCGACGAAACAGCGCATCCTCAGCCGCCACGGCCACCTCAGCAATGAAGACGCGGCCAAGCTAGCCAGCGAGATTGTCACCGACCGGCTTCGCCATGTCGTGCTCGCCCACCTCAGCCGAGATTGCAATAAGCCGGAGTTGGCCCAGAAAGTCGTCGTTGGCAAACTTCATCAGGTTGGCGCTGCGCACGTCCACGTCATGCTGTCGCACCAAGACAAACCGACTGCAACGATCTGCGTGTGATGTCGGCGGTTAATAGCGGTATATGACGCCGCCCGAGTAGTAGTAAACTGGTCCCGTCGTTTGGGTGGAGTAAAAAGCCGGTGGCGGACAATAGTAAAATGGTCGGTAGCAATAGCCCGGCCCGTATCCGCCGTAGCCGAATCCCAAGTTGAAACTGTAGTGCGAATGAGCCTGTAATGAGGCGGCCAACCACAAGCTGATTAAGGTTGCTGACGTCAGGCCGAATAGAATCCTGGAAACGTAGTTTCATTTGTCGTCCTCCGTGCTTGCCGCCGGTATTGTACGCGAACCGGAAAGTAATGCAAGTGTCCACTTACTTACACGTGTGGATGCGAGTCGAGGTGGTCGCGGCAGTATTCCTGGTCGCCGTTGCACTCGGTGCAAACGCGGAACTCAAGGCACGGATCGTCGTGTTCGGTGCGCCCGCACGAGGTGCAATGATGGAATGCGACCCCTTGCTCCGTCTGGCGGGCCGCCACGGCTTGATGGAAGACGCGTTGGCGGCGGCCGCGTTTCAATCGTTCGCGGATGGAGAAACCATAGTGCCCGGCCGATTCGAAGGCAAGGAGGCGGTATTCGCTTTGTGCCTGCAGGAGGATGAACACGGCTAATAGAATCAGCCAGTAGTCTTGGTGGTAAATGGCCCATAGAATACCAAGTGAGGCGATGAAACGGCTCACCCAGACAGCAATAGCAGTGGCCTTCTCTGCGCTCATCCAGTGCCAGAGCGTGTCGCGCAGGATACGACCGCCGTCCATCGGAAAAGCGGGAATCAGGTTGAAAACCAGCAACAGTAGGTTCAAACTGGTCATGTCGCCGAGCCAGAGGCGCGCGTAGCCGACAGAGCTTATGTGCGGCGCATAGGCGCCCAACAATAAGTTCATTCCAAGCGACAACAGAAACAACAGCAACGTAACGACTGGTCCGGCGACGGTGCAGATGAGGTGCGCGGTCGGATGCCATGCGGGACGGCACATCGCGAGGCCGCCTAGCGGCCAGAGCAGGATGTCGTGCGCTTCGCCATCAGCCCAGCGGGCGGCGAGCGCGTGACCGAACTCGTGCAACAGGATGCATAGGTACAGCCCGGCGATGAAGACGAAGCCGTAGAGGAGGTTGTGGTATTGCTGGACCCGGTAGAATGCGTAGATCAGGAAAGTAAAATGGAGTCGGACGTTGATGCCGAAATAGCGACCGAGTGGGATGCCGGAGTTGAGAAAGTCCATCGGAGAGCAGGCGCGATCAGGGGCGCGGTTTGCCCATCGTGCGCAAGGCGCGGCGCGGGATTTCTTTGAGCTGTTCCATTTTGGCGATGGCTTGGGCGACGATGCGCTCGAACCGGGCCGGGGTCAGAAGGTCGGGCCGTCGGCGGGCTCGTTCGATGGCCAGTTGCATGCGGCGGGAATAGCTTTCCAGTTCGCGGGCGACTTGCTGGGTGGTCTGGTGAAGTTTTTCGAGCCGCTCGAAGGCGTCGAGCCGTCGACCCATGCCGCGGATAAGGGCGTCAATGTTGTCGGTAATCTCCTCGATGATGTCAGCGTCGCCGCTGAAGAAACCAAGGCTGCGGACGGCGATGCCGGTGCGTTGTTCGTGGGCGATGAACAGCAACGGGGTGCGTCCATCGACGAGCGCGATGCGGTACGGGGCGAGCGGCGTGCCGGTGGTGTTGTGGCATTGGAGGCGGGCGCCCTGAGCGGTTTCCTTGCCGGGGCGGCCGATGGCGAGGACGCGGACCGCTCCGAGTTTACCGGCGAGGTGTTGGAGGCGGTGGCGGTGGGCCTGGAGTTCACCGGAGCCGGTGTAGCCGACGGTGAGGCGTGCACCCGCCTGGCGGGCGGCGAACTCGACGGTAGCGTCGAAGAGCGCACTGGCGGTCATTTCGTCGAACCAGTAAAAAGTGTCGGGTTGCAGCTCGTTGAGTTTAACAAGGATGGCATGGCGATGGTCGGACGTGAAGGCTTCTTGCGCGAAACACTGTCCCGCCGGTAGCCGCCGTTGTGCGTCTACCAACATCTCGTTCCAGGATTGTTTTCTTGTTCTTGCCATAGCTATTTACTTATAATGCAAAATACCGCCGTCGACCAAGCATAATCACTGGCTGCTGAGCAAGTCCGTCTAGTGGAGTACGCGACATCTGGCTGTTTTCCAGCCTGCGTTGTACGTGTGCCTGACGCTAACCGCCTTCGAAACGGTTGTGGTTACCGAGTGGTAACTGCGCTAGTGTTTGAGAGCGGATTTGATGCTAATAACCTACGCTGCCTTCGTCGGCGTACTCCTGCTAAAAACACACCAAACAGAACAGATCCCATTGCGCCAAGGCTAATTGCTGCGCCGATCCAGAACATTTGAGGTGAGAATGTAAAGCTCATCTCGTGTTCACCGCGCGGTACGAACACACCGCGCAACACCCAATCCGCGCGGTACAACTTCGTGGGTCTGCCGTCCAAGCGTACCCGCCAACCGCTATCCCACGTATCCGCCAAAACCAGCCAGCCGTCCTGTTCCGCCTGCACTCGCACATCGACACGCAACGGCGTGTAGCACGTCACCTTCACCTGCGCGGCACCGTTAGACGCCATCGTCTCGGCGGCAGGCTCCTCCAATAAAACCACGGCGCGCGGGTTAAACGACTCGTCCCTCATCCGCCGCAACATCTTCGCCCGGTTGGTGATTACCTCCGCTCGCGGGGTCCACCACGCACGCGGCAGACAATGACGGTTCCGATACGCGCGAACGCCGTCTGCTTCTGCCAGCAATTCGAACCGTTCCGGTGGTAGAGACTGCGAGATGCCACGCAACACATACTTGACGTTCTGTAGGTCGAGCAGGCGGTTGGGCGACTCGTTGGCTTGGATCGAAGGGAGCGACTCCACCGTTGGTGGCGACAACGAAAAGTTACCCCAAAGATCCTGCAGGCTGTCCACCAACAGCAGGTTGGGCCGGAACAGAAAATCCGCCTTTGGCCCCCACCGATAGACGCGAAACAGGTCCTTATCCTGTTCCATTGGGGCCAGCGTAGGATGCGACACGGTTAACGGGTAACGCCGCAAGTCCACTTGGGGCACTAACGGACGGCCCAGCGTCCACACATCCGCCAGCGTCGCCAACACCAGCAACGCACCAAACGCTGTCATTCCCAGTTGCCGTCGTTCTCGCGCTCGCCATGCCAGCGCAATGCTGATCCCACAAAGCGCCGGCAGCCAGAACTGCGGATTCGTCACGCGGTACTCATCCAGGAACCACGCCGTCCGTTCTATAAACCATTCACGTTTGAACCCCCACGCATATGACTCTGCTCGTGTCAGCACGTAGCGCAGTGCCGCCGCCGAGATGGCATGTCGCTTCCACGCAATTAGCGTCTGCGCGAACATCACCGCCAGCAACATCGTCGCGCACAATGCTGCCATCACGTACATCGCGCGGCGAACCGCCTTCCGTTGCTCTTCCGTCGCTGTTAACACCAAGTCCGTCCCCTCGGCTGCGAGCGCCGCCAATGCGAAGACAACAATGATAAAAAAGCGATGATAGAGGTATTTTACCAGTGGTGTAAAAAAGATAATCAACAACACCGTCGCGATAATACCCAACCACGATCTAGTCCGTCGCTGCCGGCTGGCTAGCGCCGCCACCAGCGCCAAACCGAACGGCACGACACCGATGTAGCCGGTGAAATCGCCGCGTCCCGCGCCGCTCACCTTCAATAAGTCGAATGTTTCGGTTGAGCCGGTCAGTGCGGGAAACACAAAGGTGATCAGCATCGGCAGCCCAAGCAGGGTATGCCGCACACTGGCGGTTGGGCCGCGCGCGGTCGTTGCGGCATACGCGTCGCGCGGCAATGCCTCCAGCGTTGGTAGCCAGTGTACTGCCGCGATCAACCCACCCATCGCCAGAGCCAGAGCCAGCCGTGGCCAGATGTTGCGGTTCTGTTCCGGGCCGCGCCATCGCACGCAAACGGCCGCATACACCGCGCACAGAAAGCCCAGATGCGCACCTGCCTGAATATTACCACTGAGGAAGGCGATGCCGAGTACGCCGCCGGCCGCCCATGCGCAACTCCACGAACCGCGGCGTGCGCTGCGATCCAACAGTAGCAGCACCAGCGGCGTCAGGCAGAAAATTGACGGTGCGCGCCAGTACCACATCAGGAACGCACTATTCAACGCCCAGACGGCGCCGCCGAGGAACGCCGCCATGCGCGAGCGGCCCAGTTCGCGCAGGAAAGCGAACATCGAGAGCGCCGCGATGGCGAATTGCAGAATGATGGTGAGACTGAGGGCGCGTTCGGCGGAGCCGAGCAGCAGCAACAACTTGAATGGACTGAATAGGGCCGGCATGCTGAGCGCCACATGCAGGTGGCCGCCAACGATGTACGGGTTCCACAGAGGGAGTTGACCGGCGCGCACAGTCTGTTGCCAGAACACAGCCCACGGGTAGTCCTCGATCAGCACGTCGTTGGTGTAGTGGTTCTGGACGCGGGGGTGTTGCACCGAATTGCTATACGGCAGCATCAACTCGTGCAGGATGTCCGTCGGCACCAGCGAACAACCACCCCACAGCGTCGGCCCGAAGAACACCGCTACCAGCGTCACCAGTGCCAGCAAGCAACCGAGAGTCAGGAACCGTTCGCGCATGTTTCTCCTGACAACGCCAGTAGCGCTTTGCTTAGGCGCTGACCGTACTGTTCGTGGGTGTAGTGCGCCGCGAAGCGTTCGCGGCCGGCGCGGCCCATTCGTTCTCGCAGTACAGGATCCGCCGCCAGGCGCAGGAGGTAGTTGGCAACTGCGGCAGAATCGTCGTGCGCGGCGAGGAAACCGTTTACGCCGTCGGTGACCAGTTCGCTACGGGCGCCACCGCGGCTTGCCACAATGGGTAGCCATGCTTGCATCGCTTCCAGTAGCACCAACCCGAACGCCTCGTAGTTTGGTTCGGTTACGAAGACGAACGCATCCGCTTCGCTGTACAGGCGCCACTTCGCGTCGCCGAACACCGGGCCGGTCAACTGCACCGCGTCGGTCAGATTATGGGTCTTGAGGAAGTCCTCGGCCGGTTCGCGTTCCGAGGCGGGGAACCAATCGCCCGCCAACACCAGCCGCGCGTCGGGTCGTTGTTCCCGCACCTGTCGAAACGCCTCCAGCAACGTGAATAGACCTTTGCGCCGGTAGAGCGCGCCGAGGTACAAAACGGTAAAGCCGCCGCTGTTGCGGGCGGGCGGGTCGGTGAATTGCGATTGTGGTTCCAAGCCTTGGATGATCGTCAGTACCTTGGACGGCGGCAGCAGGCCGTCTAACTCCGCGCGGATGTCTTCGGCGACCACAATGGCGCCCGCCGCCCGTCGCACCATCGTCTCGAAGTGGCGGCGCAGGTAGGGTGACAATCGCCGGCGGAACTCCGGTAGGCCCCGGCCTTTTATGTACAATACGGCCGGCACACGAAAGGCGAACACCAGGCTCAGTAATGTCCAGTCTTTCAGGAAAGCTTTGCGGTTGTAGGCGATCGGGTAGGAGCAGAGGTCGAAGCGTTTAGAGAGTAGATGCCACAGAGTTGTCAGGATAAACCCGACCAGTTTCAGTAGTTTGCCGACACGGAACTGTTCCAGTTCCGCGATGTGTTGCACGACTGTAAGGTCCACGAACGTGACCTGCCAGTGTTGCGTGAATGTCGAATGCAACAGCGCGTGGTAGCACACGCTCGGCCCGAAATACGGTGGCGGCATATAGCCGAATAGGAGAATTTTCTTGTGTGCTGATTCAGCCATGCCAACGGTTCCGGTAGCACAAGCCAGCCGCGGCGTCGTAAACCGCGCCGCTGATTCCGAGTATGTTCACGTTGTTGCTCGTTTTACTGGGTTACTGGCCTGTTCCAAAAGTTCCGCCAATTCGCGCGTTCGCGCGGCTGCGCCAAACCGCATCCGCTCATCGCGCGTCGTCTCCCGCCATTCACCCCGGCGCCATGACGTCCACATCTCGTTCAACGCCGCCGCCACTTCGGGCGCGGAGGGACCCGCCACTCGTCCCACGCCGTGGCTGCGCACCAACTCCGTTACTTCACACGGCTGAGATACCGCCAGAATCGGCCGGCCTGCGCCGATGTACTCAAACAATTTACCGGGCACGTGAATATTGTCTTCGGGCGATTGGATTGTCAACAGCACGCTCGCCGACTGCGTTCGCCGCAACGCCTCGGCATGTGCCACCCGTCCCTCCAGCCGCACGAACGGCAGCACCTCCAGCCGTTCCGCCATTCCGCGCACATCCAGGTCGTGCGAACTTCCCAGCCACACAAACTCAACCTGCGCCGGCGTCAGTTGCTGTTGGCGGACAAACTCCGCCAGCCCCGCCAGAAACGGTTCCGGCGACCGCGAGCTGTACATCGCACCCGTGTACAACACCGTGAATTTCCCCGCGCTCGGCGCCACATATGGATAATCTTCCGGTTCAAAATTATTGTAAATCACCTGCGCCTTTCGGTTGTACGTTTTCTCGAAATAACAGCCGATCCCCCGGCTCAACGCCACCAACGCCGTTGCGCCCGCGACCACGCGCCGTTCCAGGAGGGCGTGCAAGGCTCGATGCAACGCGGTCGGATGCGCCCGGGCGAAATACGGACTGCCCAGCCACAAATCCCGGAACTCCGCCACCCACGGCACCCCGGTGCGTTGCGCCAGCCGCAAACCGACCAGATGATCGCTCAACGGATCGGAAGTCGAATAAATCGCATCGAACTTCTCTGCCCGCAACATCGTCTCCGCGGCCCGGACAGCCGGGCGAATCCACGGAAAGAATTTGTCCGGAATCATCACCCACCGATTCAAGAACGTCGTCAGCGCCAGCCCGCGGCCCGATGGCGATTGGCCTGCCGACGGACCGCCTCCGCGAAGCGCGCGCCACAAGCCGGTCAAGTCCACGCCGCTCACGCGCTCGATCCGCGCATCGCGCGGCATGCGCTCCAACAGGCTCGCATCCGTCTGGCTTGCGTCATTTACCCACGCTGTCAACACGACCGGCTCCCAACCGAACTCGCGCAGATGGCGCACAAACCGGAGAATGCGGTGGCTGCCCATGTTGCTGGCGGGCGGGAAGGAATAGGAGATGACGAGTACCCGCTTCATTCGAGCCGAAACTCTGCCGTCACCGGCGACTCCGTGTCCATCGAAATTTCGCACACATCCACCGGCAAGCGCACGCCGTACGACGGCGAGCGCCAGCCCGCGCCAACGCTCAACTTGCCGGGAGCGGTCAGCATGAACTTCCCGAATACAAACCTGCCATCCCCGCAGTGCGTGATCTTCAGGTCCGGGTGCAGATGAAACCGCCATCGCAACCGGCCCGCCGGAACAGTGTCCGTGATGGTGAATGTTCCGGTTTTGTTCCGGATGCGGCGGCGCCACGGGCCGACGGAGCCGACGAACTCGGCGCCGGTCCATTGTTCGCAGACGCCGCGCGGCGTGTTGCGCCACGCAAACGTGCCGGCCGGTTCCGCCATCTCCTCATCGTCAATCGTGACAACGTTGTGCGCTTCCGCCGAGCGGAAATTCCGGCGCAGTTGCGGGTCTCCGTTGTAGGCGAACGTGCCGGCGTCCACAAACACCGGCGTGCCGCGCAGCCAGAGCACCGGGCTGAGCAGATCGGCGTGAGGATGACCGGCCATTCCAAACTCGCCGCACCGCACGAAACAATAATCCCCGCCGTTGCGGATCACGTAATGACCGGCGTCGGGAAACGCGACGGAACCGGCCGGCGCGGGCGGAAGCTCCAACGGCCGGGTCGAGGCGCGACCGTCGTCGTTGTCGCCGATGTCCGGCAACGAACCGTCCGGTTGGCGGATCGCGCCGAGGTAGGCGAGCGCCTTCGGTTGGGGCAGGCCGGCCAGCGCGAAAAGGTGCGTCACGAATCGGTGATACGCCACCGATTGCTCGCAGTGAATGCCGTCAGGATAAAATTGTTTGTCGGCCGCTTGCCGGAGCCAGGGATGCGGCGTGCCGTCGTAGAGCGAGAGCGCGGCAGCTTCGGCGACGAGGTGGTTGCCGCGCGGAATCCAGTCGCTGGACAAGTTGTGACGGATGAACCGGGCGTGTTCGGCGAGCGCCGCGGAGAACTCCTCCCGGCCGAACGTTTCGATCCACGCGATCAGGCGCAGCCCGACTTCCATCGCGCTGTTCCAGTTGATGCCGAATTCGTACGGGTTCTGCGCGATCCAGTCGCGGATCATCTGGCGGGTTGGGCCGAATTGGTGACGGTTGAGTTCCCAGATGAGTTTCACGTCGCCGCCGGCATCGAGCGGAACGGCGTGCGAGTAAATGACCGGCCACGCGCCGTGCCAGCGATTCGTGGCGCTCAGGTCGAAGTCGTGGCCGAGAAGCGTGAGGCGCAAATCAATCGTCGGGTCTTGCGCCGGCAACTGGGGCGGACGGCGATGGCGGTTGAGTGCGCGTTCCGCTTTCAGCGCGTACTTGCGCGCCGTTTGCCACGGGCCGAGGTAGCGGAATTTGGCGAGGGCGTTCATTCGAACCAATGCCGGTGCCACAAGGCGAGATTCCAGAGGTTCCAGAGTTTGAAGCTGTTGGCGTGCGGGTCGGCGGTGAGCGCGGCGAGCGCGGCGGGGCGGACGATATCGGCGAGGAACCGGCTGGCGCGCACGTCGGCGACGAGGTGGTCCATGATCGGACCGCGCAACATGTTGGAGGCCGAGCTGCAGAATCCGCGTTTGGGCCGCCAGACGATGTCGGCGGGCAGGAATGTGCTGACAGCCTTTTTCAGCAGCCATTTGCCGGTGCCGTCGCGCAGCTTGAACGCCGCGGGCAGGCGCATCGCGAACTCGACGAGCCGGTCGTCGAGGAACGGCACGCGCGCCTCGACACTGGCGGCCATCGCCATCTTGTCCACGCGCATCAGCAATAACTCGGCGAGCCGCTGTTTCAGTTCGACGTAGATCATCTGTTGCAGGAAATCGATGTCACCGCCTTCGGTTCGCGCGCGTTCGTAGAGCGGCGCGATCTGGCTCCAGGTGCTGAGCGGCGGCGGCTCGACGAGCATCCGGCGTTTTTCCGTTTCGTAAAACCCCGCGGCGCCACCCCAGAAAATCTCCTCGCCATCGCGAATTCGCCGCAGGAAATCAGCTTGCCGTTGTGGAGCGAACTGGACGGCCATGTTCTGGACGAAAGGCGGAGCGCACCGGTGCCAGCGTTGCGCCCAGCGTTGGCGGGCTAGCACGTCGCGGTAGCCGTTGTAGCCGGCAAAGATTTCGTCGCTGCCTTCGCCGACTTGCACGACGATCACGCCGTTGTCGCGCGCCAGTTTGGAAACATAATACAACGGCACGCAGACCGGGTCGGAGAGCGGTTCATCCTGGAAGTGCGACATCTGCCCGGCGAATTCGAGGAACATCGCCGGTGTGACGGTGACCTCGTGATGGTTGCAGCCGAATTGCCGGGCGATTTGGCGGGCGTAAGCAAACTCATCGCTGTCGGCGTCCTCCGCCAACGCCACGCTGAACGTGTCCACGGGCCGAGTCATCAGGCGGCTTATCAACGCGACGTTTGTGCTGGAGTCCACGCCACCGCTGAGAAACACACCGAACGGCACGTCAGACATCATGCGTTTCTCGATGCTCGCGCTCAGCAACGCCAGCAGCCGCTCGGTCAGTTCGCCTTCCGTGGCGTCGGGCGAGATAGCCGGGCCGCTGAACGGGTTCCAGTAGGAGAAAGTTCGCGCCGCGCCGTCGCGCTCGATCACGACCGCCTCGGCGGCGCGCAGTTTCTGGATGCCGGCAAACATCGTCAGCGGCGGCGGCGTGGCCGACAACGTCAGATAATGGTACAGCCCGGCAGTGTCCACGCGTTTCGGGACGCTGGGATGTTTCAGCAGCGCCTTGATTTCGGAAGCGAACACGATCCGGTCGGCGCCGCGCCAGAAGTAGAGCGGTTTCTTGCCGAGCGGATCACGCGCCAGAAGTAGACGCTGGCGGTTCACATCCCAGATCGCTATCGCGAACATGCCATCGAGCAACTTTACGCAGCCCTCGCCGTGTTCCTCGTACAGGTGAAGAATCGTCTCCGTGTCGGACTGCGACCGGTACACGTGGCCCGCCTTCTCCAGCGGCGCGCGCAGGGCACGGTGATTGTAGATCTCGCCGTTGAACACGATCCAGACAGTGCCGTCCTCGTTGCTCATCGGCTGGTGACCGGCGGAAGAGAGGTCCACGATGCTTAGGCGGCGGTGGCTAAGCCCGACCCGGCCATCCGCGCTGACCCACGAACCGGCATCGTCCGGGCCGCGATGCCGCATGCTGTCGCGCGCCGCGTCGAGCGCGCTTCGATCGACGCGGTCGGGGCCGCGAAAAATGAATTCGCCGTTAATGCCGCACATACTGTGTTTCAATTATCTCGTCGCTGTATGGCAAATGTCCAGTTCCTTCTTGGTTCGACGGGATCGCTGATGGACCAGCGTCGCTGCTGGTGCCCCGGTGTGTGAGGCTGACGTTCCGCCTCTAGACGGGTAGATAAATACGGAATACGGTGCCGCGGTGCGGCGCGCTGTCAACTTCGAGTTTGCCGCGGTGGACTTCGGTGATGATGCGCTGGACGATGGCCAAGCCCAGGCCGGTGCCGCCGGTTTTGGTGGTGAGGAACGGCTCGAATAGGCGGGCGCGTTGTTCCTTGGTCATGCCGACGCCGGTGTCGGCCAAGGTCAGCAACACCGACGACGCCTCGGCGACGGTGCTGACGGTGAGGGTGCCGCCGTCGGGCATGGCGTCCACGGCGTTGAGGATGAGGTTGAGGTAGGCTTGCTCGATCTGGGCGCGGTCGGCGCGAACTTTCGGTAGTCTGTCGGCGAACTTAGTCTGCAACGTGATTTTGTGCTGTGTCAATTTATGGCGGGTTAGCAGTAGGACATCTTCTAGGAGCGTGTTGAGGTTCAATCGCTCGAACGTCGCCTCGCTGGAGCGCGAGAAACTCAGCAGCCGGTCCACGATCCGGTTGAGATGGTCCATCTTCTCGGCCATCACTTCGGTGTCGCGCGCGCGCGGGTCGGCGTCGTCGAACCGCAGGTCAAGGGAGTGGAACAACATTTTCATTACGGTGAGCGGGTTGCGGATTTCGTGGGCGACCTCGGCGGCGAGCAGGCCGAGGGTGCTGAGGCGTTCGTTGCGACGGAGCTGTTCCTCGACGTCCACGACCCGGCGGTGAAGACGGGCGTTCTTGATGGCGATGGCGGCGAGGTCAGCGAGGGCGGAGAGGATGGCGATGTCTTGGTTGGAAAAGCGGTACGACTTGCCGGTATAGACGCTGAGCGCGCCGATAGGGGTGTTGCTGTGCATCATTGGCACCGACAAGAGCGAGACCAATCCTTCCCGTCTGGCCAGCTCGATGTGCTGGTAGGCGTCGTGTTGTTGGACGTTGTGGACTTGGACAGGTTTGCCGCGGCGGACGACGTTCCCGATGAGGCTGTCGTCCACCGAGAGCGGCGGTTTGTGAAGGTAATCGGCGCTGGCGCCGTGGCAGGCGCGTAGTTCGAGCCGGTCGCAGGCGGTGTTCAATAACATCAGCGAACAGATCTTCGTCTCCATCAACTCGCAGGCGTGACAAACGACGCGCTGGAGGATTTCCTCTAGGTCGTGCGAGGAGATGATGTCGCGGGCGACGGCAAACAGCGCCTCGAGCCGGTGGGCGTTGAGGGCGACGGCGGCGTAGAGCCAGGAGTTGTGGATGACTTGGGCGGCGTGGTTGGCGAGCGCGACGAGCAACGCTTCGTCGTCGTCGCTGAAGGCGTTGCAGCGGGTGGAGTCCACATTGAGGACACCGATGAGTTCGCCCTCCACGATCAACGGCACGGCCAGTTCGCTGCGGACATCTTTACGCACGGAGATGTAGCGCGGATCAGCCCGGGTGTCGGGCACGCGCAACGGCTGGCCGGTTTTGGCGACCCAGCCGGTGACACCACGGCCGATGGGGAGCTTGAGTCGTCGGACGACGGGGCTGAGGCCGATGGATGTCTGGATTTCGAGGATCTGCGTGTGCGGTTCGATCAACGCAACTGAGCCGCTGTTGGCCTGCATGACGTCCACCGCCTCGCGCACGACCATCTCCAGTAGTTTCTCCGGTTTGAGCGATGAGTTGATGACCCGGCTGACGCGGGCCAGTAACTCGGACCGCCGTAGACGCGCTGCCAGCCCGCGCGCCGTTGGGCGGCGGTAGGTAGCGCAGGATTTTGATCGTCGTCTTGCCATAGCAATAGTAGGTATTGTAGCGAAGGTTAAGACGCTTGGCAAACGGCCTTGCGGTAGAGTCAACTTTGCGGCATACTTTTACATGGGAGAATAAATTCATGGACTCGAAATCTTCCACCTCTGAGTTGAAACGCTGGCGGGTGCGTGCCCGCCTTTACGGTGTGACGCTGGTCGTGGTGCTATCGTATTTGTTGATCGGTCGGCTTAGTTCCGGGGACCAGAAATGGGTGTATGTGGACCTGCCGATGAGCGCAGCGGCCGTGCTGGTACTAGGGTTGGCAGCGGTGGAGGCGTATTTCGTCATCCAAAGTCTGCAACGGCGCTACCGGGCACTCCAAGCCGCTCGCGCCAACGAGATTGAGCTGGCCGAGCGTCTGTCCGAGCAGCGACGCAATATTCTGAACCAGATTTCCCGCACCTTGCTTGACAAACTCAACCTCAAACAACTGCCGCCGGATGTCGTCGAGAAAGTCGCGTTGCTGTTCGAGGCCGACATCGTCGGTGTCTGGCTCGCCGAGCGCAGCGCGCCCAGCCTGTTCGTCCCGCGCGGCGTCTGCGGCCTCGCCGCCGCCGCCGCCAGGGAACTCTCGGCGCCATCGGGCACGCCTCGCCCTGTTTCGAGAAAGTCCTCCAGCAATCCGGCCAACTCATCGTGGCGGATTTCCGCCGCGACACCGCGCCGCCGCTGGCTGCGTTCTGCGAACGCGAAGGCCTGGCCACCGCCGTTTTCACGCCGATCGTCTGCCGCGACGCCATCGTCGGCATAGTCGTTGCCTTCTACCGCGAGGCCCGCAATATTTCCTCTCCGCTGGCTGCTGAGATGCAGACGGTTGCTAACCTCATCGCCAGCGCCGTCCAAGCTGAGGAACTCTACCGCAACGCGGTCCAGTCCCAGAAAATTGACTCCCTCGGCAATCTTGCCTGCGGTATTGCCCACGACTTCAACAACGTCCTCGCCGCGACACTTTCCTGCGTCAGCTACGTCAAACAACACACCGAACCCAACAGCCCCTCGTATCGTTACCTCGCCGCCGCCGAAACCAGTATCCACCGCGGTGCTTCCCTATCCAAACAACTTCTCTCCTTCGCCCACTGTGAAGGACCGCCCGCGACCGTCCTCAACCCAAACCAGATCATCGAGACCACGTTGAACCTCCTCGAACGCAGCTTCGAGAAGAGCCTCCGCCTCCAACGTCGCCTCTCCCCTGACCTGCAACCCGTTGAGATCAACGACACCCAACTCGAACAGGTCGTCCTCAACATCTGCCTCAACGCCCGTGACGCCATGCCGCATGGCGGCACGCTCACTGTTTCCAGCCGCAACCTCCATCTCGACAACACCGCCCCCGAACGCGTCCGGTTATCGTTACCCGATGGCGACTATGTCGTCCTCATTTTCCGCGACACCGGCCTTGGCATGGACGAGAACACCCGCCGCCGCGTCTTCGAGCCGTTCTTTAGCACCAAGCAGGAAGGGCAGGGGAGTGGCCTCGGTCTCGCCCTCGTGCAAACCATCACCCAAAACGCCGGTGGCGACATCGTTGTGGAATCCGCCCCCGGCCAAGGTGCACTTTTCGAGGTGTTCCTGCCCGTCAGCGCCAAGCCGTTGCCTGCGGCCGGTCCGACTCCCGTCGGTGAAATCCGTGGCGGTGGCGAACGCGTTTTGTTGGCCGAGGACGAAGATGTGATCCGCGAGATGACACAACTGGCGCTGGAGTCGCGCGGCTACACGGTGACCGCCGCCTCCGATGGTGCGACGGCGTTGGCGTTTTACCAGCAACGCTGGAAGGAGATCGATCTAGTGATCGCCGACCTGGTGATGCCGCGCCTTAGCGGCATGGAACTGCTGGCGCGTATGAAGGAAATCAATCCCAACGTCCGCGTCATCGTCTCCAGCGGATTCAGTCGCGAACTGGAGGGCCAACACATGCTCCAATACGGCTGCCTTGGCTACCTCCAGAAACCCTACGACAGCCAGGCCCTCCAGCGGCTCGTGCGCTCCGTCCTCGACTCCGGTCGATAGTCGTTCCGGTCATTGACTTGCTGTGCAAAGAGTTTAATATAGAAGGCGTCATCGGTCATGCCACGCACCGACATCCAACTACTAGGCGATAACGCGTTACCCAAGCCGCGCTGGACCATCCAACAGTGGTTCCTGCGCACTAAACTCTACCTCATCGCCCTCGTTGTCACCATTGCTTACCTCTTCGTTGGTCGCCTCAATAGCAGAGACCGTGTTTGGGCACAGATCAACCTCCCCCTCAGCGCCGCCTCCGTCCTCGTTCTCTGCCTATCCGCAGCCGAGTCTTACATCTTCGTCCGCCGGATTCGTCAACACAACCAGGAAATGGCGGCTGCACGCGCCCGCGAAATCAAACTACAACAACACCTCGCCTACCAACGACAGACCATCCTCTCCCAACTTACCAGTTCCCTCATCGACCGTCTCGACACCAGTCATGTCCCACAAGAAGTCCTCGAAAAAATCCGGCAGCTCTTTGAAGCCGATCTCGTCGCCATGTGGATTACCCAGCCCGGTGACCCGCGCCGCTTCCTCCTGCGCGGCGTCCTCGGCCTCAACGCCCACTCTGCCGACCAGCTTCAGGCTGCCCCATGGTCGTTGCCCGAGTTTGAAGACCCACAGGAAGAACCCCAACAATACATTACCAGTCGTGCGCAGGAACAACTCTCCCCAGCGCTCACGACCTTCGCCGAGCGCGAACGCATCTCCGTCTCCGTCCTCACCCCGATCATCCGCCGCCACGAACAAGCCGGCCTTATCGGCGTGTTCTACCGCGAACCGATCACCGTCTCCCCGCCTTTGGCTGCCGAGATGAAAGTCCTCGCCAACGTCATCGCCAGCGCCCTCCAAGCCGAGGAACTCTACCGCGACCTCGTTCAGGCCCAGAAGAGTGAATCCATCGGCAGCCTCACCAGCGGCATCGCTCACGACTTCAACAACGTCCTCGCCGCCATCCTCGCCTGCGCCAGCTACGTCAAACAACACACCCCGCCTTCCGATCCCAACTACCGCTACCTCGAAGCCACCGAAAGTAGCGCCCACCGTGGCGCCGCGCTTACCAAGCAACTCCTCGCCTTTGCCCGACGCGAAGGCCCGCGCCAGTCCGTCCTCAACCCCAACGACACCATCGAACTAACCCTCCAACTCCTCGAACGCAGCTTCGACAAATCGATCCTCTTCCAGCGTAGACTTGACCCCGACATTCGCCTGATCGAAATGGATCCCTCTCAGTTCGAGCAGATCATCCTCAACATGGCCGTTAATGCCCGCGACGCCATGCCCGACGGCGGCATCTTCACCGTCTCCACCTACAACACCCGTTTCACCCCGAAAACAGCATCCCCTCCCGGCGTCACCTTGCCTGATGGCGATTACGTCGTCCTCGGCTTCAGCGATACCGGTCACGGCATAGACGAAGCCACCCAGCGCCGAATCTTTGAGCCATTTTTCACCACTAAACGTCCCGGCAAAGGCACCGGCCTCGGCCTCTCCCTCGTCATGAGCATCGTCAAAGCCGCCAACGGCGCCATTCGCGTCGAGTCAGCACCCGGTAAAGGCACCCTTTTCGAAGTCTACCTCCCCATCACCATCAAGCCATTGCCTGCCGTGCAGGCTACCGCCGAAACCAAACTCCACCGCGGCACCGAGTGCATCCTCATCGCCGAAGACGAAGACATCATCCGCGAAATGGCCCAGATGGCACTCGAAGGCGAAGGCTATAAAGTCATCGCCGCACCCGATGGCGCCGCTGCGCTCGCTCGCTACCGGCGCGACTGGCCGACCATTGCACTCGTCATTGCCGACATGGTCATGCCCCACATGAGCGGCCCAGAACTTCTCTCCAAGATCAAAGAGATCAATCCCAACCCTCGCGTCATCGTCTCCAGCGGTCACAGCCATGAACTCGAAGGCCAGCGCATGCTCCAACACGGCTGCCTCGCCTACCTCCAAAAACCCTACAGCACCAATGCCCTCATCAGCCTCGTCCGCCGAGTCCTAGACTCCGGCCTTTAGCTACGCTGATGAGAACTTTTTTGTGAACTGTTCGTAGATGCGGAGCGACAGCGACCCCGTGCCGATCTTCTGGCCGTCCACGCTGAGAATCGGAACAACTTCGGCGGTGGTGCTACTGAGGAACGCCTCGTCGGCGCAGAGCAACTCTGTTCGTGTAATGCGGCGTTCCGCCGCCGGGATGCCAGCGGCGCGGGCGGCGTCGAGGATATTGCCGCGGGTGATGCCACTGAGGATTTTCGGGCCTTCGGGCGGCGTGAGGAGCCGACCGCGGTGGATGATGAAGATGTTGGCTGCGGTGGCTTCGTTGATGGTGCCGTCAGCCTCAACGAAGACGGCATCGTTGGCGCCGGCTTGGTGGGCGGTTTGGTAGGCAAGGACGTTAGGGAGCAAGCCGACGCTCTTGATGTCGCACCGGCCCCAGCGGTTGTCAGGCACGGTAACGATGGTGATGCCGTGCTCGCGGATGTGACGGGTGTCGGGCAGTTCGCGGACAGTCATCACGAACACCGGTTCGTAGCTGTCGGGAACTCCGCGGTGGCGTTTGGCAACGCCGCGGCTGATCTGGATATAGACGAGCGTTTCGGGGAACCCACCGCGCTGGATAGCCTCATTAATAAGCGATTTCAGCTGCCCGTCATCGAGGTGATGTTCAAGCTGGATGGCAGCGAGGCTGCGGAAGAGGCGGGCAAGATGTTCATCGAGCCCAAATGGCCGCCCGCGGTAGGTGCGGACGACTTCGTAGACGGCGTCGGCAAACTGATAACCGCGGTCTTCGACGGACACCGTGGCTTGTTCGAGTGGTAGAAACTTTCCGTTGACGTAGGCGATCTCAGGCATGGCAGGCAAAACCCTCCTCGGGGACACTGCAACTATAGGAATACGGCGTGCGCCTGTCAACGCCGGTGGCGCTGGGAAAACTTCGCCGCCAGCACCACCGATTAACTCGTGGATGCTGGCGGCGAGTTATTCGGTGAATCTAGGCGGGCCGGTACGTTGTCACAGCACGGACGTATTGGGCGCGCTCGAATGTGGACGGGTCGGGGCACTCGATCTGGCTCATGCTGCCCTGCATTTGTTTGACCGACTCGTACTCGTGTTCCTCCATCCAGCGGACCATTTCCGTCTCGATGGTGTGAAAATACGGAATACCGTGCTTGAGCAATGCCGAGCACAACATCGTGATGTCGGCGCCAGCCATGAGCATCTTGATCACGTCCTCGGCGCTGTGAATGCCGCCCGTACCGGCGAGGCTCGCTTTGATGCGACCGCGCAGGATCGCGACCCAACGCAACGGCAACCGCATCGCGTGCGGCGTGCTGAGCAGAATCTTCGGCTTCACTTCGAGCGTGTCGAGATCAATGTCGGGTTGATAAAACCGGTTGAACAATGAAAAACCGTTCGCACCGGCGTCGTCGAGTTTCTTCACGACGTTGGCGATATTACTGAACCGGGCGCTCAATTTTACCGAGACCGGAATCTTCACCGCGCCCTTGACGGCTTTCAGAATGTTGAAATAAACCTGCTCGACAGCAGTGCCGGGCAAGTCCATGTCGGCGGGAATCCAGTAAATATTCAACTCCAGCGCGTCCGCGCCGGCTTGCTCGATCTTCTTCGCGAAATCGGTCCAGCCGCCGAGCGAGCAGCCGTTGAGGCTGGCGATGATCGGAATTTTTACCGCAGCTTTCGCTTTTTGCACGTGCTTGAGGTAGCCTTCGGGACCGAGGTGATATGCCGACGGCTCCGGAAAATACGTTAGCGATTCCGCAAAACTTTCCGTGCCGGCTGTGGTTCGCTCGTTCAATTCCTCGGCATCGGCCCGGAGTTGTTCCTCGAACAGCGAGTACAACACCACCGCGCTCGCCCCGGCATCCTCGGCGCGCTTGATGTTGTCAACTTCCTCCGAGAGCGCCTGGCAGGCGGACATCACCAGCGGGTTTCGCAGTTTCAATCCCATGTAGGTAGTAGTCAGATTCATGATTTTTTATCTCCTTTTTTCGCTTAGGCGGCTGGGGTTGCGGGTTGAACCGGTGCAGCCGGTTGTTCCGGTTTTGTTCCGGCCGCCGGACGGGCGGCGAGGTACTCGTAAAACGCGAGGCGCTTGTTGACATCGTCCTGCGCCAGCTTGAACAATTCTTTCGCCGCGTCGGGATTGCTCTTGGTGAGCATCTTGAAACGGTTTTCCATGAGCAAATATTGCTCGACCGGCATGGTCGGTTTGCGCGAGTCGAGCTGCAACGGATTCTGTCCCTCCGCCGTTCGACGCGGATCGTACCGGTACAACAGCCATTGACCGCTCGCTACCGCCGCTTTTTGGTTTTGCATGCCGGTGGCCATGTTGATGCCGTGCGCGATGCAATGACTGTACGCGATGATGATCGAGGGACCGTCGTAGCTTTCCGCCTCGATAAACGCGCGGAGCGTGTGCTCGTCGCGCGCGCCCATCGCCACGCTGGCAACATAAACATTGCCGTAGCTCATCGCGATCATGCCGAGATCTTTTTTGCCGAGCGGCTTGCCGCCCGCGGCGAACTTCGCCACCGCGCTGCGCGGCGTGGCCTTCGAGCATTGACCGCCGGTGTTGGAATAAACTTCGGTGTCGAGCACCAGCAGGTTGACGTTGCGGCCGCTGGCAAGAACGTGATCGAGGCCGCCGAAACCAATGTCGTACGCCCAGCCGTCGCCGCCCATGATCCACACGCTCTTTTTGACGAGATAGTCGGCCACGCCGAGCAACTGCGTCGCGAGCGTTTTCGCCGTGGCGTCGCCTTCCTGTTGCAGCCGGGTGAGTTTGCCTTTCAATTCGGCAACGCGAACGCGCTGCTCGTAAATTCCGGCTTCGTCTTTTTGGTCGGCCTTGACGATGGCGTCAACGAGTTGTTCGCCAATCTTCGGCGCGAGCGCGGCGACGAGTTCGTCGGCGAACTCTTTCAATTTATCAATCGTGAGCCGGTAGCCGAGACCGAACTCGGCGTTGTCCTCGAACAGCGAGTTGGACCAAGCCGGGCCGCGTCCGTTGATGTCTTGCGCCCACGGCGTCGTCGGCAGATTGCCGCCGTAAATCGAGGAGCAGCCGGTGGCGTTGGCGACGATCATCCGGTCGCCGAACAATTGGCTGGCGAGTTTGACGTACGGCGTCTCGCCGCAGCCGGAGCACGCGCCGCTGAACTCGAACAGCGACCGCTGCAACTGTTGTTGCGGGATGCTGCCGACTTTGATCCGGCGGCGATCCATTTCTGGAATTGAGAGGAAGAAATCCCAGTTGGCCGCTTCCGTCTGGCGGATCGGCGGCTGCGAGGCCATGTTGATGGCTTTGAGTTTTGTCTGAGCCTTGTTTTTCGCGGGACAGGCGTCAATGCAAAGTCCGCAGCCAGTGCAATCTTCCGGCGCGACTTGAATCGTGAACTTCATCGCCGTCTTTTTCCATTCCGGATCGCGCGCGTCGGCGCACTTGAACGTAGCGGGCGCTTTCGCGAGCACGGCGGCGTCAAACACTTTGCCGCGGATGGTGGCGTGCGGACAAACCATGACGCATTTGCCGCATTGAATGCAGGTGGCCGGATCCCACACCGGAATGTCGAGCGCGATGTTGCGTTTCTCGTACTGCGTTGTCGCGGTCGGGAACGTGCCGTCCACCGGGAATTTGCTGACGGGAATAAGATCGCCGCGCGTGGCGACGATTTCGCCGAGCACTTCGCGTACAAACTTCGGCGCCGTCGGCGATACCGCCGGGAGCAATTCGACTTTGCTGGTAACGGCGGCGGGCACTTTTACTTCGTGGAGATTGGAGAGTGTGTTGTCCACGGCTTTGAGGTTCATCGCGACAACGTCCTCGCCTTTCTTGCCGTAGGTTTTCTTGATCGAGTGTTTGATCTGCTCGATGGCTTCGTCCTTCGGCAATACGCCGGAGATGGCGAAGAAACAGACTTGCATGACGGTGTTGATACGACCGCCCATGCCGCTCTCTTTCGCGACCTTGATCGCGTCAATGACGTAGAATTTTAATTTCTTGTCGAGAATCTGTTGCTGCGTCGGACGCGGCAGATGATTCCACGCGTCGTCGGCGCTCCACGGCGCGTTCAACAGGAAAACGCCGCCCGGCTTAGTGAATTGAAGCATGTCGTAACGTTCGAGGAACACGGTCTGATGACACGCGACGAAGTTCGCCTGCGTGACAAGATAGGTCGAACGGATTTGCTCCGGCCCGAAACGCAAGTGCGACACGGTCATCGCGCCGGATTTCTTCGAGTCGTACACGAAGTAGCCTTGCGCGGAATTGTTCGTATTTTCGCCGATGATTTTGATCGAGTTTTTGTTCGCGCCGACGGTGCCGTCCGCGCCGAGTCCGTAAAACAACGCGCTGACTACTTTCGGCGATTCAGTCGTATACGACGGATCGTAGTCGAGACTGCTGTGAGTAACGTCCTCGTTGATGCCGATGGTGAAATGATTTTTCGGCTGTGCAGTTTTAAGATTATCAAACACAGCCTTGACCATCGCCGGTGTGAATTCCTTCGACGAAAGACCGTAGCGTCCGCCGACGATTTTCAACGAACGACCTTCCTCATGCGCGGCGGTGATGCAATCCTGATAGAGTGGCTCGCCCGCGCCGCCCGGTTCTTTCGTGCGGTCGAGGACGGCGATGCTCTTGACGCTGGCCGGTAAGGCGGCGATGAAATGTTTCGCTTCAAACGGCCGGAACAAACGGACTTTCACGAGACCGACTTTCTCGCCTTGTTTGATCATGTGCTCGACGGCTTCGTGAGCCGCTTCGCAACCGGAACCCATCGCGACGATGACGCGCTCGGCGTCGGGTGCGCCGACGTAATCGAACAGATGATATTGGCGTCCGACGATCTTGGAGAATTTGTCCATCGCTTTCTGCGTGATACCGGCAACCTTCGCATAAAACGGATTGACCGTCTCGCGCGCTTGGAAAAACACGTCGGGATTTTGCGCCGTGCCGCGCAACACCGGACGATCCGGCGAGAGAGCGCGTTGACGATGGGCGAGCACTTGCTCGTAATCAATCATCGCCCGCATATCGTCCTCAGTCAGCATTTCCATCTTGGCGACTTCGTGCGAGGTGCGGAACCCGTCGAAGAAATGCAGGAACGGCACGCGCGATTCGAGCGTCGCGGCCTGCGCGATGAGCGCGAAGTCGTGCGCTTCCTGGACGCTGTTGGAACTGAGCATGCCCCAGCCGGTCTGGCGGATCGCCATCACGTCGCTATGGTCGCCGAAAATCGAGAGCGCGTGCGACGCAATGCAACGCGCGGTGACGTGAAACACGGTCGGTGTCAGTTCACCGGCGATCTTGTACATGTTCGGTATCATCAGCAGCAAACCCTGCGACGCGGTGAACGTGCAGGCGAGCGATCCAGTCTGGAGCGCGCCGTGAATGGCGCCCGATGCGCCGCCTTCACTTTGCATTTCCACGACGGACGGAATCGTGCCCCAAATATTTTTCATACCTTCAGAAGCCCATTGATCCGCCCACTCACCCATGTTTGACGACGGTGTGATCGGGTAAATCGCGATGACTTCGTTGACGCGGACTGCAACGTTAGCGACTGCCTCGTTGCCATCCATTGTGATGAACTTTCGTTGACTCATTTCATTCTCCTATTATTTTTTATTGGCTAACAAATTCTCGGCAAATCTTCTCCCGTCGGCACATCAATAATCCGCTCGCCGCCAATCGCGGTTCGCAACATCGCCATGCCTTTCGGTTTCTCCGTCACTTCCCCGATGACCCGCGCGTCGCGACCGAGCGGATGCCCGCGCATCGCGTCGAGCACGCGACCCGCATCCGCGCCGCGACACACCATCACCACTTTGCCTTCATTGGCGATGGTCAACGGATCCAGACCCAACAAATCGCACGCGCCGCGCACTTCCGCGCCGATCGGCAACGCCGACTCCTGCAACCGAATCCCCACGCCGGACGCGGCTGCGATGTCACACACCGTCACGGCCAGTCCGCCGCGCGTCGGGTCGCGCATCGCGTGGATTTCCGCGCCCGAAATGAGCGCACTTTGTACCAAGCTCCAGAGCGGTGCGCAATCACTGATTACGCTCGTCTGAAACGCAATCCCCTCCCGCCGACTCAACACCGCCACGCCGTGTTCGCCGAGATTTCCATTTACAATCACCGCATCGCCAGGTCGCACACGCGTGCTGCTCACATCCGCAATCACACGACCGATTCCCGCTGTGTTGATATACAAACCCTCGCATTTCCCGCGCTCAACAACTTTCGTATCGCCCGTCACAATTTTCACACCGACATCCGCCGCCGCCGCCTTGATCGAAGCGACAATCCTCTCCAAGTCCGCGATCGGCAGACCTTCCTCCAAAATCATTCCGAGACTCAGCCACAACGGCTGCGCTCCTTGCATCGCCAAATCATTCACCGTCCCGCACACCGCCAGCTTACCGATGTCGCCGCCCGGAAAAAAATAAGGCTTCACCACATAAGAGTCCGTCGTGAACGCCAATCGTTGCCCCGCAAACTCCACCACCGCGCTATCCTCCAACTCTTTCATCCCGAACGCTGGCGCAAACAACCGCTCGATCAACTCGTGTGTCAACGATCCGCCGCCGCCGTGAGCCAGTAATATCCGGTCCTGCTTCACGCCGCCGCCTTTCGTTCGTATTTATAAAACGCCGCGCACGCGCCTTCGCTCGACACCATGCACGGACCGATCGGATTTGTCGGCGTACAAACTTTTCCAAACAACCCGCACTCCGACGGCGTCATCACGCCGCGCAACACATCACCGCAATGACAACCGGAATGTGGTTTCGCATTGCCGAATTTCACGCCGAGAGATTTCGTCGCGTCCCAACGCGCGAACTCCGAGCGAATCGAAAGACCGCTGCGCGGAATCACACCGATACCGCGCCAGCCTGCGTCGCTCTCCTCGAACACCTCGGCGATGAGTTGTTGCGCCGTTAAATTGCCGCGTTCGTCCACCGAGCGGCTGTATTGAATCTCGACCGTCGCGCGGTTCTCCGCGATTTGCGTCAACAACATCTCGACGCATTTCATCACGTCCCACGCCTCGAATCCGCACACCACGCACGGAATGCCGTACCGCTCCGGTACAAACCGGTAAATCTGCGCTCCGGTAATCACGCTGACATGACCGGGACAAATAAATCCGTCAATCTTCACTTCCTGATCTTTCAACAACGCATCCATCGCGAACGGCATCGTCTTGTGCGCGCACAACACCGAAAAATTCATCACGCCATCCTGCGCCGCTTTCTTAATCGTCCACGCCACCGTCGGCACCGTCGTCTCAAAACCGACGCCAAGAAACACAACCTGCTTGTCCGGATTTTCCCGCGCCAACGCCAGCGCATCCGCGGGCGAATAAACCACACGCACCTGCGCGCCCGCCGCGCGCTCGCGTTCGAGCGACGAATCACTGCCCGGCACGCGCACCAAATCGCCGAACGTCGCCACAATCACACCCGGCCGACGTGCCAGTTCGATAGCAGCGTCAATATAATTGGTGTCCGTCACACAAACCGGACAGCCCGGCCCGGAAATCAGCCGCACATTCGCCGGAAATAAATCGCGCAGTCCGGAACGCGACACCGCCATCGTGTGCGTACCGCAAACTTCCATGAACGTCACGTTGCGTTTTACGCGCTTCGCGACATTCTGGATTCTGGCGATCACTTCATTCATTGCGTCACTGCCTCGTGAATTTCCTTCCACTCCTGATACTCGCTCTCTTCCCATTTCGTAATCGCAAACCCGGCATGTACCAAAACGTAATCGCCGAGCCGCGGCTCCTCGATCAACGACACGTCCACCTCGCGCAACGCGCCCTCGACGGAAATCGTCGCCGTCGTTCCGTTCAACTCAACTATCTTCGCTGGCACAGCTAAACACATCGTAATTTCATCCTCTCGGCAGCAACCGCCGCCTGACCGAGCGACAGTCCGCCGTCATTCGGCGGCACGAGCGTATTCGTGAACACCTCAAACCCGCGCTCGCGCAACGCCGCCGTCGCGCGCGACAAAATCCACGCATTCTGAAACACGCCGCCCGACAGCGCCACGCGTTTCAATCCGCGTTCCTCGCGCACCGACTCGCACACCCGCACGATACCGGCGACGATGGTATTCTGAAATCGCGCCGCAGCGACGCCGACATTTTGCCGTTCTGCAATCAGCGAGTGAATCGCACGGCCGAAATCCAAAACATCGCCGCGCAAATCAAACGGATAATGTCCGGTTACCGACGAATCTGCCGCCGCTTCGAGTCGAATCGCCGCCTGCGCTTCGTACGACGCCATGTCACACAAGCCAAGCATCGCCGCCGCCGCATCGAACAAACGTCCCGCGCTTGATGTCAGCGGCGAATTAAAACCGGTACGAATCATATTCAATACCGGTTCCCGTAGGGGCGACGCATGCGTCGCCCCTACCGGCAACTCTTCGCTTATCAACACGCTCGCTGCCATGCGCCACGGCTCCTCGATGGCTTTCTCGCCACCGGGCAACCGGTATTGTTTGAAATGCGCGACACGTACAAAATCCGCGCGAGTTACCACGAGAAATTCTCCACCCCAAACTGTGCCGTCGGTTCCGTAACCAGTTCCGTCGAGCGCAACGCCGATGACTTCACCGCGAAGATTATGTTCCGCCATCACGCTCGCGATGTGCGCGTGATGATGTTGGACGGCGATCAACGTCGCCGATTGTTCCTGCGCCCACCGGGTCGAGCGATACGCCGGATGTAAATCGTGTGCGACTACTACCGGTTCAACGCGCATTAAACGTTGCCACTCGGCAATCTCGCGCTCGAAATACTCGACGGTTTTGAACTCTTTCAAATCGCCGATGTGCTGCGAGAGAAACGCCCAGCCGTCGCGTGCGAGACAAAACGTATTCTTCATCTCGCCGCCGACGGCGAGAATTTGCGCGCAATCATCGGCGAACCGGATCGCGTTCGGCGCGAAGCCACGGGCGCGACGGAAAAACTGTCGCTGACCGTTCACGATGCGAACAACGGAATCATCGCATTTGTGAACGATGGCGCGATTGTGTGTCAGCAAAGCGTCGGCGACGTGAGGCAGTTCGGCATCGTCGCTGGCAATCGGTTCTTCGGCGAGATTACCGGAAGTCATCACCAGTGCCTTGAAGTGTTGCATCAACAAGTGATGAATCGGCGTGTACGGCAGAAATACGCCGAGCGTCGGTGAATCCGGCGAGAGCTTTTCAAAGCCGGAACATTTCCGGAACAAAATCACAATCGGTCGTGCGACGGAAAGCAGTTCGGCTTCCTCGGCTTCGCTGACTTCGCAGTGACGTTTCACCGTCTCGATGTCGCGGAACATGACAGCGAACGGTTTGTGCAGACGATGTTTTCGTTCGCGCAATGTTCCGGCGGCCTCCGGAACACAGGCAAGATGAAATCCGCCGAGGCTTTTAATGGCGACGATGTGACCGGAGCGAAGCAAATCAACCGCAGTTTGTAGGGGCGACGCATGCGTCGCCCCTACGAGCGCGTGAAACTGCAAAGACGGCCCGCATTTTTCGCACGCGTCTGGTTGTGCGTGAAAGCGGCGGTCGGTCGGCTCGTGATATTCGTAGTCGCAGGCCGGACACATTTTGAAATTGGCCATGCTGGTATTGCTACGGTCGTAAGGTAAATCGCGGATGATGGTGAAGCGCGGGCCGCAGTTGGTGCAGTTGATGAACGGATAATTGTGTCGGCGATCTTGCGGGTCGTTCAACTCGCGGAGACAATCATCGCAGGCGGCGAGGTCGGGCGAGATGTGAACTTCTGCGTTGCCGGCTTGCTCGGACTCGACAACGGCAAATTGTTGGTCGCCGCACAATTTTACCGGATGAATCTCGACGCCGGTAATGACGGCTTGGCGCGGCGGTTCGTTTTGGAGATGCGCGAAGAATGCGCTGACGTTGGTGTCGTCGCCTTCGACTTCGAGGAGGACGCCTTGCGGATCGTTGCGGACGAAACCGGTAAGACCGCACTCGATGGCGTAGCGATAAACGGTCGGGCGGAAACCAACGCCTTGGACGCGGCCAACAATCTTCGCCTGGACCCGGGTTTTCACGTCAGTGTTTGTGTGGATGCGAGTGAGGCGCGACGCCTTCGACGTGCGAGTGCGTGTGCGGCTGGATGTTGATCTCGCCACCGGCGACGTGTTCGAGCCAATGCGTCCACTCACTGAGTCCTTCACCGGTGCGACAGGAGAGTTTGAAGATTGGAGCTGTCGCATTGAGTTTGCGGAAGTCGGTCTCGAACTTTGCGTAATCGAAATCGGTGTACGGCAATAAATCTATTTTATTTAAGACGAGCGCCGCGATTTCGTGGAAGAGGAGCGGATATTTAGCCGGTTTGTCGTGGCCTTCGGTGACGCTGAGAATTCCAACTTTCGCGTTTTCGCCGAGATCAAATTCGGCGGGACAGGCGATGTTGCCGACGTTTTCGATGATGAGAAGATTGATAGCATCGAGGTTGAGTTCGCCGAGGCCGCGCTGGATAAGCGTGGCTTCGAGATGACATGCGCCGCCGGTGAGGAGTTGAATGACCGGCACGCCGAGTTTTTCGATGCGCTCGGCGTCGCGTGTTGTCGCGATATCGCCTTCGAGCACGCCGATTTTGTGGCGCGATTTTAGGAGCGGAATGGTGCGTTCGAGCAACGAGGTCTTACCGGCGCCGGGAGAACTGATGACGTTGATCGCGGTGATGCGCTTGGCCGCCAGTTGCTGGCGGATGCGCGCCGCCATCTGGTCGTTCGCCTCCAGGACGTTCTTGAGAACCTTGATGTTCATCGGGATGTTAATCCCGTCGTAGCGTCTGAACTACGTTGCCTTGCGGGTCGCGAATGGTCACGATCATCGGCGTCTGGCCGATGGCGTGCGTGGCGCAACCGAGACATGGGTCGTAGGCGCGGAACGCCATCTCGACTTTGTTCAGCAATCCCTGATCGACCTTGCCGCCGTGGATGAGACCTTTCGCAGCTTTCTCGACGCTCATCGCCATGCGGGCAGCGTTGCCTTGCGTGGCGACAATGAGATTCGCTTTCGTGAGGATGCCGTTGTCGTCGGTGTGGTACTCGTGGATGAGCGTACCGCGCGGGGCTTCGACGACACCGATGCCAACGGTCGGTTTGTTGGTCGGCAAGCAACGAATATCTTTACTCGTGATTTCGGGATCGTTGAGCAACTCGTTCATGCGTTCGGCTGCGTAGATGATTTCGATACAACGCGCCCAGTGGTTCGCGAGCGTGTGATGGACCGGTTTGCCGCCGAGGGTGGCGTAGAATTCTTCGTACGCTTTTTGCGCGAGCGGCGTGGTGAAACCTTCGGACGCGTTCAACCGTGCCAGCGGCGCGACGGAGTAGATGCCACTCTTTTCGCCTTCGGTGAATCCGTTCCAGCCGACCGGCTTGAGGTAGCAGAACTTCATGTAACTCCACGTCTCGACGTGCTCGGCGATGAAGTCTTTGTACTGTTGGATGTCGAACTTGGCGTATTCTTTGCCGGTGGGAGTGACGACGCGAATTTTGCCGTCGTAGAAGTTGATCTTGTTGTTGGCGTCAACCATGCCCATGTAATACGTCTTGTGCGTGTAGTCGTCGGAGGTGATGAGCTTCACGTACGCTTCATTCTTGAGGACGATGTCCTTGAAGACTTGGAGCGTGAATAGAGCGAAGTCGAGTCCGTCCTTGCCGAGTTGCTGGAATTCCGGCAGGTCGGCGGGTGACATGCCTTTGGCAACGCCACCGGGCAGGCCGAGCACGGGGTGAATGACTTTGCCGCCGAGGTAGGAGATGAGCGCGCGCAGCCGGCGGCGCGTGCTGATGACGCGCTTGCCGACTTCGAGGCCGACTTTCTGGATCACGCCAACGACATTGCGTAATTCGGGCGGAGCGTCGGGACCGACGATAAAGTCGGGGCCGCCGAGGATGTAAACGTGGAGCGCGTGATCTTCGAGCATGAATGTGCTGTAAACCAACTCGCGAAGTTTTTTCGCGGCGGAAGTTGGTTCGACTTTGTAGAGGTCGTCCATCGCTTTGACGCCCGCCATGTGATGCGCGGTCGGACAGACGCCGCAGATGCGCGAGGTGATTTGCGGCATGTCCTCGGCGGGACGACCGATGCTGAAGACTTCAAAGCCGCGCAATTCGGGGACTTGGAAGTAAGCGCGCTGGACGTCGCCTTTGTCGTCGAGGTGAATGTCAATTTTACCGTGGCCTTCGAGGCGCGTGATCGGGTCAATGGTGACGCGGCGCGCTTTGTAAGCGGCGGCGGCGGCTTGTTGGCCTTGGTTCCAAACTTGTTTGAGTGGATCGTTCATGATTAGGAAACCTTTCCGCGGAGGACGCATTTCGCTAAACCGTATCGGTAGAATGTGCCGACGGGATCGGGAATACCGGCCAATGTTTTGGTGATGTCTTTCTGCTCCTTACCGGCTGCGGTGGAGGCAAGGTAACTGAGAATTTTGGCGCCGTGATCGTGGACATTGTCCACGGGGCCAAAACAACCGGTGCACGGCATGTTGCCTTGAATGCAAACGGCGTCGCAGCCGCCACGCGTGGCTGGGCCGAGACACGGGAGACCTTGCGCGAGCAGACATTTTTCCGGGTCGGCGATGATTTGATGCGGACGTTTGAATTCGGTGAGACTGATGTCCTGCGGTTTGCTGTCGTTGCGCTTGCACTGCTGACAAACGGCGATGTTCGGTGCAAGCACGCTGCCTTTCGGCGGCAACTTGCCGGACAACAACGCGAGCACGGCGTCTTTCAACAGCTTCGGCGTCGGCGGGCAACCGGGGATGTAGTAATCAACATCCACGACTTGGTCGAGCGCGCGCACGACGTTGCGGAGCTGGGGCAATTCCGTCTCGCGGCCGTCTTCCTTGAAATGCGTTTGCGGACGGGTCTTCTTGTCGTTGACCATCGTCGGTGCGTCTTCATAAACGTACTTCATGATCTGCTCGCGAGTGAACTGGTTCGCGAGACCCGGGACGCCGCCGGTGTGGGCGCAGGAACCGTAGGCGATGAGCACCTGGCTCTTGCGGCGCAACAAGTGCGCCATCTCTTCCTGCTCGGACGAACGGATCGCGCCATTCAACAACGTCGCAACGATTGACTTGTCCGGCATCGCTTCGACGTCGGCCTTCTTGAAGTCCATCGCGCAGGGCCAGAACACAATGTCCACCGCGCCGACAACCATCAAGACGTCCTCAGCCAGGTCAACGACGGACTCTTCGCAGCCGCCGCAACTGGCACACCAATAAAAACCGATTTTGGGTTTAGTGGACATGAGCGGGAATCTCCTTCTGGCTGTGGTTGACGTGGGCTTCGAGTTCTTCCATTTCCTTGTCCCAGTCGGCGAATCTGCCGGGCATGTCGAGCGGACCGAGCGCGCGCACCTGCTCGACCATTTCGTTGACGACTTTCTTGACCTTGTCGCCTTCGCTCGCCGAAATCCATTCGAGGCGGAACCGTTCTTTTTCAAGGCCGAGGTCGTGCAGCATCCGCTCCAGCAACGTCACGCGGCGCAACGTTTTGTAGTTGCCCTCGACGTAGTGGCAATCGCCGGGATGACAGCCGCCGATGAGAACGCCGTCGGCGCCCTTGGCAAACGCCATCATCACGTACTGCGGGTCGAGCCGGCCCGAACACATGAGCCGGATGACGCGGATGTTCGGCGCGTATTTCATGCGCGACACGCCGGCGAGGTCGGCGGCGGTGTACGTGCACCAGTTGCAGAAAAACGCCACGATTCGTGGCTCCCAATTGTTTGATTTCGTTTCCATGATTCAGTTCCTCACTTCGCCAGAATGGCTTCGATTTCGCTGGTGATTTCGTCGTCATCAAACAGGTTCTGTTTGATGGCGCCGCTGGGGCAGGCGGCGACGCAGGTGCCGCAGCCTTTGCAGAGCGCCTCGTTGATGACAGCGACTTTCTTCACGTCATCGCGGCTAATCGCGGTGTACGGGCACATCGGGATGCACGTCTTGCAGCCGGAACATTCCTCGGCGACGACGAACGCCGTGTTCGGTTCGAGTTCAATCGAGCCGGCCTTGATAAGCGAGAGCGCTTCCGCCGCCGCCGCGCCGGCTTGCGCGACGGTGTCGGGAATATCCTTCGGTCCCTGACAAGCGCCGGCGATGAAGATGCCGTCGGTGAACGTGTTGACGGGCGCGAGCTTCGGGTGCCGCTCAAGGAACCAGCCTTCCGTCGAGCAACTGATGTTGAACTGACGGCGCACGTCCTGCGAATCCGCGTGCGGTTCGAGGCCGACGGCGAGCACGACCATGTCCACCGGTATGCGGCGGACAAATCCGGCGAGCGTGTCCTCGACGCGGATGACGAGTTTGCCTTCCTCCTCCTTGCTCATTTGCCAGTCGGTGACTTCGGCCACGCGGCCACGGATGAAGTGAACGCCTTCCTCCTGCAACTTCTCGTAGAACTCCTCGTAGCCCTTACCGGGCGCCCGGATATCAATGTAGAAGTTGAACACTTCGGCGTCGGTGTGGTGCTTGATGAGGTGTGCGAGCTTCATCGAGTACATGCAGCAGACGCGCGAGCACCAGCGGTGGGTCTTGTTGTCGCGCGAGCCGACGCAATGAACGATGCCGACCGATTTCGGTTTGGTCTTGCCGTCGCGCAGCACGACGTGGCCCTCGGTCGGGCCGCTGGCGTTGACGAGCCGTTCGATTTCGAGCGAGGTGTAAACATTCGGATAAATTCCGTAGCCGTATTGCGGGATGCGCTTCGCGTCGAACGGTTGGAAGCCGGTGGCGAGGATGATCGTGCCGACTTGGACTTCTTTCATCTCGGCTTTTTGCGTGAAGTCAATGGCTTGGCGGTCGCCGCAGGCTTCGACGCAGGTTTTCTTGCACTTGCCGGTCTTGACGTTGATGCACGTCTCCGGGTCAATCAACACGATCGGCGGCGTGGCTTGCGGGAACGGCATGTACACGGGTTTGCGCTTCGAGAGGCCCATGTTGAACTCGTCCTCGAACTTGCCTTCCTTGAACACGCAGGCCGTCACGCACTCGTTGCAACCGACGCAGAGGTCTTCGATGATGTAACGCGGTTTGCGTTTCACCACGACCTTGTAGTTGCCGACGAATCCGTCAACCTTCGCGACCTCGGAGTAGGTCCAGAGCGTGATGTTCGGATGCGCGCCGACCGCTGACATCTTCGGCGTGAGAATACACGCCGCGCAGTCGAGCGTCGGGAACGTCTTGTCAAACTTCGCCATGTAACCGCCGATGGTCGGCTCGCGTTCGACGAGGTAAACGTGCTGCCCGGCGTTGGCGAGCGTGAGCGCCGCCTGAATACCGGCGATGCCGCCGCCTACAATCATCACGTCGGGATGAATCGGCGTGGTCTTCGTTTCGAGCGGCTTGTGGTGCGCGACGCGGCTGACAGCGGCGCGAGTAAGATCCTTCGCCTTATCGGTGGCGGCGGCGCCTTTCTCGTGCACCCAGGAATCGTGCTCGCGGATGTTGACCATCTGGAAGCAGTACGGGTTGAGTCCGCCCTTCTCGCACGCGCCACGGAATGTGTGCTCGTGCAACAACGGCGAGCACGACGACACGACAATGCGGTCGAGCTTGTGTTCCTTGATGTCCTGCTGGATCAGCGCCTGGCCGGGATCCGAGCACATGTATTTGTAGTCGCGTGACACGACGACGTTGGGATATTGAGCCGCGGTTTCCGCGACGGCCTTGCAGTCCACGACGCCGGCAATGTTGGTGCCGCAATGGCAGATGTAAACGCCGATGCGGGGTTGAGTCTTGGTTGGTTCGTTCATCGTAAGTCTCCGTGATTACTTCGCCAGCGCGGCGGCGGGTTTAAGGTCCATTGGCACGATGCAGCGTTGGAGGCCGATCTTCTCGGCGGGCAAACCAAACGCGAGTCCCATCAACTGTGTGAAGTACACAATCGGCATCTTCACCGACTCATGGTAATCGCTGCTGATGTCGCCCTGGTAGGCATCGAGGTTGAACTGGCAGAGCGGGCAGGTCGTGGCGAGCACGTTCGCGCCGCGCCGCATCGCTTCGCGCAGCAGGATGTAGCTCATGTTCTGGCCGACTTCCGTGACGGTGCCGGTCAGGCTGCCGCCACAGCAACGGGTCTTGAGCGGGTACGTCACGACTTCGGCGCCGAGCGCCTTGAACAGCTTGTCCATCGTGACCGGGTTGTGCTGGTCGTCAAACGTCGCGTACGGACGGATGATCTGGCAGCCATAGTACGGCGCGATCTTGAAACCCTTGAGCGGATTCGTGACGCGCTTCTTGATCGCGTCTAGCCCGATGTCGTTGACGAGAATGTCGAGCGGATGGCGGACTTTCGTCGTGCCTTTATAGGTCAGGTTATCGCGCTTGAGTGTTTCCTGAACGCGCGTAGCAACGTCCGGATACTCGGCGGCGTAGTGCTGGCACTTGTTGAGCACGAGGTAACAGCCGCTGCACGGCGCAACGAGATCCTGTTTCTTCTGCTCGGCCAACGCGAGATTGCGCGCCGCCAACACATACCCGGCGGCGTCGCTCACCGCCATGTAGGCAGTCGCGCCGCAACAGTTCCAATCGTCGAGTTCCTCCAACTCCACGCCGAGCGCAGAGAGCACCGGCAGGAGAGATTCTTCATAGGCCCGTCCGCTGCCTTTCAGCGAGCAGCCCGGAAAATAACTGAACTTCATCGTGCGCCTCCTTTCCAGCCGGTGTCGGCCTTGTCAAGCAAGGTGGCCATCTTGGCTGGCTGTTTCATGCTGTCCAACTTGTAAGCAAACCGGCCCGTCCGCATCAGGTTCAAGCCGAGCTTCCACGTCTTGATCGCCGCGATCGGGTTGGATTTCAGGAACATCATCACCGCGAGGAAATTCTCCGTCACGCGGCCCTTCGACCGGACCATGTTGTAGAACTCGCGCGCGAGGACCGGGATCGGGAAGCGTTTCGGATAGATGCCTTCCTGGATCGCCTGGCGCTTGAGCGCGTACATGATGTCGGTGATCTTGATTTCTTTCGGGCACTCGACGGTGCAGGCGTAGCAGGACGCGCACAGCCAGATCGTCAGGCTGCCGAGCGCCTCCTTCTTGAAGCCCGCGCGCGTCAACGCCATCAACTGCCGCGGCGTGTAATCCATGTACGTGCTGACCGGGCAGGTCGCCGAACAGGTGCCGCACTGGATGCAGCCGTAAAGCTTTTCACAACCGGGGCGCGACATGATTTCCTGCGGGAAACTCTTGTCGCG
This sequence comes from uncultured Verrucomicrobiota bacterium, assembly GCA_903825435.1. Taxonomy (GTDB): domain Bacteria; phylum Verrucomicrobiota; class Verrucomicrobiia; order Palsa-1439; family Palsa-1439; genus CAIKAP01. The sequence continues at coordinate 36,816 of CAIKAP010000103.1, forward strand.
TTCCGAGTCGTACTTGATTGTTTGTTTGATTGCCATGTTTATTCTCCTCGGCGCCTACGCGGCGCCGCAACTGCAACACTCCTCGAGTTCAATGTTCACCAAATCCAGTTCCTGTCCGGTCAACAACTCCCCGCCTGCCGCGTGACACTTCGGACACTCAAACCATTGTTCTTCCACCGCAAACTCATTCTGACACTGCGGACAGCGCGCTGTCGCGGCGACTTGTTCCAGTTCCAGCCGCGAACCCGCCAGCGGCGTGTCGAGCGTCGCCGCCGCGTAACACGTCTCCATCACTTCCGGCACCACGAGTCGCAACTTGCCCACGCGCACGCGCACTGTCGCGACACGCGCACCGGGATACGCCCGTGTTTCCTGTTGCACTGACTCCACGAGCGACTCGACGATGCTCATTTCATGCATGAACGACTTCCGCCTCTAAAACCAACTCGGCGATCCGTTCGACAACTTCCAAGGCCGACTGCCGCGTTTCCGGCGACAATTCCATTCCGAAATTAAAATCACTGCCGCGAATGCTGAACAACATGCCCTGCGGCGTCTCGCCGTAAAGCGTCCGGCACAAACCGAGCACGTCGCACGGCGACATAAAATGCGCGACGGCGTGACTGTGAAATCCCGGTTCGACTTCCTCGCTCCACCACGGCTCCGGACTTTCCGGAATCGCGGCATCAACAAAAATCACACGGTCATAATCACGGACGACTTCGGCGAAATCCACTTCGAGTTGGTGTGCCGTTTCCAGCGTCACGCCCGACAGATTCCGCTTCGCCAGTTCGCCAACAACAAACCAGCCTGCGCCGTCGTCGTTGCGACTGTCGTTACCGTAACCGATGACTAAGGTCTTCGTCATTGTTATTTCCGCAGTGTATCAACCACCGCGCCATCAGCGTCCATCAGCTCAACAACCATCGGCATTTTACCGACAGCGTGTGTCGCACAGCTCAAGCACGGATCGTAACAACGGATGACCGCCTCGACCCGGTTGAGCATGCCTTCCTGAAGTTTTTTCGCCTTCACATATTTTCGTGCGACGTGTTGAACGCCTTTGTTCATCGCCAAATTATTGTGGCCCGTCGAAACGATCAGGTTCACTTTCTCAACGCGACCGTCCTTGTTCACCCAATAATTATGGATGAGCGTGCCGCGCGGCGCCTCAACGATGCCGACGCCGACCGGATTTTGCGGTTGATTCGACACGAGAATGTCGGTGCTCGTGATTTGCGGATCGTCGAGCAATTGTTTAGCTCGTTCGAGTCCGTAGAAAATTTCAATGAGACGCGCCCAGTGATAATAGAACGAGCTGCTTTGCGCACGACGTTTCTCGCGCCACACTTTCAACTCGGCGTTCGCTTTCGGCGTCGAGATGTGGCTGCACGCGTTCAAGCGCGCGAGCGGACCAACGCGATACATTCCCTGCGGATACCCGATCCGCGCGATAAACGGAAACTTCATGTAGCTCCACGGCTCCACCGCTTCGCCGACGTAATCCAAATATTTCGACGGCGGAATCTGATCGTGAATGACTTCGCCCTTCGCGTTTACAAACCGGAGATTGCCGTCGTACAATTCCAACGCGCCATCCGGCTGGACGAGTCCCATGTAATTGGAATCAAAATTACCGAAGTCTTCAACCTCGGCGAGATTCTTCGCGTGATACCCTTTCAATAAATCGAGCGCGAACTGCACATGCTCAAATGCCTCGGCCATACCGGCGAGCATCGTGTCGCGTTGCTCAATCGTGAGCGCTTTGTTCACGCCACCGGGCACCGGGAAATCCGGATGAATCTTCCGACCGGCGACGAGCTTGATCATTTCCTGACCGTACTTGCGGAGTCGGACGCCTTTGACGGCGATGGCGGGCTGCTGCTCGATCAAGCCCATGACATTGCGTTTGAGCGGATCGCTGTCCCAGCCGAGCAACATATCCGGCGCGCTCAAATGGAAAAAGCTGAGCGCGTGCGACTGGATGATCTGCCCCATGTGCATCAACTCGCGCAACATTTTCGCCGTGCGCGGAATTTCGCGGCCGACGATGACATCGCACGCTTTTGCACTCGCGAGCAAATGGCTGACCGGGCAGATGCCGCACGTGCGCGGCGTGATGTTCGGCATCTCGGTGAAATGACGGCCTTCGCAGAATTTTTCAAAACCGCGGAACTCGACGACGTGGAAACGCGCGTCGTCCACTTCGCCGCGGGCATCGAGGTGGATGGTGATCTTCGCGTGGCCCTCGATGCGGGTCACGGGATTGATGAGGATGGTGTTGCTGGTCATTCTAGTCGTACCTCATATTCTTCTCGTTCAATTGCGGCATCCGTCCCGCAAGCAATTCAGTCAACGCAAACCAGATCGTGTCGGCGTCGGGCGGACAGCCGGGAATGGACACATCCACCTTCACTACTTCCGCGAGGGGACGGGCTTTCGGGTAAAGTTTCGGAACAACCGGATCGTTCGGAATGCAGCAAATCTTGTTGCTCTCGGCCTGCTCGTACGCGCGGATGAGACAGTCCTTCAACGTAAACTGATTTCGCAACGCCGGTACATTACCGGTCACGGCGCAATCGCCGAGCGCGATCAGCAGCTTGCAACGCTCGCGCAGCATCTTCAACTCGTGTTCCTGGTCGGTGTTGTTGACGCAGCCCTCGACGATGCCGACGTCCACGTACGGCATGTCCTTGACCTTCGTATCCACGATCGGGCTGAACAAAATCTCCACGAGCTTGCTCAGGTCCACCAACCGTTCGTCGAGGTCGAGGAACGACATGTGACAGCCCGAACAGCCGCTCAACCACATCGTCGCCACTTTCACCTTCGGCGCGGCGGCTGCGACGACGGGTTTGGCCGCGGGCTTCTTCGTTGATTTTTTCACAGGGGTTTTGCTCATGCGAAAACACTCTCCAAAATCGTTCCATCCTCGCGCGCTTCACCGGCCACGGCCAACACGGAGCGCACGGGCAATTGACGGCCTTCAAAGTTCGTGACGGTGCCGGTCTTCTCGCACCAGATCGCGGCGGGCAACACAACCGTCGCCGCGTCGGTCAACGCCGATTTATAGCTGGCCTGCACCACGACGCAGCCGGCTTGCTTCAACTGCGCGGCCACGGCGCTGTCTTCCAACAACCGCGCGCCGCCGTCGGGCGCGTCGCTGGCGACGATGTGCAGGAATTTTACCGGTTTTTCCGCGAGCCACGCGCCGACATTTTCCACCGGAACAATTCCGGAACATGCGAGCGACATCGCGTTGGCGCTGACCGGCACGCCCACCATCAACGGCGAGCGGTCTGCGAGAATTTTTGTAATCCGAGCGAGTACAGCTTTACCGTCGGCAGTCGTAACATCCGGACCGCACACGACGGCGGGACGTTGGACTCCGGCAAGTTTTGCGGCAACATCGTTCCAGAACGATTCGTCCTGGCTTGGCGTCGGCGCGCTCACGTTGGCGTACTGGTCGAGATTGGTTGTCGGTGCGAGGAAGATGAACAGCTTCGCGCCGCGTTTGCGGACGGTCGTGCGAATCGTGGCGGCGACAACGCCGTTGTCGCGGCTCGGTTGTCCGCCGATGATGATGATGGCGTCGGCGTCCGGTAATTTCACCATCGCGTTGGCGCTGTACTCCGGCTTCGCGACGAACGCGGCTTCGTTGCTACCAACGTAGCTGGCGATGCGTCCGATTTTACCGGCGAGTTTGGCGATTGTCTGCGCGGTCTCGTTGGTGACGCGCGGCGCGACGAGTAATGCGCGTTCCGTTTTTTTGGCGGCGTCGCTGGCTTTGCGGATGGCGGCGAGCGCTTCTTTCCATGTGGCCGGTTTGCCTTTGATGAGCGGCGTGATAATACGTTCGCGCGGCTCGGCCCAAGTTTGATAACGGCCTTTGACGCAGAGATGACCTTTGTTGACGAGCGAATCGGGATCGCCCCAGACGCTCACGACGCGGGATTCTTTCGTGAAAACTTTCAGGCCGCAACCGACGGAGCACTCGGTGCAAGTCGTCAACACTTGTTGGCAACTGACGAGCTGGCCGCGGAACGCGTTGGCTTTGTCGAAGAGTGTGCCGGTCGGGCAATTGGCGACGCACGCGCCGCACTGCGTACAGGTCGTTGATTCGCCGAACGTGCCGTTCATGTCCACGACGACCTGATTCTTGATGCCACGCTTGGCGACGTCGAGTGTGTGGACGCCTTCCTGTTCGTCGCAGGTGCGGACGCACCGCGTGCAGAGGATGCAGCGATTTTGATCCATGCCGAAATATTTCGCCGTCACATCCACCGGCATCGCGGGATAAAGATACGGATAGCGGATGCCGGTGATGCCGTGGGCGAGGCCTTGATGCTGGAGGCCGCAATCGCCTTTGTTGAGCTGGCACATCGGGCAGAAATGATTGCGCTCGCTGAAGAGCAATTCGAGCGTCGCTTTGCGGAGGCCGACGAGCCGGTCGGTCTTGGTGTTGACCTTCGAGCCTTCCTGCGCGGGCGTCGTGCAGGACGGAACAATCTTCGGGCTGCCTTCGATCTCGACGATGCAGAGGCGACAACCGCCCCACGGCGTAAGATTTTTCATGTAACAGAGCGTGGGGATGACCACGCCGTTGGTGCGTGCGATTTCCAGGATTGTCTGGCCGGCTTCGCCTTCGCAGAGTTTGCCGTCAATGGTGAGGGTGATTTTCTTTGGCGCAATCATGGTTACTTCGCCTCCGTGACAGTCTTGACGTCGCAGCGCAGGCAACGGAAACATTCCGACTTGGCCTGCCATTCGGTGAAGGTCGGCGACACTTCGACGTACGTGCCGCGGCGTTGCTCGACCGGGATCAGCCGCGCCGGGTTGCGCGCGCCGCCTTGCGAGGCGGGCGGGACCGCGTTCTCGTATTCCAGCTTCGGCCACAATTCCTCAAACCGGTCGAGGCCGGTCAACTGGCGGTCAATCATCTTGGCCGCTTTTTTGCCCCAGCCCATCGCGGTGGAAACGTTCGCCGCGCCGGTGACGTAATCGCCGCCGGCGTAAATCTTCGGGTTGCTCGTCTGCATCGTCCACGGGTCAACCTTCAAACTCTTCCACGAAGTCGTGTCGAGACCGAGCGACTTCGTCAACTCGCTGTCGGGCCGTTCGCCAATCGCCTTGATGATCGTGTTGCACGGAATGACGTAAGTTTCCTTCGTCACCACGGGCGCGCGACGACCTTTGGAATCGAATTTGCCGGGCACCGTCTTCGCGACTTCGAGGCCGGTGACGTTGCCGTTCTTGTCGGTGATGACGCGCAGCGGCGCTGCCATCGTGACGAGCTTGACGCCTTCTTCGAGCGCTTCCTCGGTCTCCTGCGGAATCGCGGGCATGTCTTCGCGGCTGCGACGGTAAACGATGGTAACATCGTGACCTTGCCGCAACGCCGTTCGCGACGCATCAATCGCGGAGTTGCCGCCGCCGATGACGATGACCTTCGGACCGATATGAAGTTTCTTGCCGACTTCGAGCGCGCTCTCATTGAGAAACGCGAGCGAGGAACGGACGGCTTTAGCATCATCACCGGGCACGCCGAGAGATTGTTCTTCCCACGTGCCGAGCGCGAGGAAAACGATGTCGTTATCTTTTGCGAGCTTGTCGAGGTGAAGATTCTTGCCGAGCTTCGCGTTGAATTTGAATTTCGCGCCGACCTTGGCGATAAAATCAACTTCCTTGTCCACGACGCTCTTCGGTAGCCGGTATTCCGGCAACGCGTAGCGCAACATACCGCCCGCGTCCGCCGCGCCCTCGTAAACGGTGACGTTGTGGCCGAGCAATGAGAGATAAAATGCCGCGCTGAGTCCGGCAGGCCCCGCGCCGACGACGGCAACTTTCTTGCCGCTGGATTTTTTCTTGCGGGAAAGAATGCGTTTCAAAACTATCTTCGCGATATCGCTATCGTACGCGGCGTCGGCAATATAACGATGCGTCTCGCGCATATTGACGGAAGCGTCGGCCTGCGCGCGACGGCAACGAATCTCGCACGGATGCTGGCAGACGCGGCCGGTCGAGGACGGCAACGGATTGTCCATGATGACCTGCTCGAACGCGGCATCGGGTCGGCCTTCCTTCAGCAACTGGAGGAACGCCGGGATGTTCATGTTCAGCGGGCAGGTGTTCTCGCACGGCGAGAGCTGCAACGCGCCGCACGCACCGGCAACGCAGCGTTTCTCGCGAATGTGCTGCTCGTACTCGTGACGGAAATAGCGCAACGTCGTCAACACCGGGTTCGGCGCGGTCTGGCCGAGGCCGCAGAGACTCGCTTCCTTCACGACATGGCTGAGCGCTTCGAGTTTGTCGAGGTCTTCGAGTTCGCCTTCGCCGCGACAGATTTTTTCGAGGAGGTTCAATAACTGTTTCGTGCCGACGCGACACGGCGGGCATTTGCCGCAGGATTCGTCGCAGCAGAATTCGAGGAAGAACCGGGCGAAGTCCACCATGCAGGAATCTTCGTCAATAACGACGAGACCGCCGGACCCCATGATCGATCCGAGTTTCTGGAGCGACTCGTACTCAACGGGCGTGTCGAGGTGTTGCGGCGGAATAACGCCGCCGGAAGGGCCGCCGCTTTGGACAGCTTTGAATTGTTTGCCATCGGGACAGCCGCCGCCGATTTCAAAAACAATTTCGCGGAGCGTTGTACCGAGCGGAACTTCGGCGAGACCGGTGTTACGAATTTTACCGGCGAGCGCGAAAACTTTTGTGCCTTTGGTGCGCTCGGTGCCGATGGTCGAATACCACGCGCCGCCTTTGCGGATGATGACCGGAACGGTGGACCAGGTTTCGACATTATTAATGTTGGTCGGCTTGTTCCAGAGTCCGCGCTGCGCCGGGAACGGCGGACGCGGCATCGGCTGGCCACGACGACCTTCGATGGAACGCATGAGCGCGGTTTCTTCGCCGCAGACAAACGCGCCAGCACCAATACGAATCTCGATGTCAAAATTAAAACCGGTCTCGAAAAGATTTTTTCCGAGCATGCCGTACTTGTAGCATTGCTCAATGGCGATCTGGAGACGCTTGATGGCGAGTGGATATTCGGCGCGGATGTAAATGAATCCGCGGTTCGCGCCCATCGCGTACGCGCCGATCATCATGCCTTCGAGCACGCTGTGCGGGTCGCCTTCGAGGACGGAGCGGTTCATGAACGCGCCTGGGTCGCCTTCGTCGGCGTTACAGATAACGTACTTCGGCGAAGCTGGTACCTTCGCCATCAGTTCCCATTTCACGCCCGTCGGGAAACCGGCGCCGCCGCGTCCGCGCAAACCGCTGGATTTGATCTCGGCGATGACTTGCTCAGGCTTCAACTCGGTGAGGACTTTGCCGAGCGCAGCGTAACCGTCGCGCGCGATGTATTCCTCGATGTTTTCGGGATTGATGATGCCACTGTTGGCGCGGACAATGCGGGTCTGGAGATTGAAGAACGCAAAATCCTGTTGCGTCGCGATAATGTTCTCGGTGACCGGATCGCGCGGTAAAAGTTTTTGGTAAGGTCGGCCCTTGAGGAAATGTTCCTTGACCAGCGCCGGTACTTCACCAGCGATGACACCTTTATAAAAAGTGCCATCGGGATGAACGAGCGCAACGGGACCGAGATCGCAGCGTCCCATGCAACCGGTCTCGATGACTTGGACTTCACCTTCGAGGCCGTGTTTCTTCAACTCGGCGTTCATCGCGTCGCGAGTGGCGTAGCTGCCCGAGCTGGTGCAGCCGGTGCCCGTGCAAAGCAAAACGTGTGTGCGAACCATAGCCATGACGATTACTCCTGATCCTTGCGGCGGCCGATGGCGATGCCTTCGACCTTGTGGCCTTTTCGAATGTGTTCCGTAATAATTTTGCGGGCGTCGTCGAGCGTGACGTTGCCGTAAACCGTCTTCTCGCCGCTGGCTTCCTCGACGCGCACGCTCGGCTCGGCGTCCACCATGCCGATCTCGCCCGTCGCGCAGACTTCAACATCGTGAATCCCGCTCTTGTCAATTTGGTCGAGCATCGTCGTCATAATCTCGCGCGCACCGGCGGCGACGCCGCTGGTGCCCATGCCGACAACGATGCGATATTTCTTACCGCCCTCGCGAAGGTTGATTTGTTTCTGTGCTTTGTCTTTGAGTTGCTTGAGTTGTTCCAGGTTCATGCGTGGACCTCTTGTTTTAGTTCAGCTCCTTCGAGCTGAAACGAAATTCATCCGTGTCGGTGCGATACCGCAACCGCACATCCGCGTCGGCGCTCGCCGCGCACAGCGAAAGAATCGTCCCGTTGATATCACCGAGCGGTGGACGATCAACGTGACCGAGCCGCATCGAGGCGGTGATGCGCGTGCCCTTGCCCGCCGCGCTGCGAACGTGAAAATATCCGTCGCACATCTCGGCAGTCTGCCGGAGCAACGCGAGACCGAGGCCGATATTTTTCTTACGCGTGGCCTTCGTCGTGATGCGCTTGGTCAAAACTTTTTCCAGCAGCACTGCATCCATGCCGCGACCGTCGTCGCTGACGCGCAACACGAGCCGGTCGCGTCGCTGGCTTTCCAGGATGCTGATCTCGACGGTGCGTGCGTTGGCGGCAATGGAATTCATGGCGATGTCAAGAATGTGCAGTGACAGCTCCTCAAACATATTTCTTCAGGTCGGACTTCACGAGTTCCTTGACCTTGTCCGCCGTGAGCTTGCCGTACACATCATCGCCAACGGAGACCGCGGGCGCGAGCGCGCACGCGCCGATACAACGCGCGGTGCTCAGACTAAAACGATTGTCCTTGGTCGTCTCGCCTTCCTTGATGCCGAGTTCCTTTTCGAGCGATTCGAGAACCTGCGTGGCGCCACGAACGTGACAGCCCGTGCCGCGGCAAACCATGATCTGGTGTTTGCCGCGCGGCACCATCGTGAAGAAATTGTAAAACGTCACGACACCGTACACGTGCGACACCGGCAATTTCAGCGCGGTGGCGACGTAACGAATCACGTCGGCGCTGAGGAAACCGAACATTTGTTGCGCCGCGTGGAGCACCTGAATCAATGCCGTCGGCTCGGCGTTGTAATTGGCGATGGTGCGGTCGAGGTCCGCGAAACGCGGGTCGCCGCTCGGGTGCGAAGTTTCAAGCGCCGCTTTGCCGGCGACGTCACTGAGTGTGTTCTGGCTCATCGTAATCCTACCTCCCAAAGTCTGCCGGCGGCTTCGTAGGCGCTCAACGGGGTGCTCAACACGGTCACCCCGGCGCCCTCAGCCTCGGCAAGGGTTTGCGGGTCCTGTTTCCGCCCACGCGTGATCAACACGGCGGAAATATCCTTCATGCTGGCGACGGAGACGACGTTGCGGTGGACCTGGATGGTGATCCAGAGCACGTCGGGCTTGGCGCTGGCCAACACGTCGCTGAGCAGGTCGCCCACGTAACAGCCGTGGATCTGCCCGTCGGCGCTGCCGGTCAACAGTTCGGCCTGCAACAGCTCCAGCAGTTGCTGAATTTTCATCGGCCTCGTACTCATGTTTTTGACTCCGCCTTTTTCAAATCTATCTCCGCGTGCAAATGTGTCCCGATTCCCAGCTCGGACCGCACTTCGAACCGATCTGAACATTTCTTCATGTTTGGCAGCCCCATACCGGCGCCAAACCCGAGCTGGCGTGCCATCGGCCCGGCAGTGGACCAGCCTTCCTCCATCGCCAGTTCCACCTTCTCGATGCCCGGCCCTTGGTCAATCGCGTCAATCGTCACCCGCTCCATCTCAATCACCGCCCGCAACTCCCCGCCAATCGAGTGGATGATGATGTTCGTCTCCGCCTCGTACGCCACAATCGCCGCGCGCCGGCGGGCGTCGGGGTCAATCCCGCGCTCGCGCAGTACTTCGCGCATCCGTTGCGAGACCCTGCCGGCGCTGTCGAAGTCACCGGACTTAATGGGAGTACGCAGGACGACGCGCTGGACCTTTTCGTCGGCCTGACGCTCGGCGACGAGCACAGCTTCGTGGGCGACGGCTTCCTCGGCGCGTTTTTCGAGGTGATGGACGAGGGCGTTGGAGATGTCGCCGCGAGTGATGATGCCGACAAGCCGCTCGCAAGCGTCGAGAACGGGGAACCGCCCAAAACCGTGGCGGTCGAACTCGGCGACGGCCCGTACCAGTGTGTAGTGGTCGCGCAAGGTAACCGGGGTGGATGTCATCCATTTGTCGGATGGCTCGTTGATGTGGCCTTTGTCGAGGGCATTGATGATGTCTTCGATGCTGATGATGCCGAGGAGTTGGGCGTCCTGGGTGATGGGCACACCGGAAATGCGGTGTGTTTTCATCAGGTTCTGGATGCTGCGGAGCGAGTCGGAAGGGCGGGCGGTGACCGGGTCTTTGTGCATGGCGTCGCGCACGCGCAGTTCATAGACGAGCAACTGGGCCAGTGTCACCTTGCGACCATCACTGGCGTTCGCAATCCACTCCAAGACAGGGGTGTTGTCCATGTCCTAACCGCTGCCTGTTTTAGGTAAGCCCCCACCGGGGGATCGCACGACGGACCGCTGTTGTTTCACCCCGTTTGTGATAGTTCGAGACCCGACGACAGTTCTCCTAGTGGTGAAATTGTTTTCTGCTTCTGAAAGGATCGCGGCCGGGAGCAACTTCGCCGAAGCCTCGATGGGATCGAGGCAGAAACGGGCATCGGCATCGGTGGCCTTGATGCTGCGAAAGCCCGTGTTGGTGACGATGGCGAAGCGTATACCATTGGGCAATGGCTTGTGAGAGTTCCCGACCGCGAAGTCGTGAATATCCTGTGCCGTGTTCATCCGTGTTGTGCAATAGATAATCATTGCCAGCCATTTGCCTTTAGCAATAGGCTTGCCACCTTCGAAGCGCCTACGAGAAAAATGATGCAAGAGACTTGCTGCAAATCAGATAGAGATAGTGACGCGTTTTGTTTTTCTGTATGCCGCGCTGTGGTTGGTTGACAACCTGTCACCGTCTCACCATCCGGCTGACAGTCTGGCAAAGACAGATTACCTTTCTCTTCCGACGTTCTTGCAAAACTCGCTTTTGCGGGCTTTTTCGGCGATGGATTTGAACGGGATGCAAGGGGAAGCGTCTCAGAGTTATGCATGAACTGACCGCGATCTTCCACCATCTTCAACGCCATCTTTTCCCTACACTCGA
>CAIKAP010000104.1 GCA_903825435.1 uncultured Verrucomicrobiota bacterium
CTGGACGGCACGGAAGTGTCCGCCGAAGCCACTGCCAGCGGCCAAGCCTTTCTCCGCAGAGCGTTTCAAGGTTTGAAGGCTGCGGATCTTGTCGCCGCCATGAAGCACGGCGCTGATCTGGCTCCACTTCGGATCGCGCCGTAGGACTGAGCAGAGTCCGGGATGCGACGTGTGGAACAGGGTTTGAAGGCGCTTTGAATAGCGATTATTGCAGCTAAACGACAGCCCAATCAGGGCTTCTTCCGACGACCACCCTTACCAGCACGCGAGGGCGGGGTTTTCATCGAAGGAGGCAGGGAATAACCGAGCTTCCGTAACTTTTCATAGACGGCGTCACGGATGAAACTTGAGCGGTCGGGATAGCCAGCCTTCGTGAGTTGGCCATCGATCTGCGCGAGAAATTCATCTCGCATCATAATCAATACCGACTTTTGACCGGGTGCTCTTTGGCCTGGCATGTAGTCCATATACACCCAACTAAAAAATAATGAAAGATTTTTCTTGCAAGGTTTATTAACTCAGCATATACACCCAGCTATGAAACGAGGAGCTGTTCAGCAAAGGAAATCGAAGCCAATTCTGATTTGGTTTCCGAGCGAAATAATGCCCGTCATCGACGCCGCCGTTGTGAAGGAAGATAGCGACCGGTCGAAGTTCATCCGGAACGCTGTTCGGGAAAAACTCGGCTTGCGCCCCAAGCAAGCGGTGGCGGCATGAAAAAACGTGCGCGTCGCAAACTGTTATTGGCGGAACAATGGCTCGATGTGGGCCGGGATCTTTGCACGGATCGCGCAAAGATCGAAACCTCCAAAGTGCTGAGGCTGCTGAGGCTCGTTCGCGGTCAAATCGTGAAAGCGAGGGCGGCATGAACCCGGTCCCCGATATCTCCACGATGTGCGACCGGAACGTGCGCGCGAACGCGCGGCGGATCGGCGACGGCGGTGCGGGCTGGGTGGCGGCGCTGCTGACCGTGTCTTTAATTGGCGAACTGGCGATCTTCGGGCTGATCGTCCACGCGGCGCTGGCGCCATTCGAAACGAGGACGGGCAATAATTCCATTCGCTCGCATTCTGCCACGCCGGCACCCGACCCGGCAACCACGAAAGGCGGCGCGGCGTGAGCGCAGACCGTCGCGTGAGTCCGGATCAGCGGCTACTGTTGAAACAGGTGAGTCAGATGTTGGCCGACCGATTCGGCTGCGTAAATATCACCTTTAACGTCTGCGCCGACCGCGGATTGGCGCACGTCCAATTTGCCGAGCAAAAATCGCTCACCGAGAAGACGGCGATAATCGTTTCTCGTGGTGCGGTGGTAGATTTCTTTCCCACAATCCCAATCGAGACGGTCGCGCCGTTGACGCTATGCGGTGCCGCCGGAACAAAACCGGAACACAAGGAGGAGTTATGATGAAGCCGCCTCCAATCCGGTACGCTATCGGTGGTGAAGTCAGCCACGTTGATCCGGCGATGGCCGAGTGCTCACCAGACCGGGCCGACGATCCGAATCTCGCCCCGGATTTCCTGAAGAACATGGCCGACTCGCTGCGTGAAATGCGGCGGACCGGCCACACCGGCTTTTACCTGTTCCGCGGCATCTACCAATTCGCCGACTAGCCATGATAACCGGCATCAAACAAGTCGGACCGCCAACCATGCTCGGACCGGCGCGGCCGGGGAAACTGCTCGCGCAACTCCGCCGCGATCTGCTCGCGCACTACAAGGCGGGGCACAAGCACGCAGCGAAGTGCGTGGCCGAGAAACAACTCGCCGAAGTCCACGTTTGGCTTGCGGGCAAGGCCGCGCTCGAAGCGCGCCGCGCGTTGCCGGCGGATCAGGAGTTCGGGCAATGGGTTGAATCGTGCGGCAAAGAGGTCAGCCACACGACGATCTGGCGTTGGATGAAGCTGGTGGAATCGTTCGAGTCCAAGCTCCCGTTGCTCACAACCATTTCAACCGGTGGTTGTGAGCAACGAGTCATGAAACTCCTCGCCGGTGAGATCGCGGCGGCGACGGATGGGAAGACGCGGCGGCAGTTGGAGCTTGATCTGGGGTTGCGGACGGCGGGCGGGAAACGGAAGGCGAAGATGTTCTGTTTCTCGTGCAAACAGGAGGTGCCGAACAAGCACGACGCGTGTCCGCATTGTGGCATTGACCCGTTTGCGACGCACGACGCGGAATGCAAGACGGCGGCGGTCGTGCGCGTGTTCAAGTTCGTCGAGCAGTTCAAGAACGTCGGAGACTGGCCGTTGGACGACAAGACGGGTGGGATGCTGGTGATGGCGTTGATCACGGCGCTCGATGATCTCGGCGTGTTGACGGAGACGGGTGAGTTGACGCTGGACGGCGAGACGGTGACGAAGGCCACGGTCAAGGCGTGGCGTGAATCCGAACAAAGGAGGGCCGACTTGTGCCTCAGTTAGCCGATTATCCGGAGAAAGAACAAGTCCGCGCGCTGGCGTTGCATCGGATTTTCCAGCAGGCGGAGAACGCGATTGATAAGGGCGCGCGCATCCAAGCGACGTTGAAGTCGGCCTCGGAAAAGAACCACGGCATGGAATTGCGGCTCAGTGACGGCACGAGTTTCATGTTGGATTTTGCCTGGGGCGATTCTGCCGGCAATGGCGCGACCGTGCGGCGCTGGTGGGACCGGTGGAAACAGAATCAGTCGCCCGTCTCTTGCGTTCGACAGTACCGGCCGGCGAAGATGAAGGACATACCCGACGACGTGGCGCGGGAGTTGAACCGGCTGGCGACGTTGAAAGGTGTGCGCAACAACAGCGCGGGCATCGCCGAGATGAAGCGCCGCTGGGCGGCGGGCGAGCGGCTGGTGCCGGACGCGGGCGGCACGGGCGACTGGCGCGAATGGTGGGCGTTGCATCACGCGAGCAAGCCCGTGCCGGCATCGGCGCCGGCGTTCCCGTGGTCGTCGAATCTGCTCTACAAGATTTTGCCGAAGAAGAATTCGCCCGTGAAAAAGATCGGCACCGAGGGCGTGTTCTCTGGCCGGAACGCGTTGAAACACATGGTTCGGAATTCGGCCTGTCTCGCGCCGGGGCAGTTGTACACGGCGGACGATGTCGAGTTGGAGATCGTCTGCCTTTACGGTGATCCCGGCTACACGACGAAGTTGAAAGTCTATGTGATGATGGAATGGGGAACGCGGCGAGTGGTGGCGTACACATTGCGGCCTGGCGACGGCCTGTTGGAACGCGACGTTCGGAACCTGATCCTGCGCGGGCTTCGCGTCTGCGGTCTGTGCGCCGTGGGGCCGACGCATATCATCCTGGAGCGCGGCTCGCTGGCGTTGTCGCCGCGCAGCATTGCGGATTTCGAGTTGTACCTGGACGGGCGCGTCATCATCCACCGCACGGAGATGATCCGGGGCCGGAGTTGGCTCGGTGCAGCGCCCGACGCATCGAGCGGCAACCCGCGCGGCAAAGCCATCGTCGAGTCACTGGCGAAGAAAATCCACGAGTTGACGAAGATGTTGCCCGGCCAGCGCGGCAACAAGTACGGCATTCAACCGGCGAACTTGGGGTTTGTCGGCCAGAGGAGCCGGCCGGAAAAAGGCAGCGTTTCCGCCGAGGCCGAGGCGCTGGCCGCGCTGATGTTCGCCAGCGGCGGGCGTCTTCACTTGGAGTTCCCACTGCTCTGGGCCAACGAGGTACACGCTGCGCTCGGTGAGATCTTCATCGCCTACAACGCACAGCGCGGCCACCAGATGCAGGGCTTTCACCACGTCACACAACAATGGTCCGATCAAATCCAGAACTGGAAGGACGTCACATGCTAACCGCCGAAGCAACCACCACCGCTGTTGATTCACCAACACCGTCCGAGATCAAACACCGCAAGATCGCCTGTTCGCCCGACGAGGAGGACATGATCCGTTGCCGGATCTACGGCGCGCCGGTGCCGTTGCGCGAGGATCTGATCTTCCTGCTGTTGACCGACAGCGCGACGCGCACGGTCACGAAGGACGGCATCCAGTTCAAGCACCCGATCTCGGAGCAATCGAACATCTATTGGTCGCCCGCAAGTCCGATCTTCGAGGACGCGAACGTCGGCAAGATCGTCATGTTCCGCTACGACCCCGAAGCCCCGGTCTGCATCCACGTCATGAAAGAGAACGGCGCGCTCTGGGACACCTTACCCGCCGATACGATGCCCGACATGCTCGACACCGCCGCGCAATCTGCCGAGCGCGAACGCACCGAGATACCGTACCGCGCGGCGCGTCGAAAACTCGACCGGATTCACCAGCAGACAACCGCCGACGAGACCGGCCGCAAACAACGCAACCGCGACCGGATCAACATGGCGAGAGAATTTCCCGCGCCCACGCCGCAATCGGCACCCGGCGCGGTCTGCCCCGATGTTCGCATCGGGGACGGCGAGACGACCACGGGGGTGGACTCGTCTCGCCACAATTTCGCCACCGGGCGGGCGCCCGCCGAACCGGCTTCTGCCGCGGCGCCACACTCCAAGGACCCCGCGACTCACACGCGCGGGGTTGTGTACGCCGATTCGCCCGCCACCGGCGCGGAGGCTCTCTCTTCTCCGCGCCGGCTAGTTTCCCCCGCCGCACAGATTGGCGATGCCGTCGAACGGACGCGGCGACAGAGCGCCGCGGCGACAATCGAGCGCGACACCGTTCTGGAACGCCGCTCACGTCAACGGCTCAGCCTGGCCGATTTGAAGCGCCGGAAAAGCCAATTAGAAACCGCTTAATAGGAGACATCATGGAGACCCTTACAGCCGCTCAAGAGCCGGTTGCTGATACCACACCGAAGAAGCGCGAGGCGCACCGTCCGTCGAATCCATCGCTCGTCGCCTGGACGATAAGCCTGCGCGCCAAAAACGCAAAACATTGGACGTGGGACGAACTGGGCAAGCAGATCGGCGGCAAGGAACCGCTCAGCGGATCGGTGATCCTGACATGGACCAAATCAAACTACGCCGGTTCGGCGGATACGCTCGACCGGATCGAGCGAGGCGTCGAGCAACTGCGAAGCCGGAGCGAGTTGCAGGATGGCGCCCACAAGCCAGCCGGTCAATTCGTCGAGACGATGGTAACCGAGCAGGTGTTCCACGCCTGCCAGCGCGCGCTCGCGTTGAAGACCATCGTCATCATTTACGGCGAAGCTGGCCTGGGAAAATCCCGCGCGCT
Organism: uncultured Verrucomicrobiota bacterium; assembly: GCA_903825435.1. GTDB lineage: Bacteria > Verrucomicrobiota > Verrucomicrobiia > Palsa-1439 > Palsa-1439 > CAIKAP01. The sequence goes on from CAIKAP010000104.1 coordinate 5,170, forward strand.
GAAACAGTTCCGCGAGGTCTATTCCGAATCGGCGCTGATGTTCGATATTTTCCCGACGCTGAATGACAAGTGGGCCGCGCGCAAGATGCTGTTGAGCGCGCTACACCGGCAGAAGTTGCCCGACGCCAACTCGCCGACCGAGCAGCTTTGCAAATTCTTCGCCGATACCAACCTCATTCTGCTACTCGACGATGCGCATTGCCTCCAACTCGATGCGCTCGAATTCTTTTTTCTTCTCCACAAGAAGTCCGGTGTGCCGATAGTCTGCGCCGCGAACGAAGACCTCCGCAAGACGATTGACGGCACGACGTCGCGGCTGCGGATCCGCAACGCCCAGTTGAAGCGGCTCGTCGGGCGCGAGATCACCGTGGGCGCGGTCGGCAAGGCCAAACATTTCAACCAGGCCGAGATCGCCGCGCTCGTCGGCGAATACGTCACGGATCCGCCGCCGAGCCTGCTGGACCTCGCGCGCGAAATCGCCAACAAGCCAAACTGCGGCCATCTCGGCACGTTGAAAGGCGTCCTCGCCGAGATGCGCGAGGACATGAAAGAGGAGGGACTGACCGCGTGGGCAGCGTTCGATGCCGCGTGGAAGGCCCACTCCGCCAACCCGTACCGGGTGACAGCATGATGCGCGACCTCACCGTCCATCTGCCCGCGCAGGAGCGCACCACGATCTGCGCCGCGTGGGCGCCGGCCGAATGCCGCGAGGACAAGACCGCCGCGCTCAAGCTATCCAAGCTCCTCCTCGTCTGGCTCCGCTGCGAATTGTCCGGAGTCAATCCGGACCTCATCACCCACAACCTCAACGCCGTCATCAAACACTGTAAGGAGATCCTCGCATGAAGAAACTGTCCGACTTATCCACAAAAAAGCTGCAACGCGAATTGCTGTGTCGAGCCATCGCGAAGACGCGGACGGCCATTGCCGAGAACTGCCTGAAGTGCTGCGCCCGCCTCGACAAGATGCGCAATGAACTCCTATTGCATAGTTCCGGCTTAGAAGATTGCGGATGGTGCCAGACGCGGTGAAATTGTATTATTTACATTTTGTTCTACATTGCACTCAGTTGTTTATCAATAGTTTGAACATTGTTATTGCATTTTGGAATGGCATATTCCATTTTACACGACGATGATATTGCGACTTGAATTGATGGAGCGGGTTGCCTATGGACTGCGATTGAGTCCGGTGACGGCGATTCTCGGTCCGCGTCAGTGCGGCAAGACCACGCTGGCTCGGGAGATTGGCGAGCAACACAGCGCGGCGTACTTCGATTTGGAGGATCCGAACGATCAGGCGCGGTTGACGAATCCGCAGATAGTGCTGGAGTCCTTGCGAGGTGTGGTGATCCTCGATGAAATCCAGCGGCGGCCTGAATTGACGATGTTGTTGCGAGTGCTGGCGGACCGTCGACCGTTACCGTGCCGGTTTATTCTGTTGGGAAGCGCCTCACCGGAACTGATGCGGCAGGCATCGGACAGCTTGGCGGGACGGATCCACTTCGTGGATATGGGTGGGTTCACCTTGGCCGAGGTGGGCGTGGCGCAGCGTGAACGGCTGTGGGTGCGCGGCGGATTTCCGCCCTCGTTTCTGGCGGACAGCGATGAGGATAGCCGTCAATGGCGGCGGAGTTTTGTGCGGACATTTTTGGAGCGAGATCTGCCCCAGTTGGGTGTGCATATACCGGCGGAAGTGTTACGACGGTTTTGGACGATGGTGGCGCACTATCACGGCCAAATCTGGAATGGGTCGGAGATCGGTGCGTCGCTAGGGGTCACGAATCATACTGCACGCAAGTATCTGGACTTGCTCAGCGGGGCGTATGTGGTGCGGCAACTCCAACCGTGGTTCATTAATGTGGGCAAACGGGTGGTGAAATCGCCGAAGGTGTATGTCCGTGACTCTGGAATCCTGCACTCATTGTTGGGCATTGCCGATCTGCCGGCGCTCCAAGCGCACCCCAAGGCGGGCGCATCGTGGGAAGGCTTCGCGATGGAGCAGATACTCTCGTGGGCAGGGGAACGGAACGCCTACTTCTGGGCGACACATCGCGGGGCGGAGTTGGATTTGCTGGTGCAATCTCAGGGAAAGAACTGGGGTTTTGAGTTCAAGTACCAAGATGCGCCGACCATGACCAAGTCTATGCACATCGCGTTGAACGATCTGAAACTGGAGCGGTTATGGGTGGTGTATCCAGGGGAGAAAGGCTATCCGCTCCACGAGAAAGTCGAGTGCCTCGGTCTGCAAGACTTGGGAAAAGTCCGGGAGATGATTGCGTAAAACCTAAGACCTGTTCCTGGTTCTCGTCGGTCAGGGTTTTGGCGTCGCCATTGAGCTTCGCGATGTCGTCGGTCGGATCGAGTTTCGTGGCCACAAGCTGCCAAGCAACCTGCAGGTTATAGTTCCCGGCATTTGCGACAGACTGTTTGATATTCCCCATGCTATTCGCCGCGCCTTTCGGCGGCCTGTCACTCACATCGCTCAACAAGCTATCAGTTAGCACAGCTCTATCAATCTTTTTATGTAGCACCCCTCCCCAGTTCTCGTCTCACAGCATCTCGGTGCTTTTCGAAGTTTTCGCCCGATACTGAGCAAGCATTCTCTTGGGAGCGCTGGTATCAAGATTGCTATCAAATTGGGTTTTGGGCCAAACAGGATTGACGTTGACCTGAACGGTGAAAATCGCCTAGAGGTTCCAAAGCTTCCAATGTTGTGCCGAAATATGCTACAGTTTTCACTGACGAAACTGAATGCCTCAGATGCGTCCGTGCATGATTTAAACTGAAAACATTAAATGATTTAATGAAGGAGGAATGTCCTATGAAAAGAATAAGAATTAGCAGTTTAGTGGTGGCGGTGGCGATTTTGGCAGGCGGCTGTACTACCCCGTCGGGTCAACCGGACCGTACTGCGACCGGTGCCCTGATGGGAGGCGCGCTCGGCGCTGGTACGGGCGCAATTATTGGTAATTACGCAGGTCACAATACAGCTGCTGGGGCCGCCATTGGTGGTGTGCTCGGGCTGATCACGGGTGGGATCATCGGTAATGCGATGGATCAGCAGCAGCGTGAAGTCTTGAGCCGTCAGAACCCGCAAACGCTCGTGCGTGTTGAGCAGGGTCAACCGCTTGGGTTGGCTGACATTAAGGCCTTGGCCAAGGCAGGAGTGAGCGATGAAGTCATTCTCAGCCAGATTCGCAGTTCTCATACAGCCTATCATCTCAGCACAGCGGAGATCATAGATCTGAAAGCGGCTGACGTAAGTGAGAAAGTGATTGATTTCATGATCAACACATCAAACACGGTTTACTCAGCACCTCCGTCTCCTGCCGCGGTTGCAACGGCTCCGCCTCCGCCACAACAGGAAGTTATCGTTACCAGCCCCGGGCCGGATTATGTGTGGGTCAATGGGTATTGGAGTTGGGATGGCTTCCGTTGGGTCTGGGTATCCGGCCATTGGGCATTGCCACCGTATCCTAGTGCTATTTGGATTGGTGGTTATTGGCGTGGCGGCATGTGGTACCACGGTTATTGGGGTCGCGGCCGTTATGATCGTCATGATCGCTGGCGTTGAGGGGCACGTCAGACACGCAGCAGGTTGCGTTGGTCGTAAGGGCTTGATGGTACTGTTGTCGACTGAATGGTTCGTAAAAGTCTACGGAGAATAGGTCGTATAGGAAATGTTAAACTATAGATGTTCTTGCAAAACTCGCTTTTGCGGGCTTTTTCGGCGATGGATTTGAACGGGATGCAAGGGGAAGCGTCTCAGAGTTATGCATGAACTGACCGCGATCTTCCACCATCTTCAACGCCATCTTTTCCCTACACTCGAAGAC
>CAIKAP010000105.1 GCA_903825435.1 uncultured Verrucomicrobiota bacterium
CATATCGGTCCGGCCTGCTTCCGCGAGGTCGCGTTCCAGCACCAAGGAAATCAATAACCTCTGGGAATGCTCCCGCTCACCGGCGGTCACCCCGATGTGCGCCTGCACTTCCAAGTCCTTGATGATGATCTTATCCATGTGTCAGCCGCTCCTATTGACGAATCCGCCTCAAGCTTTTTCGCGCGCCCGGGCACTGTCGCGATTCCGCCGTGCCAACTTGTCAGTCTTCCGTTTGCGAAGACGGCGCTCGATCTTATCCGCAGCGATATCCAGTGCCAGCATCGGCTCTGGCCCGATTTGCTCGGCACTCAGATCATCCCCCGGGAGTTCCACCAGCACACGGACAACGTATTGCGCCTGGTTGGCGTGCGCGCTCGCCTTGCGAATCCGCACCCGTGCCCGAATCGCCCGCGGGGCGAATTGTTCGACCCGACCGATTTTTTCATCGATCGCGTCATACAAGGCATCCGTCAGTTTCAAACCGTCTGTGTGAATTAGAATATCCATAGAGTTCCACCTGTCTAACTAAGACTAACATCGGTTCAGCACGCACACAAGTTTTTGTCCTAGACCGTGAACGACCTTTTAAAAAAGCCCCGTGACCAAGAAAAATGGCGGCCCCAACGGGATTCGAACCCGTGTACCCAGATTGAGAAGCTTACCTGCCGCGTCCCCAGCCGTGCCACCTTGCGTCAATAATGCTTTGCCGTCAAGCATCTTATGCCACTTCCGCCACTTGTGGGGTTGTGTGGGTTCTTGGTGAATCTTGGGGGCACGCGGGTATACCGGCGGGTATACCGGAAACGGCCTCGTTGCTGGGTGCAATCGTATGGCGAACGCGCCGCGCCGCCGCCAGTAAGTGATCTTGCCGCAAGTCGCCGTAAGTGCTGGCAATGATTGCCGGCCCCGTCTTGTCGCCAATCAGCATTGCAATTTCCGCGTCAGTCAAGCCGCTCTGCCGCGCTTGCGTAACAAAGTAGCTACGCAGCCCGTGCGGGGTAACGTGCCCCAGCCCCAGCGCCTTGCAAGCCGCTTTGATTCGAAGATTAACGGGGCGGCGCGCGCGGGGCGTGCTGGGGGCGTGCGGCCTCGGAAACAGCAACCCGCTTGCCCCCCGCCCTTGCATACGGCGCAACAGCGTTTCCAGTTCGGGCGTGATCGCAACCCACGGATTGCAGCCGTGCTTTTCGCGGTTCACTTGCACAAGCCCTTCGCCAAGATTTACCGCCTCCCACGTCAACGGCAACGCTTCGCCAATCCGCAAGCCGCTGTAAGCCAGAAGCGCCACAAGGTCGGCCACGGCCATTTCGCCGCGTTGCTGTAGCCAGCCGATGATCTCGGCCAGCCCTTCGGGTGTCGGGGCAACCTCGCGGCAATGGCGCACGTTCGCGGCCACGGTGTAAGCCGTCCGGCCCGCCAGCGGGTTCAGCTTCAACTCGCCGCGGCGCACGGCCAGCCGTAGGGCGTTGCTCAGGGTTGTTAGTTCAAGGTCAACGCCACGGTCGCCGCCCTGTGTTTTGATTTTGATTTTCTCGCCGTCTTTGCGGGTGCGAATGATCGTGTAACTGCCCGCGTTGCGCCAGTGGCGGTAAAGGTCGCAATCGGCCAGCTTCAAGGTTGTGGCAACCCGTTCGCCAAAAAAGGCGCGCAAGGGGTTCAACAATGACAGTTCGCTTTTCACAGTGCTGGGCGCTTTCGGTCGCAGCTTTACCGTGGGGCAACCCGCCGCCTTGTATGCGTCCAACACTTTCGCCACAGTCAAGCGGTTGCGCTTCAACGCGGCCTCGCCGGTTTCGATGCCGTGCCGCTGTAGCACTTGTTCCTCGCCCCACTTTTTCAGAATCTTGCGGGCAGCGGTCAAGTCGTTGGTGCCGGTGCCGCGCCAGGTGCGCTTGCCATTCTCGCGCACACGGGCAAAAATAAAACCGTTGCGCCGATACAAGCCGTGGGCAATCCGTTCAAAGCCGGTCGGGTTCATTGTTTTTTCTCCCACTTGGTCAGGTAGGCTTGCAGGGCTTTTTCAATCGCCCAGCTTCGAGAGCGATCCTCTTTGCGGCAGTAGGCTTCAAGCCGTGCCGTGGTTTCGGGCGACAGTGAGACGCAAAACTTGCTCACCGTGCCCAGCTTGCTTTTTGGTGTTCGTGTCATTCGTGTTTCTCCTTTGACTTATACGGTATTACCATTACATACCATTAGCAAGCCCTTTTTCGTCACCGGCTCGGTGTCGGGAGGTGCATACTCTACACACTCCGCATACTCTTTCCGTCTGGTTCCTGAATATCTGTTTTTTCAGCTTGGCAGAAACAGTGTGCATAGTGTGCGAGTGTGCAGCTTACTTGACAGTTTCGACGCGGAACTTGCGGGCGTGCCCTTTGCCTTCAACGATGAACCGATGATTTCCGACCAGACGCCGGTTATACCGGGAAAGAAGCATCGCCAATTTCGTGCGATCAGCGCGTTTGAGTTCGTCGCCAATGTCGCTGCCGATGATATTGTCAAAACATCCCAGCGACCGGGCAAGTGGAACCAAGTCGGCAAAGCTCAACGCGACTTTGCCGTTCATGCTGACAACCAGTGTCCGCAGATCGTCGGCGTCGTCATCGGCAGCCGCTTGAACGTTGGCGGTGTCGAGCGGGCAGGCGAAGCCGGCGGCCTCAACGATCCCGGCGACGATGTTTGCCCAGCTTGGAAAAGCAGAGTGCGACCGGCTTGGTGCTGGGCGGCCTTGCGCGTCCCAGTGTTTTACCAGCGACCACAGGGCGGCGAGGATGCGGTGACGCATGGTCAACAGCGTTGGCAAGTCCAGGTTGCGTTTGAACGTGCGGTCTTCGGCGCGCTCGACTTCGAGGTGCAACTCGACAAATAAACTTCGGCGACGCATATCTGGCGAAACAGTCAAGCCGTTGCCCGTGATAAACACGGTCGCAAGGTTGTCGGCGGTGATCGTCTCGTTGACGCCTAGTTTCCGGTCACTCCATACCGGCGCGGACAAAAACGCCTCTAACGCTTCCGATGATAACCGGCCTTTGAGATTGTCCAAAAATATCACGGCGCGGCCTTCACGCACGGCGGTCAAGATGACTTTGCGGAGTTCGTCGTCGGCATCGGCCTTGCACCCGGTTGGCAACTCGCCCAGCGTCGGCGTGACGATGATTTGCACAAGTAAGGTCTTACCGGCTCCCTCGGCGTTGGCGGCGAAGAGGAAACACGGTCGTAACGATTTTGCCGGTAACAGGTGCGCGACATATAATCCAACCATGCCGGCGATGGCAACGGCCTTTGATCGGTCACCATCAGCAAAACAAAACTCGGCGAGTAACTCAGTGATGATTTCAACGGCCTCGGTTTGTGCCATGTCGAGCGGATACTCGACACCCGACAATGTCAACGTCTGACTGTCGAGGTCGTAACCTTCCGGCAAGAGTTCAAGCCTTCCATCGGTGCGGATAACCGGCAGCCGTGCGTGATTTACGCGGTGAAGTTTCAAGAGTCGTTCAACGAATTGCGGAGCGGCCAACACGCCGGCGGCATCGTCGGGACGCATGGTAACATTGACCTCGTATACTTGCTCTTGCGATCGGCGTTTGCGGTAACAAACAAGATGCCGCTCAACCCATGCGCGGAGTTGTTGCGCGTCGAGCCGGCGGAGTTGTCTCCCTTCGAGGGCGACGATCTCGCCGTTACGCGAGTAAATATCCTTGCCAATTAGATGCGCGGCAAGTTCGCTGGCGAAGTCACTCAACAAACGGCCTTCGCCGGGCAATCGAATTTTCGGGCGGTCATCTGCGATAACGTTGGCGAGTGCGTCGCCAATGACCAGCGGTGACTTGTTTGGCGGTTTCGCAGCGGCAGCGGTAGCGTTGGCAAACGTCGCGGCCTTGCTGACCTTCGCGCGGAGTGCGGCCTTGGTGGATCCGGTGATGGTGGCGACTTCGTCAATCCAAACGTCGAGTTGTACCGGGTCGGCGAGCTTGACGATGGCAAGGTTACCGGCAACTTTGCTGACCAACTTGGCGCGGTCGCCGGCATCGGTGGTCGTCGTCCAAAGGTCGCGCAGTCCACGCAACGACTCGACGGCGGCGGCAATTGCGGCTTGTTCCTCGGCGGAAGAAACAACGGCTGGGGCGCGTTTCATCATGGCGCAATCTCGCCGGTGCCGGCCGCGTGCTTGTCCAACCACGCTTGCCAGTCGCGCTCACGCACACGGGTCACGCCGCCAATGGTTATCGTGCGAAGCCCCCCGCCGTGTCTCAAACGGTAAAGCGTGCTCCGGCTAAAGTTGCCCGCCGCTTGCACTTGCTCCAACGTGAAAAGCTTTTCCGGCTCACTGACAATCTTGCGGAATCCGCCGCTTGCGCTGATTTGCTCGGCGGGGGTTACCGTCGCTGCCGCTATCGGTGTAACTTGCAGGGCGCTCATCGCACACCCTACTTGCCGACACCGGGGAAAATTTCCGATGGCTTGCAGTTCAGGGCCTTCGCCAATCGCTCGGCTACCGGCAGCGACACGCGGAAACCCCAGCACTCGGCTTTGTTTAGCGTGGCGATGCTTACGCCAGCACGGGCGGCGAGTTCGATTTGTTTGATGCCTTGCGCGATTCGACGCTCACGCAATTTGGTGTTTCTAATAGTTGTCATTCTACTAAGAAGTGCTAGTGTCTCACCGATGTCTGACTCAATGGCAACAACGCGAGATAATCCTTTGTTTTCATACCTTTCATCTGTTTCAAAAGCGTCTGACTTAGATCCCGTTGGTCGTAAAATGTTATCTTTTTGGCGTCGGTATGGCAGCAAACCGATACGCCTTGAGGATGTTGCGGTGCTGGTTGGCAAGAGCCACCGAACTATTCAGCGGTGGGTTCTGCGGGAGAAAAGCCCCATCCCTCATACTCGTCTTACCAAAGGCCGTTCTGGACATTGGCGAGTGCTACCATCGCTCGAAGTTCATCAATGGCTGGTTACTGTGTTGGAATCTGCAATGGAAACCAAACAAGAAGATATAGATCACGCTGACTTCGACATGGCATGGGCGGAAATTGAGTATCTCGACAACAAAACCGAGACGCGGTACCGGCGCCGCAAGATCACGGCAGCTGCAATCTGTGAGCGTCTCGGTATCAGCCGCGCCAGCTTTTACCGACAGCCCGGTGCAGTGGCAGCCCTGCGGCTGTATTGGCATCAACGAGAACAGGGGCGTCAGCGGTTCGTCAGAACGTGAAACGAATTCACGGTGAAGCTGTGGGCGCGGGCTGGAAAAGGCAGCCCCACGCCCCATGCAGGCCGTCGCCCGCGGCCGCTCACGTTGTCACTGATCCAATCCACGGTGAAAATATCCGGTCACACTTCACTAGCGCCCCGTTGCGGTTTTCCACCGCTGCCGGTGTTGATCTAAGCGATCTTTTGACTCTTTCAAAAGCCCAAATGAAGGACAACCCTTACACTTAACCCACGCGCCCTCTTCAGCCGCTTTCAATTCCGTAAAAACCCATTCATCATCTTGATAGGCAAACCAAGCGCAAAATCTAACGGGACAGGCAATCACTTTCGGGTTTGTCTCCGACTTTGGAGACATCCAACACCAACTACTCACTTGCGATGGCATGTCATATTCAACCCGTCCCACAAATGGTGATACCAATGACCCTGATGGCGATGGGTTAACATCGTATCGGATGTCTGAAACATCGGCGTTGGTCGCGCTCAACTGAGCGAATGTTACGATGATGGCCTCCAGCTTTTTGACTTGCGGTGGGGCTGCGATGGATTGCGAACTCAACAACGCCAAAGCCAGAATCAATCCAGACAGAATCGAGGATCTTGTAGTTTTTATCCGGTAATCTCCTATGAGGATTTGCCGCCTTGTCTCAAAAGCCTGTTGCCGCCGCCGTGATCGTGAGGGAGTTTTTGCCGCCCCGAATATGCTTCGTACCGTGTACGACACCCAAGAATGCTGTTACGCCATCCTCGCGTTTCCAATGTGACACGGGAGTGCCGGGTACCTCAGACGTGACTGGCGTCCACTTCTTTTTGTCGCTGTTGGCCAGCAAGAGAGTCTCAACGTCGCTGGAGTCTAGCTCATCTTTCGAGAAGATTTCCTTCGTTGATCTTCCCTTGGTAAATTCGACACGAATGTCGAACCCGTTAAAACGGTAGGATGCCGATTTGACCGAGTCACCCGTATCAATTTTTATGTATTTCGGATCAACGCTATCCTTATGAATCGTGATCGGCTTGCCGTAGCGGGCTTCAATCAGGCCGGGAGTTTCGCCGAGTCGGGCGTGTGCAGAACACGTAAGCCAAAACACCACACCACATAGCGTCAAAAATCGTACAGTTTTCATCCGGTATTCTCCTTCGCGCATTCAACGCCCCGCGGTGGTTTTGGTCAAGCTCAAACAATTCGCACCCATCTTGCGCGGTCAACGTCGCACCGCTGGCGCGCTCCGGTAACGCGCCGCTGTGCCCCACCCACCAGCGCGCATAACGGGCGGCTGCGTCGGCACGCCCCTTTGCGCTCCCCCCGCCCCGCATTGGTCGCTCCGCTCCCTCGCTCCCTTGCGCGGTTGCCCCGCGCTACCGGCACGCGCGCGCCGCGGACGGCGCCGCGCGCCTCATCCTGTCGCCGCGTTCACCGCGTTGCGAGCATTGCCACGGCCAGCGCACGACACGACACAACGACGATTCCAGATCCGCGCCGCCGTCGCCCCGGACCATGCCGGTAGGAACGTGCCCCGGCAAGACCTGGCCGGCAGGTGGGGCCTGTCACGCCGCTTGCGTTCAGTCGCCCCGACACCGCTGCGCAGCCTCTCCGCCAAACAACCGGCGCAGAGGCCGCTCCGCTTGCCACGTAACACACATTGTGCGTTCATTCGCTGGCGCGCCTACCCCGAAAAGGATTCGTGGCAAGCGCACCGCTCACACATGC
>CAIKAP010000106.1 GCA_903825435.1 uncultured Verrucomicrobiota bacterium
AATTGAGGTTATCACTGCTACCGGAAAGCGTCAGCGTGCCGCCGCCGCCGTTCACGGTGAGTGTGCCAGCACCGGTGGCGGACACGACGTTACTGTCGCTGCGGACGCCACCGCTCAATGTGAGGGCGCTGTTGGCACCGAGGGCGATGTAGCTGGCGGTGGCGTGTTGGGTGGTGATGACGTTGCTGAGGATGTAGCTGCCGCCATCATTGACGCCGAGCGTGCCGCCATTCATCGCAAAGGGACTGGTGCCGCCGTTGATTCCGCTCACGTTCAGCAGCGTGGCGGACTGGAAATTAAACGTGGTGATGTTCGTACCGGCATTTCCGATGCCAAAGCCACCCATGTTCAGGGTGCCGCCGACGAGATTGATGGTGCTGGTGGCTAGGCTGCTGGCGCCATTGGTGACTCTCGAAATGATGCCGCCAGCGAAAATCTTCAGCGTGCCGTTGGAGATAGTCAACACCGATGTATCGGGGAAAGTGCCTCCATAAGACCCCATGTTAATCGTGCCGGAGTTGAACACGCCGCCGTTGATGATCACGGTGCCGTTGCCGTAACGACCGGCGTTGTCCAGAGTTCCTGAATTGCCAATAAACACGTTGCTGACTATCGCGACACTGAGACTGTCTGCGGCACCTCCACCAAACGTGAATGTACCTCTCATAGTAACCCCCGCCAAGGAGTCGCCTTCCCCTACATCCAGGTTGTTGATCAGCAAATCAGCCGTGCCACCACTCAGATTCACAACACCGAAGTAACCCCCGTATTCAACAAAGAAGTTGCTCACATAGCTGTTCGCGCCATTTGTGCCGCGGAGTTTCAGAAAACCTCCGGTGCCGTTGAAGGTTAAGGTGCCCGTACCGGTCTTGTTTGCACCCACCTGGATCGTATTTACATTAAGGTTATTCGTGCCACTGCTCAAATAGAGCGTAACGGGAGATCCGACTGCTGACGGTCCGCCACCGTAATTGTTAACAAACAAAGTCCCTGCTGTTATTGTGCTATTGGTCGCCAGATATACGCTAACGACCGAGCATGTGGGACTTGCATTCGCGGCTTGTCCAACAATAAAGCTCGCCACATTGGCTGTGAATGTGCCCAGCGAACTCATGTCCAGTGTGTTTGTTGTGACAACTCCACCACCCCTTGTGATGTTAGCCACCGCAAAATTCGCCGCCGCGTTGTTCACAACAAAACTGCCGCCACCATTCATAATAAGCGTCGAACTCAGGCCGTCTGCGCCTTGGTTGAATCCGCCATTGACGGTAAATGTCTTGCTGCTGCCGATAGTGATCGTGTCGGTGGCGGCCAGCGTGCTGCTGAGCACGTTGAAGCTGCCGACGGTCTGGTTGCCGGCGGTGAAGTCGAGGTTGCCTTTGTCGCCGGTGCCGCCCAGGTTCAACGCGCCGGTGGTGTTGAATACGTTGTTCCCGCTCGCTGTCAATGTGCCACCACTAATAACAGTGATCGTGCCGGCACCGACAATGTTGTTGCTGACGGTGTAGTTATCCGACCGGTTAAAGGTCAGATAGGCGAGGTTGGTCACGTTTCCAGTGCCCAGCTTGCCAGTGGTGCCGCCATTGCCGATCTGTAGCGTGCCGCTGTTGATAATCGTCACGCCGCTGTAGATGTTGGTGCCGGTCAAGATCAGGGTGTTCGCGCCCAGCTTCGTAAGCCCTTCGTTGCCGCTGATGCCTGTCCCGTAAGTAAAATTGCCACTAGCGGTATCGAAGCCTAACGCCGACCCGGTGTTAAACGTCGCGTTGGCGAGCAAAGTGTCAATGTCACCGGCCTGCCACCGGCTAGCGCCGCCGACTGCTACCGCCACGGTTCCGCCGCTGTTGGCCGTCACCTTGCCGGATGTGTTGATGCTCGGCAGGGCGTTTGTGCTACTGGCTTCCAGTATACCGCCATTGACCGTTGTGCCGCCGGTGTAGGTGTTGGTGCCGCCGAGGATGAGGGTACCGGTACCAGATTTGATGAGGGAGCCACTGCCGCCCATACTCCCGCTATACGTGGAGTTAGCGTTGAGGGCGCCAACGGTAAGGGCTAAGGCGGCGCCGCCGTTGTTGGTGAGGCCAAAGCTGCCGCTGCCAGCAAGGGCGCCGAAGGTAGCGGTGGTGAAATTATTACTGAAGACGATGCCGTTGGCGACGGTGTTGCTGACGGTGCTACTCTGGAGGGCAAGTGAGTTGGCGAGGAGAAGCTGGCCACCGGTGGTGATGGCGGTGGTGCCTCCGTTCAACGAGCTGGAGAGGATAAGCACGCCGCTACTGATGGTAGTGCCGCCGGTATAGTTATTGACGCCGCTGAGCGTCTGGGTGCCGCCACCGAGGTTGACGATTAAACTCAACGCACCGGAGTTCTGGCCAATGGTGCCATTGAAACTATAGTTGCCGCCGCCAGCGAGAGTCAGGGTGGTGGTTCCTGTGCTTTCATTGGTCACGACACCGCCGGACCCAGCGTTGTCTTTCAACCCGGCAATGGTCATGGAGTTGTTGTTCAGATTCAGTATGGTACCAGCGTACAGCGTCAAGGGGTTATTGGCGCCGAGTGCGTTGGCGCTGGTTATTTTCACGGTGCCGGTCGTGATGATAACCGGACCGGAGAATGTGGATGCGGCGTTGACGCCCCAATTGAAGTAAGCGGTGCCCGTGTCGACGCAAGTGGAAATCACAATGGCGTTTGTGCCATAGACTGTACCGCTAAAGGTAAGGTTACCTCCCGAGCCGCTGCTACTGCTGGTGATTAAATAGAGAGTGTTACTGACATACAGGTTTCCGCTGTAGGTCTTAGTTTGAGCCGCCACGGTACCGCCATAGATGATGTTACTGTAGCTGCCGCTGCCAACACTGACGATGGGGGTGGAGACGTTTATGTTGTTGTTGTTGTCGTAAAAGACGGCGTTGCCCGTAGTATTGCTAAGGATGACCAAGCCGGAGTTGCCGCCGAGTTGCGTATTGAGGGTGCCGTTGTTAACAATGGCGGTAAAGCTATTGTTGGCATTACTGATGTTGAGGTTGTTGCCACCGGTGAGAATCAGCGAGCCGGAGTTGGTGATGGCGCCGTAGATGGTGAGGTTGCCGGAGGAGACGTTCACGGTCATGTTGCTGACAAGGTTGACGGTATTGACAAGCGTGTAAACGCCGTTGTTCTTGAACACGCCAGCGGGCGACTGCCACGTCAGGACACCGGTGCCGAGAGCGTTGGCATTGCCGATGGTGAGGGAGCCACCATTGACCCAGACGCCGCCGCTGAAGCTGTTGGAGACACTAAGAGTAAGGAGGCCGGTGCCGACTTTGGTCAGGGAGCCACTGCCGCTCAGGATGCCGGAGTACGTGGTATTGGAGTTGTTGGCGCCGACGGCGAGAGCCAATGGGGTGCCGCTGAGGTTGGTAAGTATGATGTTGCCGCTCCCGCCTAGGCCGCCGAGCGTAAAGGCGGAATCGTTGGTGAAGGCAAGGCTATTGGCGACGGTGATATTGAACGTACTATTGGAGGATCCGGCTGTCGAACCGGATAGGAGCAGGATACCAGTGATGATGGTGGTGTCGCCGCTGTAGGTGTTGGTGCCGTTCAAGGTCAGGGTGTTCGCACCCAGCTTCGTCATCCCCTCGCTGCCGCTAATGGCACCGCCGTAAGCAAAGTTGCCGCTGGCGGTGTCAAAGCCCAACGCCGACCCGGGGTTGAATGTAGCATTGGCCAGCAAAGTGTCGATGCCACCGGCTTGCCACTGGCCCGCGCCGCCGACAGCGACCGCCACGGTCCCGCCGCTGTTCGCTGTCACCTTGCCGTAAGTGTTGAAGCCCGATAGGGCATTCGTGCTACTGGCCTCAAGGATACCGGCGCTGACCGTAGTGCCACCGGTGTAGGTGTTGGTGCCGCCGAGGATGAGAGTGCCGGTGCCGTACTTACTCAAGGCACCGCCACCATTGTCAACGAGGGATTGATTGATGGTGACTGTGTTGCCGCCGTCGTTAATGAGCGCCCCGCCGCTTTTCACGTTAAAGGTGTCGTTGGTATTGTTGGCAACGGTGACACCGGCGGAGAAGGCGAGTGTGCCGCCATTGAAAAACACTTGGCCGGTTCCATTAGACGATGAGTTATTGACAATGCCTCCAGCTCCTACGGTCAATGTGCCGCCATTCAAGTAGACCCTGCCGGGGCCTCCGCCTCCTGTGTTGTTGTTCAAATTCAAGGTACCGATGGTCATCGTACCGCTGCCGCTCACAGTCAGTGTTCCATCTGGAGTATTAGAAGATGTGACATTGAACGTGGCGCAGGTAAACGAGCCGCCACTGATGGTGAAACTGTCCCCAAAGAATTGGGAGACGTAAACAGTCCCGGCGTCGTTGACGGTGCCGCCGGTCTGGTTCCAGTTGCCATATGTCAACAAGAGGTTCCCATTTATGTTCAGGGTGCCGCGTGACATGTTAAACTGTCCAGGACAAGCGTAGGTAATGAAATCAGCCTGTCCATTGATGCCAATACCGGTCACCGTCAACGTAGGGTTATCGCCGCTGGTTGGCCCAAAGTTGATTGTTGAGTCACCAGTTGTGCCGTTATGGCCGCTCGTCTGCAACTGTCCGGTTAAGGTGCTATTGGGTGTGCCGCTGTAATTGAGGGTACCGCCGCCACTCACGGTGATATTGCCGGTGCCGCTGAAGGGACCGTTAATCGTCTGGTTTCCGGTGCCACCGAGGTTCAGGGTGTTGCCGTTGATGAGAGTGATGCCAGCGCTAGCGGTGGTGCTGTTCACGTTGCTGGCAATCGTCAAGTTGCCGGCGGCTAGGTTTATTTTGATGGTGGTGTCCAAGTTAAGGGCGTTGGACAAACTCAAGTTGGCAACGGTGGGGGTGAAAATACCACTCCCACCCCAGTTGATCGCGCCGCCGCTGCTGCCGCCAAAGGAGTCGTTGTTGTTAAAAGCATTTGTGAGCGCTGCGCCACCGTTCAGCCAAGTCCCGCCGGTATATGAGTTAGTGCCGAAGATGTTAATGTATTGTCCCCCACCGACAATCGTTAAACTGCCATTGCCGCTTATATTGCCGTTGAGTAATAAGTTGCCGGAGACGTTTTGAACGTTAACGGTGGTGCCGACGTTCAATTGGAGGGGCGCGTATATGGAAAAGGCGCGACCTGCGTTCACCCAAATCTGAGCGCCAACGCCGTCGAAGGTCAGCGTGTTGCCATAGATGCCTTTAAAGGTGGCGCCGGACGCACTGAACCACAACTGATTCAGGGTAAATGAGCTGTTATTGTTCGTACTGACCCAGCTAGTTTTAGTGGCAGCGTTAAAGTCAATTATGGTTGTGGTTCCGCCGACGGCAACGGTGCCATTTGTCCATGAGCCGGCGGCACTCCAATTGCCGGAAGTGATGTTTGTATACGTCCTCGCCGAGGCGGTGGTGGCGAGCAGCAGGAAAAGAACGAACAGCTTAATCAATGTTTTTATAGGGTCATTCTCACGATATTAGAATGTGCAATCATTTACCACACTGAGTGGTCAAATCGCAACAGTAATTCGCACAAAAAATCATCGTTCAAAGGCGAATTCCAGTTCGGGAGTCCAGTGGTTGGACCAGAGGTCGTGGAAGGCATAGGTGCTGACTTGGGAGACACTGCGGCCAGCGGCGAGTTCGTAGCCGGGACCGCCGTTATCGTTGACGCGGTAGGAGAACTTGATCGTCTCGCCAGCATCGAGCCGGGCATGGACGAGAGGGAGTTCCGTCCACGGGATCGCGACTTCGACGAGGCGCGTGGTGCCGGTGCGTTTCATGACCAACTGGCCGGTCTTGACGGGGCCGCCGTCCACGGTGGCTTTGGGTTGGCGCGGGAAGAAATGCTTCAGCGGGACGCCGGGGGCAAGGAGGCGGAAGATTTCGGTGCCGCCACCGTATTTATCGGCCACTTGGTTGAAGACGTACTCGTAGTCAGTGGACGGATAGATCATGAACCGCGGCATCGTGCCGGGCGGGTTCAAGTCAACCCCCTTTTTGTCTGGGGGAACGACATTAAAGGCGATCTGGACGTTGTCGGAGCCGTTGGCCGACGGCAACTGCGGGCCACGCCGGTAGGTGTAATGACGGACGCCAGCGGGCCATGTGAGGGTTTTGCGTTTGATTTCCTTACCGTCTTTGTCGTAGGTCACTTTGTAGGCGGTATCGGGATAGAAGCACGCGTCTTCGTCGCGCGTTTCAAACCGGATCGTACCAGCGAACGGCGTCGAGTCAGCGATGGTGGTGGCGTAATAGAAGTTCTTGTCGTCGTAGGCGAGGTAGGCATGGGCAACGCCGGGCGCGGTGTGCTCGTCGAAGGTCTCGAACGGTCGAATGGCGCGCTCAGACTGGCTCGGACCGCCGGACTCGCCGCCGCGGCGGGCGGTTTGCGGCGGGACGCCGTCCCAATCTTTCAGGTCGCCGTCCACTTTGATCGTGCGATGCGCGATGACGTTGACGTGCGCGGTCTCATGCCAAACGAGGCGGCCATCGGTACCAGCGTCAACGGTGACGGTCGCGGGGTACGCATTGGCCGCGTTCGGCTTGCCGGTGCGAACAGCAAAACGTTCGACCGTTTCCCCGTATGCCGCGAGGGCAAGCGGGCGCGATGCCGATTCGAGTTCGAGACCGGGAATGGCGACGGTGACGCGGCCGGTGAGCGGGCGGTTGTAGAGGTTGTGCAACGTGATGTCGAGCGAGGGGCGCTGCTCGATGCGCGCGGTGAAATCACGGAGACGGATCATCACCGGCTCGTAACCGCGGATGTCGGCAGCGCGGAGTGCAGCCAGCAACGCGTCGAAGGAACCAGCGGAGCCGTCGGTGCGCAGGACCCAGCCTACGCCGTTAAGCGGTATGGTGGTGACACCATTCTGCGGCGGCACGTCGTTGCCGTACATGTCGAAGAGGTGGAACCGGTCGGTCGGATTGGCGAGCTTCATCGTGCCGGTGCGGATGGTGCTAGCACGAGCTATGTCGCGCTCAAACTCTTTGCGCTCTGCGGGTGGCGCGGCGGCGGACAACGCATCGAGTTTCGCGCGCAACGTCTCGACGGCGGCGCGTTGGCCATCTGGCAGGACGGTGCGGAACAGCATCCGGTCGCGTTCGCATAACGCGCCGAGATCGCCGAGCACGACGACCGCGCCGTCGTCGGGATTCTTCAGGCCATCGAACACGAACACCCACGGCAGGCCGCCTTTGAACAGGATCTCACGGAAATCACGCGCGCCGACATTGGCTTGAAACGCGGCAATGGCTGCGACGTTAGCCCAGGCGTGCGTCACGCGGACTTTTTGTTTGGCATCCAACGGATGCACGATGTTGCCTTGGACCGTGTACGTCCACGGGTGCAGTACGCCGGCGGTCCGCTGCAACCCTTGGGCGCGCGATGATGCGAGCACGCCGGGGATGCGGTCGGGCGTGTTCGCGAACCAACTCTCGGTGTCCCAGATCCGCACAGGACCGTACGGGCCCTTGCGTTCGCGAAACTTCGGCACGAGCACGTGCCACGCGGACAATGGCTGGTAGTGAATGCTGCTGAAGTCGAGCCATTTCAAAAACGTGTCAGTGCCGTCGCAAAAGAGTTTATCATCGGTGTTCATCGTCGAACAGGCGCCGCCGATCAACACCTTCACGCCGGCTTTCTGGCGCGCAGCCTCGATGCCTTCCGCCATGCGGGTAAAGATTTCCCGGTAGCGCAGCATGTCAGCCTGCCAGCCGGAAATGGATCTGCCTTCCCACGGTTCGTTCCAGAGTTCAATGGCGTTAACCGGTCCCTTGGGCCAGCCGAACCGGCTGGCGATTTCCTCGACCCATTTCTGGTAATCCGCGTCGTACTGCGGTAGCCAGGCGTAATCGGCTTTGCCGTTGAGCATCACGCCGTTGGCGTCGAGATGAGGCCGAACCATTCCCATCGGTTGCGGCCCGCCGCCGTCGAGTGTCATCAGCACCGTGATGTCATGGTCGCCGTACGCCTTCAGCAAGGAGCCCAGCTTCTCCATGTTGGCCGCGTGATTCTTGTCGGTCGTCGGCGAGTAACTCCACTCGATCCGCACGCCCTTGATGCCGGCGCGCTGGAACAACGCCAGCGACGACTCCGTCGCGTCCCACGTTTGCAAATCGTGAGTGAACGTCGGGAACTGCTGTTTTCCTGCCACCGGCGACGGCACGCGAACGAACGCCGTGCCGAACCGGCGACCTAGCTTGCCGGCATCCACCACCACCGCATACGGCCCGCAGCGATCAGGAACTGGCAGCTTGACTTCGATATTCTTCCAACCTTTCGCCGGTATATCGAGCGACAGCGGCGTCGCAGGCGCTGGATCAGGCAACGCGTGGTGTTCCCTCTTGAAAAAGTTCAGCGGGTCGGTCTCGCTCTCGTACGTCATCAACTCGGCGACCGCCTTCGTGTGAATCGCTGTGTCAGTTCGGTTCTCGATCTGGAATGTGAAACTTACCGGTTCGCCGGCAAAGAACACGTTACCCGGACTCGACGACGCGATGAGCCGCACATCGTAATCGGCCCCCTCCTCGCCTGCCCCAAGACGGAACACTGTACCGTAACTTTCCGGATGTTCACTTTTATGTCTCGGCGCGGCGAATACCGATGTGACGGCAGCGACCACGGCGACGATGACGAGTATTTCTGTTCGTTTCATATTCATAATCCTTTTAATCTCGGGCGGCGGTGCGTTCGGTGCGGGTGGTCAGCGGGAACATGCTGACGCGGAATTTGGTGCAGCCGTACGGCACGAGCGTGATCGTGGCGGCGCGGCCGGTGTTGACGGGCGCGGGCGGCAACGGTTGGAGTTCGGTCGGCTGCCAGTCGAATTGCCGGGCGGGGACGCGGAGTTTAATCGGCGCGTCGAGTTGCCAGCGCCACGGCTGTGGCGTCGGATGGCGCTCCACTTGGATTTCGCGCAGCGCGGCGACGTCGAGCGCGAAGTTGAACGGCACACCGGCGTGCGGCTGGTCCGGCGTGTCGTCGGCGATGGGCAATGCGAACAGGAGCGGGCCGAAGTTGACGCAGGCGAATGGATTGTTCACGTCGGTCCGCTTCGAGAGCGAACGCGCCGTGAAATACCGGTCGCGCGGGAACGGTGTCTCGTGGCCGGTGACGATCTCGGCGCGCATCGGCAATCGCAACTCGACCCGGTCGCCGGTGCGCCAGCGGCGTTGGAGTTTGACGAAGCCGGTCGGGCTGGTGCGGATGGCGATGGGCTGGCCGTTGAGTTTCAGCGATGGTTCCCGGCACCACGCGGGGATGCGGAGGTAGAGCGGGAACGCGGCGGTCGTGGCGGGGCGAACGGTCAGCCGGATTTCTTCGTCAAACGGATAACTCGTCGCGCAATCAATCTCGACCGGCGTGTCGCCGGCTTTTGTACGCAGCCGGCAGGGGCCGTACAACGTGGCGGCGAGGCCGCGGTCGGGCGTCGCCATCCACATGTTCATGATGTAATTCGGGACGATGCGGTTGGCGTTGCCGACGCAGCAGAGCACGGGATGCGCGATCTCGGTGAAGCTGTAGCTGTCGCCGAGATTTTGGCCGGGCGCGCCGGGGCGGTCCTGCGGGAACGCGAGGCTGAGGCGGTTCGGGCATTGGTAGTAGCTCATCGTCTGGAAATCGCGGGCGATCGGCGCGGGACCGGCGTTGAAGAACGCTTTTTCCATCCGGTCGGCCCAGCCGCGGTCGCCGGTGATCCGTAACAGCCAGTGGAACGTCCACGGACCGGCGGCGACGTTACAGGTTTCGACGTTGCGCGTCGCGCCGATGCCGGCGTGGAATTCCTCGCCGGAGATGAGACCGAGCGGGAGGCTGTGGTGTTGGTCCGACCAGCGAATCGTCGCGAGCGTGGCGTCGAGCAACCGGCGGTCGCCGGTCCACGGATAGAGCAACGCGGGGACGCGGATGTTTTCGTAAAAGATGACGGTGTGGCCGTGCACGATCGGGCCGGCGTTCCATTGCGCGACGATTTTCTCAAAGCCCGGCCGGCGGGCGACGGCGAGGGCGTTGGCGAGCACCTTTGGGTCGCCGCTGAGCACGTAGGTGTCGAGCAACGGGTCGAGGTTGACCAGACCGTTGACCGGGAAAAAGTCCGTCTGGAATTCCGGCAGCGGATAATCGCGGTAAACTTTCACAAGCGCATCGAGGATGCGACGGTCGCCGGTGGCCTGGTAGTAGGCGACGAGTGCGCGGCCCATGTGGGAGTGCGCCCAGTTGTTGAACGCGTCCTGCAATTCGGATTTTGGCCGCCAGTAGATGAGCGACTCACCGCCGTTATGGACGCCGTTGACAACGAGATCGAGCCGCGAGGTCGCTTTCGCGATCAGGACTGGATCGTCGAGGATGTAGGCGAGCCGCACGAGACCATCGAGCCAGTACGCGCATTGTTCGAGTGGCCAGCCGGTGCCGTGGGGCTTGACGCCTTTTGCCGTGAACTCGGTAGCTTTGTAGCCTTCGCGGTACACCGCCGCGCGTTCGTCGAGGTGACCGGTGATTCCGTCAGCCGCCGCCCGCGCCCAATCACGGAGCCACCCCTCCGGCCGCACTGCCCCCGGCGGCAATGGCGTGAACGCCGGTTGGATTTTTTGTTCGTTCGCGCCGGCATAGACAGCGCCAGCGATAATGAGCAATGTAGCAAGCGTCCAGACGGTTTTCATTTGGCTCCTTCGTCAGTAAGCAACCAGCCCCACTGCGCGGGCTCGAGGCGCGATTCCATGGCGAGGTCGGAGAGGATCTGGACGGATTTATTCGCCCAGAAGGAACGGTTGAGCACACGTGTGCCGGTAGCGTCGGCTTCGAGAACACCGACGTCGCACTTGATCCGCGCTCCGGAATTGAGACGGGCGCCGAGGGCCGCGAACGGGATGCTCGCCTCAACGGTGTATCCCTTCTGGCTGGATTGGACGCGAATGCTGGCCTGTGTGAGAAGTTCAACGCGGTCAAAGCGCATCTGGGCAACGTTGGTGCTACTGTCCCACGCAAGATCGGCAGAAGCCGTCGGGTCGACCGGCTTGTAGAGGACAGCAACGGGTTTATCCGCCATCTGTGCGATGAGAATGCGAAGGTCACCGGCCACCGGTGATCTGCGGCGCGCGTCGGCTTGCGGGTCAGCGCCAAGATGTAGATCAACACCAGCACCCGTCTTGTAGAGGGTGCGGTAATCGGTGCCGCTGTTCTTGAAGGGGCCGAGTCCATTGACGTCCCACCGTATGTGAAGACTGGTCTCATCATAGGCGATCTGGAAACGGGCGTGTTTGTTCAGTTGTGTGAAACCGTCGCGAGGCCAAGCATTGGCTTTGCCTCCAATCTTCGGTGTAAAACGTGACGCGCGTGCAACCGGAGCGCTCGCGTACACTTTGCGTTCGCCATCCGCAGCGGTTTGGGCGATGGCGGTCTGGACGTTTTCCATCGTAACCCTAACCGGACCGGTGCCGCGTTTGGCTTTATCGAGACCGACAACTTCGGCAACACTGACGTGATGCTTGCCGGCAGTGACGTAAAACTTGTTGTCCTCAAAGGTGCGCGTGAAGAACCCAGAGAAGTGTTCATCAGACAGCGTAACGCCTTGGAGTTCGAGGCCGCGCTCGTGGTTGGTCATGTTCCAAGGAATACGCTTGGGATCGCGGATGTCTGTGAAAATCCTTCCAGCCAGAAAACCATCACCGGTCCAGATAGTGTAGGATCCAAAGTACTGGCAGGTGACGAAGAATGCGCCAAGGTCGCCGGCCGTGGCTTGTTCGGCGCCGCACCAGACGGACTCGGCCACAGATTCATCGGGATCGTAGAATCGTTTTCCCTGCCAGCAAGCTTGGTTGCTGAAGCCCGATGTTTTCCAAGTCCAGCGGACATTACCGACAGCGTCAAGGCCTACCCATTTACCCCCGGAACGCCCCACGAGACTACCATCTGGCAATGCCCGTAAGGTAATCCCCTCGAAGGGGGTTCCCTCCAATTCAGTACGCTTGTAAAGCGGCACGCCATTATCGAGCACCTTCGCCACATCGTAACGCGCGTACGCAGTGACGAAGGACAGGTTTCGGTCGCGGGGCTCCAGAAACTCTCTTTTCTTGATGGGGAAGAGCTGAACTTCATCGGCTTGCACCTTGCCGTCGAGATTCAGATCGCTCCAAATCGCATAGTACGCGGCAGGCGGCAAGTCCATCTTGGCTAGGACTTCACGAGTCATCAACGACGGCATCTCTCTCACCCATCCGATGGAGGCAGCCAGACGCGAGATGCCGTTCGTCAGAAGGTAAACATGTTGAACTCCCGACTGGAAGTTGAAGGTGTTCTGCGGCGTTAGGTATTCATGACCATAGGCACGAACTACAACCCCCCCCCCCCCATCCCGTCCTATGCCATTGAGATTCTTGATGTGTGATGCGCCGGTCTTCCAGTCAATATTGAACTGTAGCGTGCAATCGCCTGTTGGGAGAAACAAACGGGACTTGTCCCATGGATCAATACCGCCGGTTCCGCCACCGCCATAGCGTGGATTACCAAGAAACTCTTTTTCGTACTTGCCATCACTACTCCAGCGACTGATGCGCTTGCACTGCATAGCAGCCTCGACCACCCACAGTTTGTTGTTGGAGTCGATGGCCATGCGCACACGGTTGGCTGGGCTAAAACCAATGCGCGTTTGGTCCCATGGACCGGGTTTGTAACCACCGGGCGATCCAATTGTCCGGACGAGTTGACGAGTCTTTGGGTTGAAGACGCGAATGTTCATGCGCTCCGTCGCCGCATCCCAGACGTAGAGCAGCCCATTGGAATCTATAGTCAAGTTTCCTGGCTTAATCACATCAAGATTGAGCGGCGTGATGGCACCGTTATCTGTGTTGAGTCTTACAACGTTGTCGTCGGAGATAACGTAGCATGTGCCGTCCTTAGCAAACTTAATGTCCACAGGTTTTGGAACGGCAAATGTCTGGAGAAGCGTCTTGGGCTTGACGGCACTGTAGATGTCCACACGCTCGGAGGCAGTGCTGGTTGCCACTGTACCGGCTCCCAGATCGCGAACGGCAACAACACCAAAAATCGCGCCGCGTTTGACTTTGTCGGTGGTCTTGCCGACGCGATCCGACCGCACTGCACTGCCGGGCCATTGCTCGACCACTCGCAGACGAATGGCACGAGTTGTGATGTTGCAGTCAAAATCCACGTAGCCATCCATATAGCGAGCAAAAGGGTTGTTACTGGGTGCGGTGGGAAGACCTTGATTCACGCGCTCACGCTGGTTGTAGCTTGCCACCTGTTGCCAGCCTTTGTCGGACGCGATATCAATCGGCTGGGTTGCAGGACCGTCGTAGATGTCAATTTCTACGCGTTTGCCTTCGACCTCCTGGATTGCCAAGCCTCGCACGCTCTGGGCCGTGGGCCATTCCATTACAAGAATAGCCGGATCATCTGGACAAATGAAGCTTGTGCGCTTGGCATCCCAGATGCCGTCAGGTGAAACTTCACCTGAACTCACACGAATCTTCATGCCATCACGGACGGCCTGCATACGGCGCGCGAAAAGTTTTGCGCCTTCAAGAGAGCTCTTCCAAGTCGTCTTCGTGCCACTTCTTTCGTAGGTTGCGCGCACGGCACGCGTGGTGAGTCCGTATGGACATGGCACAACAGTCCAACCCTTTTCACCGCGCGCCCGGTAGAACTCCGTCCAGTTCTTGTCGTTCTTGGGATCAGTTGATGTCGCATCCGTTTTCAGCGCGGAGAGCGCAAACGCGAAGTCGCCCTTGGGAATTGGAAATGCCAGAGAGCCAAGCGTGATGGGCTGGTTGAAAGCGATGACCGAATGTTGTCGCATGTCGGAAGATTCCGTGGAGTCCAGCCCTGTTAACCCACCTTTTTGCCCGGGCGGGGTACCAACCAAGCGCAGCAGTCGGGTATAGTCACGACGATGATTATTACTCTGAACCGCTGGTGTTATGGCATTAAAGTCGAGGTCGCTTTCGGTAGCAGCATTCTGAAAAAAGGACGGAACATTGGCCTTCACAGCCACATACAGACGGTCTTGGTACACCGCAATAGCCTGCATACCGAGGAGGCGTTTGGCTTCCGGACGCATCTCGATGAACGGCTTCTCGTTTTCCAAGGTTGAGACTTTAATTCGGTAGATGCTCTGGATGGTGTCACGACTTCCGAAGCGCCGAACGCCCATATAGAGGTACTCGGAATTGGCCGCCATGCAGCAAGGTCCGCTATTACTTTCGAGTTCCCGTCGTCCCCACTGTTTGCGTCCCTCAAGATCGCACTTGATGACCGCCACGCCATCCTCAGCGCCCTCGCAGCTAAAAAAAAGATGGTCACCGGCAATAGCGACAGAACTCCCCGCCGAATGATCGCCCAACCAACTTCCAGCACCGTGGAAGCCATTCATCCATGGCGAATTAGTGCTGGTCATCTCGACGTTCGGATACACAGTCATCTGGTACTTAACGCTGAGTTCCGGCAACCACAGACTTCGATAGATGTACTCCCCCGGTGCAACCATCACGCCATTCTCATCGCAGAAATCCCAAGGAAGTTGAATCGCACCGCCAACCACAGGACGGCGGGCAGCTAGGTTCCGGATGCGTTTGCCGTCGGGCGTTTCAATAACAACCGAGACGGTGCCGGTGCCGGGCGGAACGGGAACAGAAAGAACAGAAAGAACGATGCCCGGTTTTTCTGCGACGCCCTTGCTGCCGGTCGGCACGACCGCGACTTGCGCCCCTGCAAGCGACAGCGCCTGTAAACCTTCCACCCGCACAATCGCTTCGTTCTTGTTAAAAGAAGAGTGGGTGAATTCGAACCGCAGCCCCCTCGTGGTAATTGGTTTGTTAAACGTGACCGCCGCGTTCTCCGGCCCGCTCCGGTTCCAACCCTCGATCTTCCGCCATTCGTTCTTCTGAGCCGCCTTCGGATTGACGCCCGCCGGTCCTTCATATGCGCTCAGGGTGAACTCACTAGCTGTAGTCTCGATCCAGAGCCCTGTGAGGGTCTTAGGCTCCTCCCAGGAAAGAATGAACCATGACGGGTTCTCTTCGCTGATGGGCAACCGATTCGCTACCTTCTTCGATGGAGCGAAATTCTGCCACGCCCCGCGTCCTTTGCCCGTAATGGCGCATTGAGGGAGAAATGCCCCTTCTGGCAAGGGAGAGGTCCAAAGGGCGCCATCGGCATTGGCCACGCCTTCGGGTGCCACATTAACAAGACGCTCGGACGGAAGACGGACCATGTTCAATTGGCGCCTCTTGTTGCGCGTATTTTTCCATGACTGTGTCAACCGTATCCCGCGCACCATCGTATTCGGCGGCAATGGCGCCAAACGGAGCCTCCCACCGCCCGTCGTCACGATAGGTACTGTCATCCACGCGTTGGCGGCGTCAGTCTTCCTGATGGCGATTTCATCCACATCCAACGCCATCACCGTCCCCACCGGCACCGCACGGCGAAAGGCAATCACGTACTCGACTGGCGCGTCGTTCCCCGCCGCCAATTTCGGCCTCCAAGAGGCTTGCGACTCAAACAATATAGCGCGCATCTTGGTGTCCCCCACCCCAACGAGCGCGCCTGATTGGAAAATCTTGCACGACGGCAAGTCCACGTCATCCGGCGTAACCGTCGCACCGACTCCGAGGACTGGCATCATGGCCACCGCCAAGCAACACAAAAACTCCACTATCATCACAGGAGCTTGTAAGTCATCAGGATTACGCTAGGCAAGTTAAAAATGGTGACACACCACCACGCTCGCAATCAGCGCGAAGCAGACAAATTCAGACGTTCTTGCAAAACTCGCTTTTGCGGGCTTTTTCGGCAATGGATTTGAACGGGATGCAAGGGGAAGCGTCTCAGAGTTATGCATGAACTGACCGCGATCTTCCACCATCTTCAACGCCATCTTTTCCCTACACTCGAAGACGAACTCTGGCCGCTGACGGCTTTGGATCAGCAGTTCT
>CAIKAP010000107.1 GCA_903825435.1 uncultured Verrucomicrobiota bacterium
AGGGCGGAGCATGGTCGCCCATCGTAAAAGTAAGCCGAAGGGCCTCTGGAAAAACTGTTTTCACACCTTCGGCTCGCCATCTCCACTCCAATCGCCATCCACTAAAAGAAGTTTTGCAAGAACGTCTGTCATGACTGCATTTTAGCGACAATCGTTTAGAGGGGAAGATGTATATCGAGAAAGCAGGAGGACAATAAAAAAACGACTCTCAAGTATCGGTAGGTCTGGAGCTAGGCCCGCTTGGACGTCACTGGCAGTGCCTAATTGCACACCGCCAGTAAAACTCGCCACGACCAAGGTTACTTCTTCTTACCTTTCACCGCGGACTTCTTGCCTTTCGCTGGTTTTTTTTGCTGCCATTTTTACGTCACCCCCGGTTTCGCTTTGAATAAAGCCTTGTCAGTGCACGGGGTGGACTTGTATCTGCCGATAGGCCAGACCAATCTCAATAAATATAGGGAAGCGATTCTGCTGCCGTTCATCTTCTTTCCCATGCTCGGCTTCGGCAGTGCACAGTAAAGATGGCAGCACGGTACTGACTGTCGCGCTGTTGGTGAATTCCTTGCGGGAGATTCTCAGAACCATCATAGAATGCGGGGCTGATATACACGCAGTGGATCGGGACGGTGTTTCAGTGTTATCGTGAGCAATTTTTCACAACCGACTAAATGCGGTGAAGGTATTGGTTGAGCACGGCGTGCGGATCGATTCGGAAGACAGCGACTTACTGCTCGAAGCGTGCTTTTGGGGGTTACCGGAATTGGTGACGTTTCTAGTGGGTAAGAGTGTGAACCCAAATACCATGCTTGCCGCAGAGACTACCATTCTCGATCTCGTGAAGCATCAGCAATTGAAACTGGATCAGAACAATGACTCCGAGGCTAAACGGGTTAAGGAACTTGACGAAGTTATTGAAATGCTGGTTGATGGCGGAGCCAAGTACTTCACGGAACTAGAAAATGCACGGATAGAATCAAAGCCAAAGCGACGCCCATCTCTAAACGCCAGATCAAAAAGGGTGAAATTATCAAAGGGGCGTCCGCGTCACTGACGGGAAGCGCGTATCTTGGCATCCGTAACAAATCCGGAACATGATGAGAGGAGTCGGGAGTCAGAATTCAGAAGACAGTATGATTGCCGGAACAAAACCGGAACATTTTCTAGCGGAGGGCGAGCAACGCAAACATGCGGCCGGTTTTACCGCGCTCGGAGCGGTAGGAGAAATAGTTTTCGAGATGACAGGCGGTACAGCGGCGTTCGTTGTGGATGGTGCGGACGCCGGCGGCGCGGAGTTGATTTTCGATGGACGTCCAGAGGTCGAGGTCGTAGTGGCAGGGGCCGATGCTGGGGCCGATGAGGGCGAGGATGTCGGCAGGGCGCGCTGGCATCGCGGCGACGGTGGCAGCGACGACGTTGGTGAGTGTGCCTTTTTTGCCGGAGTGGATGAGTCCGATGGCTTGCGGTGCGACGAGAAAAATCGGGGCGCAGTCGGCGTAGCGGATGAGGAGCGGGAGGCAGGGGGCGGTGGTAACGAGGGCGTCAACGGCGAGGTAGGTGCCGGGTTTGGTGACGAGGGCGACGCCGTTGCCGTGGGTTTGTTCGGCGCGGGCGAAGTGTTCGTAGCCGAAGGAGCGGACGAGATTCTGTTCGTAGTCGCCGGCTTTGGTGTCGGCGGTGGTGCGTTGGGTGAAGGCGTGGAAGATGTGCGGTTGCGCAGTGAGCGGCGCGAAGGTCTCGAAGGGCGGCGTCACGGTGTGGATTTGACGGTGCGGCCGGTAACGCGGTCGAGATTGGCGATGGCGACGTTGTAGGAGTAGAGGGCTTGGATTTCGTTGGAGCGGGCTTCGGTGAGCGCGGTCTGGGCGCTGAAGACTTCGAGTTGTGTGCCGCTGCCGGCGCGAAAACGGGCTTCGGCAAGGCGGAGACTTTCGTCGGCTTGTTCGACGGTTTTCTTTTGGGCTTCGATGAGTTCGAGGGCTTGAAGGTAGTCGGCGTAGGCTTGGCGGACTTCGAGTTCGATGCTGCGTTGGGCGTCAGCGAAATCGTAGGCGGCTTGTTCGCGCTGGGCGCGAGCCTGGGTGACGCGACCACGGGTGGCCATGCCGTCGAAGAGGTTCCAGGTGGCGCGGGCGCCGATCATCCAGCCGTTGTGGGTCTGGTCGATGTCGTTGCCGTAGGAGTAGTCGTGGATGCCGTAGTTGGCGAAGAGGGAAAGTTCTGGTTTGTTGCCGGCTTGGGCGTTTTTGATGGTTTCGGCGGCGAGGAGGACTTGTTTGTCAGCTTGTTGGAGTTCCGTGCGGAGCTTGAGTGCTTCGGTGAGGGAGACGGTAAGGTCGCAAGGGCGGTGTTCGTAAAGGAGTTTGCCGTCGAAGGTGATCTTAGTGAAGGCCTGGGTGTGCGGCGAATCGATGGCGATGAGTTTGACGAGTGACTCGCGGGCGAGGCGGAGGTCGTTTTGGGCGCGGATGAGGGACGGCTTGGCGTTAGCGAGTTCGACTTCGGCGCGGAGGACATTGAATTTCGGGACGGCACCGGCATCGAAACGATGCTGGGTGTCTTCAAGTTGGCGCTGGAGGAGTTTGACGGATTCTTCTCGGACGGTGACGATCTGCTGGTCGAGAAGAATCTGGTAGAAGTTGCGGCGGACGGCGAGGATTGTGTCGGCAACGACGCGCTGGAAGGTGAGGACGGCGATTTGGTCGGTGAGTTTGGCGGCGCGAATGGCGGCGTTGACGCGGCCGCCGGAGTAAACGAGCTGGGAAACTTCGATCTGGGCGAGCCAGGGGTTCTGAAGGTTGTCGGTCGGTTTTAACTGGGGAGGTAAGTCGAGGTTGCGTTTGTCCTCATGGCCGTACTGGCCGGAGGCGGTGACTTGAGGGAGGGCGGCGGCGCGGGCTTCAACGATGATGCCATAGGTGTGGCGGATCTCTTCCTTAGCTTTGAGGATTTGTGGGTTCTGTTTCAACGCGAGGTCGAGGGACTGCTGAAGTGTGAGGGAGGAAGGTTGGTTGGTTGTGACAGCCGCGTGCAGCGATACGGTGAATGCAGTCAGGCAAACGGCGAGGAATGATTTCATGGTTTTTGTCTCTTGGAGGGAGGGATGGCGGCGATGGCCTGGTCGAACGGTCCTGGCTGGCAGTTATAGGCTTTTAACGCGTTTTGACGGGTGGTCTGTGCGAGTTCGTATTGTTTGGATTCGACGAAGGTTTGGACGAGACCGAGGTAGGCGGCGCAGAGGTGGTTGCGGACGATCGCGCTGTCGGCGTTGAGGCGGGGCTGGGCCTGCGTGCCTGGGGCGAAGACGAGGGCGTTGCCTTCGCGGTCAATTTGGCGGTAGACGTTGATGAGGGTGCGGAGGGCTTCCTGGCGGTTGTTGTCGAGGAGTAAGGTTTGCAGGAGGTAAACGGCGGCTTCTTCGAGCTTGTTCTGCGCAATGGAAACGGTGGCGAGGCTGATGCAGGCGTCGGGGTTTGTCGGTGAGAGGTGGCGCATGTAGAGGTAGGCGTCGCGGGCGTCGTTGTATAGTCCGATCCGCATGCAGGAGTGGCCGAGGTTCCAGTAGATCTCGTGGTTGCCGATGTCGGGTATGTTTTCTGGCTTGCGGCCGCGTTTGAATTCCTTGCCGCGGTTGTCGTCGTTGAACGCGTGGTCCAACGGCACGGCGCGGCGCAGGGTCGCGATGGATTTCTGGTAGAACGGGGTGCCTTCGCGGGTTGCGATGATGGTGCCGTCGGCGGCGCGTTGGGAGAGGATGTCGCCCTTAATGCGGTAGTAGGCGCCGAGGTGGAGGAAGACAATCTGAGCGCGGTCAGTGACCTTTGCGGCTTTCTCACCTTCCTCAATGATGCGATCAATGTTCTTGCCCTCGGGGTCCTTTTCGTAGAGAGCATAGGCGAGCGATTTGTGGCTCTTGAAACTGTTTGGGCAGACTTCCACTGCGTTGGTCCAGAGGTGGACATCATCTTCCCAGTCGAGGTTACGGAATGCCGAGCGCACGGCGTAGGCGATGGCAAGCGCGCACAGAAACCCTCGCGCTATCCCCTGTAACCAGAGCCGTTGCGCCCACGTCGAGATGTCCAGCCGCGCGACCACTTTCCGGCAGAACGCGTACATAGCGATGACCGCCAGCCCGGCGTAGGCGATGGATGGCATGTACATGAACCGTTCCGCCATGATGCTGCCGATGCACCATGTCGTGTTTTCCTGCAGCGACAGCCCGAACGTCGGGTTCGGCACCAGGTTTGACGACGGTAGGAACGTCAGGAAGAAAAACATGATGAAGAAGAACGTGGCCTTATGCCGACGGTAGCTCGACACCGCCAGCGTCAGGATTGCCAGCACCAGCACCAGCATCACCACTGATTGCCAGTCCTCCCAGCCATGAAACGGCAGATGCACCAGCGGGATCTGATTGTAGGAGTAATCGCACGATAAATGTGCCGGCCACAAGAACAACAGGAAATAGCGGCCGATCACCTTGATCGCCGTCAGCCGCGCTTCCCAGAAGCTGAGGTCAATCAGCGGGTTGTCCACAAACGGCAACTCCGGCGGACGCAATTTGCCGAACACCGTCCGGCGCACGAGGAACATGACCGACACTACCGGGATCACCGCGATGTAGCCCTTGATGAAGAAATCCCACGCGTTGGCCAGCAGGCTCAGCGCCCAATTCTTCGCCCGCTGGCGGAGTCGGAAAGTGAAATCATACAACGCCATAACCGGCAGAACGACGATGGCGCTCTCTTTGCAGAACACACCCAGCGTCGTTACCACCATCAGCGCCACTAGCCACAGCAGTCTGCGCCAGCCGCGCGCCACTGTGCTCTTCGCATAACAGAGGAAACCGCCCAGCACCGTCGAAAGCGCAAATAGGTCGGCTCGCCCGACTATGTTGGTGACAGACTCAGTGACAATTGGGTGCACCGCAAATAATCCCGCCGTTAGCAGCGCCGGCCAGAGTTTGTCCATCAGCACCAGCACGAAGAAAAAAATCAGCACCGCATTCAGCCAGTGCAGCGCGAAGTTGAACCAGTTGTACGTCACCGCCTTGTCGGCACCATGCAGCACCGCGTAGTTGAATAGGTATGACAACGTCGTCAATGGACGATATAGGCCGCTGACCGCCTTGGGCCACCAGTAGTCCTGCGTGAAGATCAACTTGACATTGTCCCATTTCGCTTCCCGCAAGCGTGGGTCTTCAAGGATGATGAACTTGTTGTCCAGCGCGAATCCCATGCCGGGACCTGGATCGCGGTAAAACGTGTCCACAAATGTGAACAGCACCAGTGCCGCCAGCAATGCAATCACTCCCAGATGCGCCGACCAGCCGCACGGCGTCCACAACGCCTTTCGCACCGGCGGCTCCAATGGGGCCGTCTTTGCGACGGGCTTGGCGGATGGTTTTTGTGGTTGTGGCGTAACCATGGGTTAAGACGACGGCAAATGTGTCAGTAGCAGCCTCCAAAGTCAAAAGACTTTTCGACGGCTCAAATCCGAAACATGTGCGGCAACAGCCCCGACAACGGCTCGACGCTCATCTGTCCCAGTCGTCGCGCGTCGGCGCAGATCACCGTGCAGTCCCCAAACTCCGCGAGCACCTGACGACACGCACCGCAGGGCATCGCTGCGCCCGGTGACACAATGGCAACAGCCGCGAATCGCCGCTCACCTGCGCTCACCGCGTTGCCAGCGGCCACACGCTCCGCGCAAATCGTCAACCCGTAGCTGGCGTTCTCGACGTTGACGCCGGTGTAGATTCTTCCGCTTGATGCCAGTAATGCCGCGCCGATGCGGAACTTCGAGTACGGCGCGTGCGCGTGCTTGCGTGCGGCGGCAGCAGCCGCGACCAGACGTTGCGCGCGCTGGGCGGTCAGCTTCATAAGGCGGTGAGAAATCCGTTGAGCAGCTTGATGAGTTTGTCACCGGCCCCCTTGCCGACTTCGAGCACTTCCTCGTGTGACAGCTTCTTGGCGGAAATGCCGGCGGCGAGGTTGGTGATGCAGGAGATGCCAAGCACTTCGATGTTGTGGTAGCGCGCCATGATCACCTCGGGCACGGTGCTCATCCCGACGGCGTCGGCGCCCTGCCACGCGAACGCCTTCACTTCCGCCGGCGTCTCGTAGCTCGGGCCGAGCGTCGCCGCGTACACGCCCCGGCGCAACGGCATCTGGAGTTCCTCCGCTGCTTTCTCGAGTTTTTCGCGCAACCGCGTCGTGTACGTCGTCGACATGTCGAGGAACCGCACGTCGCCGTCGCCGTTGACGCCGCCGACAAGCGGGTTAACGCCGAGGTGGTTGATGTGATCCTCGATGATCATCAGGTCGCCCGGGTTGAACTGCGGGTTAATGCCGCCGGCGGCGTTGGTGACGACGAGCACCTTCACGCCGAGCGAATCAACCACGTGAACCGGGTAAACCACCTCCGCAACCGAAGTGCCCTCATATAAATGTTTCCGTCCACACAACGCCATCACTTTCTTGCCGGCCAGCTCACCGAACAACATCTGTCCCGCGTGTCCCGGTACGCTCGCCTTCGGAAAATGCGGGATGTCGGCGTACGGAATCGTCAGCGGCTTGTCCAACAACGCCGCGACTCCGTTGAGGCCCGACCCAATAATCAGCGCCACGTCGGGCTTGAACCCGGCCAGCTTCGACTCGAGAAACTCCTTCGATTCTTTGACGGTTGCCATCATCGTTACGCAATCCTCCCACAGACCAATCGCGGCCGCTCCAACACCGGCTCCGGCCCGACGACGTACGCCCGCTGCACCATCTCCGCCGCTTCCGCCGCGCGGGCTGCGTCGTTGTGGTGCATCAACGCCAGCGGTTCGCCTGCCTCGACGTGTTCGCCAATTTTTTTCGAACGCTCGAACCCGACCGCGAAATCAATCGTCTCGCCGGCGGTTTTGCGTCCGCCGCCGAGCGCGATCACGGCGTAGCCGATCGCGTCGCATGCGATTGCCTGCACCACCCCTGTGACAGGCGATCGCACCGGCTCGACAAACTGTGCCCGCGGCAACGCGCGCCGCAAATCTCCGCCTTGCGACGCCACCATCTCTTCAAACTTCCGCAGCGCTTCACAACTCGCGAGTTTCTTTTGCAACATTTCGCCGGCGACTGCAACATCTTTCGCCACACCGGCCATCACCAGCATCTCCGCCGCCAGCGCCAGCGTCACCTCGACGAGGTCCGCCGCGAACAAATCGCCGCGCAACACATCGAGCGTCTCTCGAACCTCCAACGCGTTACCGACAAACGCGCCGAGCGGCTGGTTCATATCCGTCTGCAACGCCACCATCTTCTTGCCGTAGCGTTTTCCGACCTCCACCATCGCCCGCGCCAGTTCGCGCGACGCTTCTCGCGTCCGCATGAACGCGCCGCTGCCCCACTTCACATCGAGCACCAGTCCGTCCACATTCTCCGCCAGCTTCTTCGACATGATGCTCGACACAATCAACGGCAAACACGACACCGTCGCTGTCACGTCCCGCAGCGCGTATAGCTTCCGGTCCGCCGGCGCAAGTTCCGGAGTTGCTCCGGTAATACAGCAACCGACCCGCTCCGTCACCCGCGCCAGTTCCGCCAGCGACAAATCCGTCCGGAACCCGGCGATGCTTTCGAGTTTGTCGAGCGTCCCGCCCGTCGGGCCGAGGCCGCGGCCGGAAATCATCGGCACCTTGACGCCAAAACAGGCGACCAACGGCGCCAAGATGAGCGACGTTTTGTCGCCGATGCCGCCCGTGCTGTGTTTGTCCGCGTAGAACGCGTCGCCGCGCGGCCATTGTAACACATCACCGCTGTCCGCCATCGCCCGCGTCAACCACAACGTCTCCTCCGTGTTCATCCCGCGGAAACAGATCGCCATGGCGAGTGCCGCCATCTGGTAATCGGGAATCCCGCTGCGCGTGAAGCCGAACACGAAGGAGCGAATCTCCTCCTCCGTCAGCGCATGACCGTCTCGTTTCCGCTGAATGACCTGTGCCGGCAGAAACATAACTGGAGTTTAGTCCCGTCCTTCCAGTCTTGTCGAGGAATCTCTACCAGGCGCCACCGCAGCCGGAACAAAACCGGAGCATGTCTTCAGCGGCGGCGTTTACCGGGGGCGAATGACCAGCCGCCACGGGCGGTGCGGGCCATACTGACGGCGCGTCGGCTGCCGACTTCGGCGTCTGTGCGGAAGGCGGCGGTCTCGTCGTAGCGGAAGTCTTCCAATTTTGCGCGGGGGACGCTCTGTCCGATGAATCGCTCTATGCTTCGGACGTGTTCCATTTCCTCGGTGGTGATGAGCGTGAAGGCTTCGCCGGATTTCGATGCACGGCCGGTGCGGCCGATGCGGTGGACGTAGTCTTCGGGGTGCTGCGGCACGTCGTAGTTGATGACGTGGCTGACGTCCTCGATGTCGAGGCCGCGGGCCGCAATGTCGGTGGCGACCATGACTTCGTATTTGCCGGACTTGAAGCCGTTGAGGGCCTCGATGCGCTCGCTTTGGGTGCGGTTGGAGTGAAGAACGGCGACGGCGTGGTTGGCGCGGTCCAAGCGGTTGGCGATTTTGTCGGCGCCGTGCTTGGTGCGGCAGAAGATGAGGACGCTGTTGTAGTTGGTGCGCTCCAAGAGGACGAGAAGGAGCTGGAACTTCTGGGCGCTGTTGACGGGGTAAAAGGCGTGACTGACGGTCTCGGCCGGTGTGCGACGTTCGCCGATGGCGACGCTTTCCGGATCGCGCAATGCCCACGACGTCAGACGGGCGATCTCAGGCGGAACGGTCGCGGAGAAGAGCATGGTCTGGCGCTGGCGCGGGCATTTTTCGATGATGCGGCGAACATCCGGCATGAATCCCATGTCGAGCATCCGGTCAGCTTCGTCGAGGATGAGGTATTGGATGTCGTTGAGTTTGATCTCGCCCTGGCCGAGGAAATCAAGGAGGCGGCCGGGGGTGGCGACGAGGATGTCGGAGCCTTTCTTGATGCCTTCGCGTTGCGCGCCGTAACCGACGCCGCCGAAGATGACGGTGGTGCGGAGGTCGGTGAAACGGCTGTAGTCGCGGAAGGCGGTCTCGACCTGCGCAGCAAGTTCGCGGGTCGGTTCGAGGACGAGACAACGGCAGGCGCCGTGGCGTTCGAGCTTGGAGATGATGGGCAGCGCGAAGGCGGCGGTCTTGCCGGTGCCGGTCTGGGCGGAGCCGATGATGTCTTTGCCGGCGAGGACGAGCGGAATGGCGCGGGTCTGGATGGCGGTGGGTTGCGTGTAACCGGCGGCTTCGACACCGCGGAGGGCGTCGTGGGATAGACCAAGGGATCGAAATGGCATGGGTAGAGCATAACGCCCCAGCAGGCACTTCCGCAAGCGCGGAAGTCAATATTGGTAAATTAGCATGAAACCAAGCGGTATTGACGGTGTTGTGCGGCGATGGGTGAGTTTTTGCTGGCGTTGGATGAATTTCGTGTCAGAGTCTGTCTTATAAAAGAAAGTTTTTACTTACAATCGCCCTGTGAACAGAAATCCAGCGCGGCGATGGTGAGTCTGATTACCGTCGGGGTTTATTCTTTTCCCGGAGGTGGTCAGGTAGGAGAACGAGCATGAGAATAGTTTTTTTTTGCAGTTGTTCTAACGCTGACAACGGTCCGGGCGGGCGAGATGAACGCGGTAAAATCCCTAACATTGGACGACTGCATCGCGCGGGCGTTGGCACACAATCTCGATGTGAGAATTCAACGCGTTAATCCCAGCATCCAATCCTGGGGCGTTGTGGCAGCACAGGGCATCTACGATCCAACGCTGTCTGGGCTATTCAACTACTCCGATGCTTCGATCCCGCTGCACCCGGCTGGCTCGGTAACGGACAAGCAACTGGAATCGCAAGTCGGTATGGGCAGAAAATTTGCCAGCGGTGCGACCTACGGACTGACGGCATCGGACACGCGGTTCACACCGGTCATTGGCAGCAACTTCGTCTATACCGGCACGGCAGCGTTCTCCGTCTCGCAGCCATTGCTGAAAAACTTCGGCTTCGACGTGAACTCCGCGCAAATCCGCATCGCCCGCAAGAGCCGGGACATCGCGGTCCAGAATTTCCTCCAGCAGGTGATAAACAGCGTCAGTGCCGTTGAGAACGCCTACCACGAATTAGTGTTCGCCAAAGAGGACTTCAAGGCGAAGCGCGACGACCTCTCGCTCGCGCAGCAGTTGCTCGACGAAGACCGCAAACGTCTCCAGACCGGTACAGTCTCACCGTTGGACGTGACCCAAGCCGAGTCCGGCGTTGCGCAGCGCCGGTTTGCGTTGATTGCGGCTGAGCGCACCGTCAAGGACAACGAGAACGCCCTCAAGTTATTGATCTCGCAAGACGTGAGTGAGTTTACCGGTGCCACGGTTGTACCGGTCGACCACGGTGCCTTGGAAATCGTCGATACGGATGTGGGCGGCAGCACTCGTACGGCCCTGCAATCGCGTCCCGATTACCGGGCGGCTCGGGCCACGGTCGAACAGCAGAACATCCTAGTCAAATTTAACCGCAATCAGATGTGGCCCGAGATCGATCTCAAGGCCAGCTACGGCTATAACACCGGCGGCGACACCTATGGCAGTGCGGTCAACAATTACGGCAACGGCAACAACTCGGTCTGGGCGGTGGGCGTCGCCGTGTCATTCCCGATCGGCGATCGTGCATCGCGCGCCAGTTACCAGAGCGCGAAGTTGCAAGCCGCGCAGCTTTTGCTGCAACTCAAGCGACTCGAACAACAGATCGTTATCGCGGTGGACAACGCCGTCGGCCATGTTCGCTCCAACTTGAAGGGCGTCGAGGCCGCGCGCGAAGCCACCCGGTTAGCGAACGAATCGTATAAAGCGGAGAAGACCAAGCTGCTGACCGGGAGTTCGACGACGTTTCTGGTGTTGCAGGCCGAATCGCTTCTGGCCGACGCTCGGTCGGCGCAGATTCGCGCCGAAGCGGACTACAGCGAAGCGCTGGTCACACTGGCGCAGACCGAGGGCACGACGTTGCAGCGCCATCACATCCAACTGAACGAGGAGTTCTGAGTATGTCAAACACACAGACGAAAAAATGGAAGCGGGGCATCAGGCTGGTTTGCCTGATACTTGCCATCAGCGGCTGCCGTCCTGGTGCTAGTAAGCCAACAGCAGCTGGGCTGCCGCCGGTGCCGGTCGTGCCGGGGCGCGTGGTGCAAAAGGACGTGCCGATATATCTCGACGGCCTCGGTACGGTACAAGCTTTCAACGCTGTCACGATCCGCGTTCGCGTGGACGGTGAGTTGAAGAAGGTTGCGTTTGTTGAGGGCCAGGATGTGAAGGAGGGTGATGTTCTAGCGCAGATTGATCCGGACTCTTACCGGGCGCAACTTGAACAAGCCGAAGCGAAGAAAGCGCAGGACGAAGCGCAGCTCGCCAACGCCAAGCTGGATCTGGCGCGGTTCGCCGATCAACTCGCCGCGAAGATTGTCGCGCAACAAACCTTCGACACCCAAACCGCACTCGTAAACCAACTCACGGCCATGGTCAAAGCCGACGAAGCAGCGGCCAGTCTCGCACGGGTGCAACTCGCGTACACAACGATCACCTCGCCACTTGATGGGCGTACCGGCGTGCGACTGGTGGATCAGGGCAACATCGTCCACGCCACCGACGCAAACGGTTTGGTGGTCGTGGCGCAATTGAAGCCGATCACCGTCGGGTTCACGTTGCCGGCGCAGACACTGCCGGCAATCCAACAAGCACACGCTGCCGGCGACATCGCTGTGTTGGCGGTTGACCGCGACAACCTGACCCTCCTCGGCACCGGCAAGCTCGCGGTGATTGACAACCAGATTGATGTCACGACCGGCACGATCCGGTTGAAGGCGACGTTTCCGAACGACGATTTGCGGCTCTGGCCCGGACAATTTGTGAATGCGCGACTGTTGTTGACGACGCGCAAAGGCGGCCTTGTCGTGCCGGCGTCGGTCGTGCAACGCGGGCCGGACGGTGCGTATGCGTTCGTCATCAAAGACGATCAGACTGTAGCCATCCAGCCGGTGAAGGTGGCGCAGATGGAAAATGGCGAGGCGTTGATTGACGAAGGCTTGCAGCCCGGTCAAGCCGTTGTTGTGGACGGACAGTACCGGCTACAGCCCGGCTCGAAGGTGAAATTCGGCACGACGGAGAAATAACATGAACGCAAACTCACTGAAACATTTACGATTCTTATTTGGAGTCCTGCCACTTTTGGTCTGTTTTGCAAGTTCGTGCGCCCCGCATACTCCTTCGGATGTTGAAAAGCAGAGGAACAGTCAGTTCGTCGCCGAAGACGTATTCCTTTCAGTCACTAACGGCTCATCGTTTGCCGCTGTTCAGAAAACGTTGGGAAACGCGGTTCGCCACCAATTCACAGTTTCGGAGAGTGGTCACACTTGGATACTCATCAGGTGTTTCCTCCATACTGGCGAGGAGGAAGGATATGACTTTTACCAATTGTTGTTTCGTGATGGCGCATTGTCCAAGACGATTGGCTGGATTAAAGGGGAGACAGAAGAGTACCCATACCAAGGCACAACTGCGACTCGGTCAAAACCATGGGATATTGATGATCTAAAGTATGTGAAGAAGGCGCTTGATGCGCCAGCGGTCTCTCCGGAGCAAGTTCGAGCAGAACTCAAAGATGCGCGGGAGACAATGGAGAAATACCGGGGTCATGGCAACATACCGGCGCCCGTGGCCTATGTTTTTGGTGCGGCTTTATCGGGAAGGTACAATAAAGAATTTCCGATCAACGAGAGGCTACGCCGCCAATACGATGGATGCCGGGTTTCCATCGGCATGACCATCCAACAGGTTGATGAGTTGTATGGCAAGCCTCTCCGAGGCTTTACCACAACCACCGGACGAATCGCTCGGATTTATGGTGACCACCATTACTCAGGCGACGTAGATCATTTTCTCATGTTTTCGTATGTCGCTGTGATTTTTGATCACGAAGAACACGCCGCTGATATTTTCAGCGATGGGTTTTTCTGCAACGATTGGGATCCCGGCATGCCCGCTGGACGGCGCGATTAGCAATGAAAGCGATGGCGGCAATACGACCGGGAATGATTGAACCTGAGCAT
Source organism: uncultured Verrucomicrobiota bacterium (assembly GCA_903825435.1). GTDB lineage: Bacteria > Verrucomicrobiota > Verrucomicrobiia > Palsa-1439 > Palsa-1439 > CAIKAP01. The sequence goes on from CAIKAP010000107.1 coordinate 13,097, forward strand.
TCACCGACACCGGTAGCTTATCCGGTAAGTCCGAATCCAAACTTGGTCAAAATTACATGAACATTTCCGAGCCATTCATTCATCGGCCGGTAGCCACGTCGTTGTTGATGGCGGGCATCGTGTTGATGGGGATGTTGGGGTACGTCCTGTTGCCGATCTCGGCGCTGCCGCCAGTGGACTTCCCGACGATTCAAGTCACGGCGCAATATCCGGGTGCGAGCCCGGATGTGATGGCTTCGTCGGTGACGACGCCGCTCGAACGCCAATTCGGCCAGATCAGCGGGCTGGCGCAGATGACGTCGCAAAGCTCGTTCGGCAACACGACCATCATCCTGCAGTTTAACCTCGACCGCGACATTGACGCCGCGGCGCAGGACGTGCAGGCGGCGATCAACGCAGCCGGTGGAGTATTGCCGCGCAACATGCCGAATCCGCCGACGTACAACAAAGTCAATCCGGCAGATACGCCGATTCTCACGTTGCAAGTCACCTCGGACACGTTGCCGTTGGAGAAAGTCAACGACTTGGCGGACACGGTGCTAGCGCAGAAGTTGAGTCAGGTAACCGGCGTCGGACTCGTCACTATCGAAGGCAATCAGAAGCCGGCAGTGCGTGTGCGCATCAATCCGGCGGCGATTGCCAACCTCGGTTTGAGCCTCGAAGACGTGCGGACGGCTTTGATGCAAAACAATATCAACGCGCCGAAAGGCAGCTTCGACGGCCCGCGCCAGTCGTACGCCATCGGCGCGAACGATCAGATTTTGTCGGCGGAGGAATACAAGCCGGTAATCATCGCGTGCAAACATGGTTCGCCCATCCGGCTCGGCGACATCGGCGATGTAGTGGACAACGTCGAGAACGTGCGCCTTGCCGGCTGGGTCGGCGACAAACCGTCGGTCATTCTCGACATTCAACGCCAGCCGGGCGCGAACATCATCGAGACATCCGACCGGGTGAAGGCGTTGTTGCCACGTTTGCGCGCGTCGATTCCGCCGTCGGTCAAGGTCAACGTGTTGACGGATCGGACGCAGACGATTCGGGCTTCGGTGCACGACGTACAGTTCACGCTCATGCTCACGATTGGGTTGGTGGTGTTGGTGATTTTCATTTTCCTGCGCAAATTCTGGGCAACGGTGATTCCGAGTGTGGCGCTGCCGTTGGCGATCATCGGGACGTTCGGCGTGATGAAGCTCTGCGGTTTTACGCTCGACAACCTCTCGCTGATGGCCCTGACGATCTCGACCGGGTTCGTGGTGGATGACGCGATTGTGATGATTGAGAACATCGTCCGCTTTATCGAGATGGGCGATCCGCCAATGGAGGCGGCCCTGAAAGGCGCGAAGCAGATCGGATTCACGGTCATTTCGCTGAGCGTGTCCCTGATCGCGGTGTTCATTCCGCTGCTGTTCATGACCGGCATCGTGGGCCGGTTGTTCCGGGAGTTTGCGATCACGATGAGCGTCGCGGTGGTCTGGTCGGCAATCGTGTCGCTCACGCTGACGCCGATGATGTGCGGGCGGTTGTTGAAAGCGGAGAAGGACGAGCCACATGGCCGGTTTTACAACGCGACGGAACGGATGTTCAAAGCGATGCTCGATTTCTACGACCGGACGTTGAAGTGGGTGTTGCAACGGCAATTCGCGACGCTGATCGTCGCCATCATCACGTTGGTCGCGACGATCTGGCTTTACATTATCATTCCGAAAGGTCTGTTGCCGTTGCAGGATACCGGGCTGATTGTCGGCGTGACCGACGCGCCGCAATCCATCTCGTTCAAGGCGATGGTCGAACGCCAGCGCGTCGTCGCCGAAATTGTGCAGAAAGATCCGGATGTGGTCAGCGTCGCGTCGTTCGTCGGCGCCGGCACGGTCAATCCCACCGTCAACACCGGCCGCCTCTACCTTAACTTGAAACCGCGCGACCAGCGCAAGGCCAGTGTCAGCGAAATCATCGACCGGCTGCGCGAGGCGACGAAGGACGTGCAGGGTATTTCGTTGCTGATGCAGGCAGTGCAGGACGTGCAGATTGACAGTCGCGTCAGCCGCACGCAATACCAGTACACGTTGGAGGATGCGGATGAAACGGAACTCGCGCAGTGGTCGGAGAAGTTGTTGGCCAAACTGCGAACGTTGCCGGAGTTGACGGATGTGGCGACCGACCAGCAGGCGAACGGCCTGCAATTGCACGTGGACGTGGATCGCAACACCGCCTCGCGTCTGAACATCTTGCCGCAGGCCATTGACGACACGTTGTACGACGCGTTCGGGCAGCGACAAGTGACGATCATGTTCACGCAGCTCAACCAGTACCGGGTCATCCTCGAAGCTGAGCCACGCTTCCAACTTGCGCCGGAATCGCTGGACAAGATTTACGTCAAATCCACCACCGGGCAGATGGTCCCGCTGAAAGCATTTGCCAAATTGCGCACGGTGATCACGCCGCTGTCCATTGTGCACGAGGGCCAATTCCCGGCGGTCACGCTTTCGTTCAACCTCCAGCCCGGCAAGTCGCTCGGCGAGGCCGTGGACGCCATCCAGCGCGCACAAAAGGACATCGGGTTGCCGGAGACGGTGCTGACGGCGTTTTCCGGCAGCGCGGCTGAGTTCCGGTCATCGTTGAAGAGCGAACCGTTCCTGATCCTCGCCGCCATTATTGTGATCTACATCGTCCTCGGCGTGCTCTATGAAAGTTACATCCACCCGCTGACGATTCTCTCCACGCTGCCATCGGCCGGCGTTGGTGCGTTGCTGGCGCTGCTGATTTGCCGGATTGATTTCTCGATGATCGCGCTGATTGGCGTCATCCTGCTCATTGGCATCGTCAAGAAAAACGCGATCATGATGATTGATTTTGCGCTGGATGCCGAACGCGAGCAGGGACTGCCGCCGGAACAATCCATCTATCAAGCGTGTCTGCTGCGGTTCCGTCCGATCATGATGACGACGTTCGCGGCGTTGCTCGGCGCGTTGCCGCTGGCGCTGGAACAAGGGACCGGCTCGGAATTGCGACGGCCGATGGGCATTGCGATTGTCGGCGGCCTGATCTTGTCGCAAACGCTCACGTTGTACACGACGCCGGTAATTTATTTGTACATGGACCGGCTCGAAAAATGGGTCCGGCGACGCCGCGTGGCGGCCGGTGCGTTGCCGGTAGCGCCATGAACGTTTCCGAGCCATTCATCCGGCGGCCGGCGGGAACGTCGTTGCTGGCGGTGGGGTTGTTTTTGCTCGGCATCGTGGCGTACCGGTTCCTGCCGGTCGCGGCGATTCCGCGCGTGGATTTTCCGATGGTCTCCGTGTCAGCGTCGTTGCCGGGAGCGGACCCGGCTACCGTTGCGTCGTCGCTGGCCGCGCCATTGGAGAAACGGATCTCCCAGATCTCCGGCGTGACGGAGATCACTTCGGTCAGCACGCTCGGCGGGACGACGATCACGGTGCAATTCGATCTCGACCGCAAAGTCGATGGCGCCGCGCGCGACGTGCAGGCGGCGATTAATGCGGCGTCCAGTGAGTTGCCGGTGAATTTGCCGGGGCCGCCAACGTACCGCAAGGTAAACCCGGCGGATGCGCCCATCATGATTATGGCGATGACTTCCGACACGGAGCCGGCGTCGCAGGTGTTCGAATACGCCGACTCGATTATCGCGCAGAAGCTCAGCCAGGTGGAGGGAGTCAGTCAGGTCATGATTCCGAGCGCGGAGAAATCCGCCGTGCGCGTGCAGATCAATCCGTCGGCGCTGGCGTCGACGGGGCTGAGTCTGGAAGATGTGCGCACGTTTCTCAGCCAAGTGGCGGTAGATCAGCCGAAGGGCAACCTCGATGGTGAGAAAGTTTCCTATACGCTGACCAGCAACGACCAGATCACCGACGCGCGCGAGTTTCGTCCGTTGATTCTGGTGAATACAAACAACATTCCGATCAAGCTCAGTGCGATGGGAAAGGTTGTTCAGGGCGTCGAGAACACGCGACTGGGCGGCTGGGCGGGGACGCAGACGGTGCCGATGCGGCGCGCGGTGTTGTTGATTGTTTTCAAGCAAGCCGACGCCAATGTGATTGAGACTGTCAACCGCATCAAGGCGCAGTTGCCGCAACTGAAGCGATGGATTCCGCCGGCGGTGAAACTGATGGTGCTCAGCGACCGGACGACGACCATCCGGGCGTCGGTGGACGACGTGGAGTTGTCGCTGGTGGCGAGCGTTGCGCTCGTGGTGATGGTGATCTTTCTTTTTTTGCGACGGTTCTGGCCGACGTTCATCGCGAGTGTGACCGTGCCGCTGGCGTTGGCCGGTACGTGTGGGTTCATGTATCTGCTCGGGTACAGCATCGATAATCTCTCACTGATGGCGATCACGATCTCGGTCGGGTTCGTCGTGGACGATGCGATCGTCGTCATCGAGAACGTCTACCGGTACATCGAGAAGGGGGAACACGCTATGCCGGCTGCGCTCAAAGGGGCAGGGCAGATCGGGTTCACGGTCATCTCGATCAGTATATCGCTGGTGGCGGTGTTCATTCCACTGCTGTTCATGGGCGGTTTGATCGGCCGGTTGCTCCACGAGTTTGCGGTGACGCTGAGCCTTGCGATCCTCGTGTCCGGTGTGATTTCGTTGACGCTGACGCCGATGATGTGCTCACGGTTTCTGAAGTCGGAAGCGGAGTACGGGCCGCCCGGCTGGTTCAACCGCGCGTGCGAACGAGTGTTCCAGTGGGCGCTAACTGGCTACGAGCACGGCTTGAAATGGGTACTGCGGCATCAGGGGTTCATGTTGTTGGTCGCGCTGGCGACGTTCGCCGGTACGATTGCCTTGTACGTCACTGTGCCAAAAGGATTCTTCCCGCAGCAGGATACCGGCGTCATCATGGGCGGCACCGATGCAGGGCAAGACGTGTCGTTCGCGACGATGGCGAAGATGCAGAATCAGGTGGCGCGAATTGTTTTGGCCGATCCAGCCGTGGATACCATCGGTTCGTTCGTTGGTGGCAGTGGTGGGGCGTCGACGGTCAATAACGGCCGCATGTTCATCACGCTCAAACCGCTCAGCGTTCGGAAGGTGCGCGCCGATGAGATCATTGCCCGCTTGCGCCGCAAACTGGCGGCGGTGCCGGGCATCACATTGTACTTGCAAGCTGTTCAGGACATCCGCGTCGGTGGCCGTCTCTCAAAGGCGCAGTACCAGTATTCCTTGCAGTCCACGGACCTGGATGCGCTTAATTACTGGGCGCCGCGGTTGGTGAACGGACTCCGAAAGTCGCCCCAACTGACCGATGTCAGCAGCGACCTGCAAATGCGCGGCCTCCAAGCCAACGTTGTCATCGATCGCGACGCCGCCGCGCGGCTCGGCGTCGCACCGGATGCGATTGACAACACGTTGTACGACGCTTTCGGCCAGCGACAGGTCGCGACGTTGTACGAGCGGTACAACCAGCACCACATCGTCCTCGAAGTCGATCCTCAATACCTATCGGATCCGTCTTCGTTGAACAAGATTTACGTCAAATCCAAGACCGGTCAGCAAATCCCGCTGGCCACGGTCGCGAAATTCACGACAAGCAACACCGCGTTGTCGGTCAATCACCAGAGCCAGTTCCCGTGCGTGACGATTTCGTTTAATTTACCTCCCGGTGTCTCACTCGGACGGGCCACCGAAGTCATCGAGAGCGCCGCGCAGGAATTACGAATGCCGTCCAGCATCCGCGGCAGTTTCCAGGGCACGGCACAGGTGTTTCAAGCGTCTCTGGCCACTCTGCCATTGCTGGCGGTCGCGGCGTTGATCACCGTCTACATCGTTTTGGGCATGCTCTATGAAAGCCTGATTCACCCAATCACGATCATGCTCTCTCTGCCGTCGGCCGGTGTCGGTGCCCTGGTGGCGTTAATGGTATTCCACGTCGATCTCGACCTGATCTCGTTCATCGCGATTATCCTCTTGATGGGCATCGTAAAGAAAAACGCGATCATGATGATCGACTTTGCGCTCAATGCCGAACGTGAGGAAGGTTTAAAACCCGAAGACGCGATCTACAAAGCCTGCATCATCCGGTTTCGCCCAATTATGATGACGACGATGGCCGCGTTGCTCGGCGCGGTTCCACTCGCGCTCGCGCTCGGTGCTGGCGCGGAGTTGCGCCGCCCGCTTGGAATCGCCGTCGTGGGCGGTTTGTTGTTTTCACAAGGGCTGACGCTTTACACCACGCCGGTGGTTTATCTGGCCTTTGAACATCTTCGCCGGCAATTCGGTGTCCGCCGCCGTTAAACCACAGTTTCTAAATGAATGCGTCCCGTCAGGCAGTGGCGCTCAACACGGTGGGGGTGATCATGCTGCTTCTCGGATTCAGCGGTGTCATTCTTCTTTACCGGCAAGATCGTCCGTCAACTTCCAATCCAAACAGTGATTGGAAAGACGGCACGCTGTCGTTGACCGACTCCAAGACCAACACACAAAACATCGAACTCTACGGCGGCAAACTTGAAGTTTTGATGGTGAAATGTGTAGAGTGGTTTCGCCACCCCGAATCGCAAGCCATTCTTATCGCTACGATTTCAGTGCTCGCCGCGCTGGCTTGTTTTCTGGTCGCCGGCAGACAGTCTGGAAAAAGGTGAGAACACTGCCATTTCACCGAAGTAGTACAAAAGTTACTCCATGAACGCCGGGAGGTAATTCCAGCGGGCGGTCAACGCCAACACCGCCATCGAGGTCGAGTAAAGCGGACCGGATTTCGCCTCGTTGTGCGAGTTCGGTGCGGCGGGCCAACTGCCGTCGGCGTTCTGGTGATCGAGTAACAGCTTGTCGTCGAACCGGACGTTGGCGTGCGCGGCGTGGCTGGCGGCGTGGTAGAAATAGTCGCTCTCCCAGCGGACCGGGTTGCGTTCGAGCCAGCGCTGGGCGCGGCCAATCGCCGGGTCTTTCCACCAGCCGCTCAATCGCAACGCGATGATCGCGGCGGCGGTGCGGGATTCGTTTGGGATGCCGCCGGGTTGGTAGCCGAAACCGCCGCTGGGATGTTCGCATCGCTTGATGTAGCGGCCGGCGCGTTCCATCGCGGCGCGGGGGACGACAACGCCGGTTTCGCTGGCGGCTTTGAGCGCAGTGATTTGCCAGACGGTGACGGAGAGGTCGCTGTCGGTCGAGGTCGGCTCGTAACGCCAGCCGCCGTCGTGGAACTCGCCTTTCTCGACGGCTTGAGCTTTGAGGATGAGGGTGACGGCGCGTTGGAGGGCGGGGTGGATGAACCGGTCGTCGCGCGTCATGCCAGAGGATTCGGCGAGCAGGAGCGTGGCAAGCGCGTGGCCGTACATCATGCTGCCGCCAGCGGTGAAGGCGCCGTCCTTGTCCTGCTGGCTCAGCAGAAACCGCAGGCCGCGGTCGAGCGGCGAGGTGTAGGGACGCGCGCCCGGTGTCTGCCCGGCGGAGAGCATGGCGAGCATCGGGAGCGCGTTGAGCGCGGCGTTGTCGCTCCAGGAACCGTTGGCGCGCTGCTGCGTGCGCAGCCAGACGAGGCCGCGTTCGACGGCGTTGGTGTCGGCGAACGACGCGACAACCGAACACAGAAGACCGAGGACCGTCAGCAGTTTCATGCGGGCGGAGTGTAACACAGCCGGTTTTGGATTGCACGGCGCGCAGTGTGGGTCTAGCATTCAGTTGCCATGAAACTCTTGGGCATATTGGTGGCGGTCTGGTTGGGCGTGGCGACTGCGGCGGTTGCCGCGGAGAAAGTTTGCGTGGTGCGGGTTCAAGGCACCATCGGCCCGGCGACGGCTTCGTACATTTCGCGCGCGCTCGGCGAAGCATCCGGACAAGGCGCGCAATGCCTCATCATCCAACTCGACACACCGGGCGGCTTGCTCGATTCCACCAAGGAGATCATCCAGAGTTTCCTGCGGGCGCCCGTCCCCACGGTCGTGTACGTCTATCCCGCGGGCGCTTGGGCAGGGAGCGCGGGTTGTTTCATCACGATGGCCGCCGATGTGGCGGTGATGTCACCGACCACCAGCATCGGGGCGGCGCACCCGGTAGGGATTGGCGGCGGCGAGAAGGTGGACGACACGATGAAACAGAAGCTGGAGAATTTCGCCTCGTCCTACATCGAGGCGGTGGCGACGAAACACAAGCGCAACGCCGAGTGGGCGAAGTCGTCGGTGCGCGAGAGTGCGGCGATCACGGCAGACAAGGCGGTGCAGTTGAACGTGGTGGACTTCATCGCGAAAGACATGCCGGACCTGCTGAAACAGCTCGACGGTCGCACGGTTGACGGTAAGAAGCTCAAGACGGCCAAGGCGGAGACGGTTGAGATTCCGATGACGACGCGGGAGAAGATGTTCCAAGTGGTCGCGCATCCACAGATGATGATGGTGCTGATGTTAATCGTGATGTACGGCGTCATCGGTGAACTGACCAGCCCCGGAGCGATTCTGCCGGGCGTGGTCGGCGTGATCGCGTTGGTGCTGGTGTTGTACCTGGCGTCGGTGCTGCCGATGAACATCGCGGGGGTGGCGTTGATCGCTGTGGCGATTGCGCTGTTTATCATTGACGTGTTTGCGCCGACGCACGGCATCCTGACGGCAGGCGGCATCGTGGCGTTCTTTCTCGGCGCGTTCATGATGTTCGACCGGACCGAACCGTTCCTACGGCTGTCGCTGGCGTGGATCATTCCCGCGACGGTCGTGACGGCGTTGTTTTTCATTTTCGTCGTCGGCGCTGGCCTGCGCGCGCAACGCTCGCCCGCCAAGGCAGGCGGCGAAACCATGCTCGGCTGTACCGTCACGGCAACAGCGCGCATTGACGCGACCGGCGGCAAGGTGTTCATCGAAGGCGCGTACTGGAACGCCGTCAGCGACACGCCCGTGGAGCCGGGTAAACCCGTCGAAATCGTAAGCGTCGAGGGGTTGACGTTGAAAGTGAAACCGAAAGCAACCTGAAGGAGAAACCATCATGATCGAGTTCTTGTTCAAACTGGGGCCGTGGGCTATTGTCATCTTCATCTTCGCGTCGTTCCTGCTGCCGCAGGCGGTCCGCGTCCTGCGCGAGTACGAGCGCGGCGTCATCTTCCGGCTCGGCCGGTTGCAGGCCGCGAAAGGACCGGGGCTGATCTTCCTGATCCCGTTCGTGGACCGGATCGTGAAGATGGACCTGCGCGTCATCACCATTGACGTGCCGAAACAGGAAGTCATGACCCGCGATAACGTGCCGGCGACTGTGGACGCCGTGGTTTATTTCCGCGTGGTGGACCCCTTGGCGGCAGTGACCAAGGTGGAGAATTTTCTCAAGGCCTCGTCGTTGATCGCCCAGACCACGTTGCGCAGCGTGCTCGGCCAGTCGCAACTCGACGAGTTGCTGGCCCAGCGCGACAAGATCAACCAGCAGTTGCAGGAGATCATTGACCGGCACACCGAGCCGTGGGGCGTGAAAGTCACCTCGGTCGAAATCCGCGACGTCGTGCTACCCGACAGCATGAAACGCGCGATGGCCAAGCAAGCCGAGGCCGAACGCGAACGCCGTGCCAAGATCGTCAACGCCGAGGGCGAGTTCCAAGCCGCCGAGAAGATGGTGCAAGCCGCGACGATGATCGCCGAGCAACCGATCGCGCTCCAGTTGCGATTCCTCCAGACGATGCAGGAAATCTCCAGCGAGCACAACACGACCACGTTCATCCCGATCCCGATTGACCTCTTCACGCCGTTCTTGAAGAAGTAAATTGCGACGCCGACAGCCGGAACAAAACCGGAACATGAAGCGGTAGTAGGCGCGCATAGATACGGTGTGTGGAGTTGCCTAAGCTGTCTGCATTTAGTCGAGGGAATCGGTCTTGACTTCAAGAGGGTAAATTCTACACTTGCGACGTTCTTGCAAAACTCGCTTTTGCGGGCTTTTTCGGCGATGGATTTGAACGGGATGCAAAGGGAAGCGTCTCAGAGTTATGCATGAACTGACCGCGATCTTCCACCATCTTCAACGCCATCTTTTCCCTACACTCGAAGACGAACTCGGGCTGCTGACGGCTTTGGATCAGCAGTTCTG
>CAIKAP010000108.1 GCA_903825435.1 uncultured Verrucomicrobiota bacterium
CCTTGACGGAGAGGCATTTGATCTTGATGCCGTTGACGACGAGCACGTCATCCTCGGCGACGGTCGGCGCGGACTTCTCGCTCGTCACGGTGCCGGGGAACCGGCCTTGCGTCGAGTCGTACTTGACCAAGTACGCCAGGTTGTCGGCGGGGACGATGTCGTTGACAGCGATCACATCGACGCCGTTGCCGAGCAAGCCCTGATCGCAGATTGCGCGGAACACCAATCGGCCGATGCGGCCGAATCCATTGATACCAACTTTGATTGCCATGTTGTATTTCTCCTTTTGCTTCTTGGGTTTCTGAGTGAATTCGCAGTGGGGGCGGATGCTACCAAACACACCGCCACGGTCAAACGAAAAACTCCGAATATCCCGAATACCTCGGCTCCTACAAGATCGGCGTCAACAAAGACGCCGCTCGCCACACTGAAAAAAGTTGTTGACGCCACATACTTTATACCATAAAGGTGGTGTCATGAATACGAATTTGGCCGAGGAGAACCTTTCATTGATCCGTACACTGATGGAGCGCGCCACGGTCTACCGTCGCGCTCTCGCGCCGATCATGATCACCACCGGCGTCATCGGCACAACCGCGTCCGTCTTCGGGATGCTCGGCAAGCTCGCCGCGTCGTTGCAATTCCTCGCCTGCTGGGCGGGCGCCGCGGCTGTTGCCTTGCTCGCTGGCTTCGCGCTGGCGCGACGCGAAGCGCTCCAAGAACGCGAGGCGTTCTGGTCGCCGCCAACCCGACGCGTCGCGCTGGCGTTGCTGCCGGCAGGCGCAGCAGGCGTCATCGCGGCGTGTGTCGAGACCGACCCGACGCAACTGGCTGGCTGGTGGCTGTTGATTTACGCCGTCGGACTGCACGGCGCAGGTTTCTTTATGCCGAGCGGCGTACGGCGGTTGAGCTGGCTCTTCCTGCTGGCTGGTGGCGTGGCACTTGGCTGGAAAAACTCTTGCTCGCCGCACGTGGTGATGGGGCTTGGCTTCGGCGGGCTGCATCTGGTTTACGGAATCTACCTCTACGCCACGCGCGCGAGGCAAACATCGTTGTGAAACCCGACACGTTCCAGAAGATTGACAAGGTCATCCACGAGAAAGTGCGACTCGCCATCGTGTCGTTGCTCGCCGCGTCGCCTGAGCTCTCGTTCACCGAGCTGCGCGACAACCTGAACCTGACCGACGGCAACCTCTGCATCCAGCTCCGCACCCTCCAGCAAGCCGGCTACATCGCCGTCACCAAGACCTTCGAGAATCGCCGTCCGCGCTCAACCTGCGCGTTGACCGCCAAGGGCCGCCAGGCGTTTGCCAGCTACATCGGCATCCTCGAAGAGATCGTCAAACAGAACCGACCGAACTAATCCCCCATGAATGAACACCCCAGCCCCCGGCATGGTCATTTACTTTATGAGGTAAAGCTATGAGAATTCTGCGCGCTACACATCTCGGCTGGTGCTTCGGCGTCCGCGACGCCGTCGCGCTGGTCGCCAACGAAGACCGGCACGGTCACGTCGCCGTGCTGGGCGAGTTGGTCCACAACGAAACCGTCAACAACGCGCTCCGCGCCCAAGGCGTCCAGTTGACGCGCGATCTCGACGAGGTTCGCGCTGACACCGTCGTCGTGACCGCACACGGCCTGTCCGACACGGCGCTGGCACGCGTGCGCGAGCGGGTGCCGCGCGTGCTCGACGCGACTTGTCCGCTCGTGCAACGCGCCCACCGCGCAATGCGCCAACTGGTCGCCGATGGGTTTCACCCGGTTGTGATTGGGAAACACGACCACGTCGAGGTGCGCGGCCTGACCGAAGACCTCGTGGAATTCGACGTGGTGCTGGCGGACGAGGATGTTCGTCTGCTCGCGCCGCGCTGGCGTTACGGTGTGGTTGCGCAAACGACGCAGCCCGTCGAGCGCGTCGCGCGTTTGGTGGAAGCGATCCGTCAACGATTCCCCGAATCCGAGGTGCGTTTCGTTGACACCGTCTGCCGCCCGACGAAACAACGTCAAGCCGCCGCCATCGCGTTGGCGCAGCAGTGCGACGCCGTCGTCGTGATCGGCGGACGACAGAGCAACAACACGCGCGAACTGGCAGAAACCTGTGCGCAGTTCTGCCGGCGCGTGTTCCGCGTCGAGAGCGTCGAGGAACTCGACGCGACGTGGTTCGCGGAATCGGAAACAGTCGGCGTCACGGCGGGAACGTCAACACCGGACAAGGTGATCGATGCGGTCGAACAATGGCTGTGGGCGTTGGCGTCACAACACGCCCACGGAGTGGCAGCGTAAGACAAAACAAACAAAAGGAGACAAGAACATGAAGGAGCTATGGAGGCTGGTGGATGTGTTGTTGCGGGATCGCGAGACGGTTTCGAGCGAGGAGGCGCTCGGCCGGATGCGGGTGGCGAGCTTGGTGATCATCATATTGTTGCTGGGAGCGATGTACGGGATCTTCATGGGCGTATACGGGATGTCCTCGCGTGAGGTGCTGGAATACCGGCCAATGGTGTCGTCCATGTGGAAAGTGCCGGCGCTGTTTCTGTTGACGCTGCTGATCTGTTTCCCGTCGCTGTATGTATTCAGCACGCTGCTCGGATCGCGGCTGTCGTTTCTGGCGACGCTGAAGGCGCTGCTGGGGATCGTGGCGATCACGGTGACAGTGCTGGCGTCGTTCGGCCCGATCGTGGCGTTCTTCTCAGTCAGCACGGAGAACTACGCGTTCATGAAACTGTTAAACGTGGTGTTCTTCGCCGTGGCGGGCTTGCTCGGCGTGGGGGCGCTATTGATGGCGCTGCCGGTGTTCGGGAGCAACTGCCGATGATCGTGGTCTGCGGTGCGTTGTACGGCGCGATCATGGGAAGCTATCGCGGGCTGGATGGCGACGGCTGGAAACAGATGTTGCTGTCGGCCACGAAGGTGCCGGCGTTGTTCTTCGTGACGTTCCTGCTCTGCCTGCCGTCGTACTTCGTGCTGAACGTGCTGGCCGGGTTGCGTGACGATTTTCCGAAGGTGCTGCGCGCGTTGTTGTCGTTTCAATCGCTGGCGGCGGTGGTGTTGGCGGCATTCGGGCCGATCTCGTGGCTGATGAACGTCTCGACGGCGAACTACGGTTTCATCGTGCTCTGGAACGGCGTCATGTTCGCCGTCGCCAGCCTGCTGGGACAGTGGCGGATGCACCGCCTTTATCGTCTGCTGATTGCCGCCAATCCGCGCCACCGTGTGTTGTGGCGGGTGTGGATGGTCTTGTACTGGTTCGTGGCGATCCAGATGGCGTGGGTGTTGCGTCCGTTTGTGGGCGATCCAACGAAACCGTTTCAGCTTCTGCGCCCGGAGGCATGGGGCAACGCTTATGTCGAGGTCGTCACACTGTTCTGCCGGGTCTGGGGGAGGTGAGGCATGAGGTTCCGAGAGGCTTTGTTGATCAATCCGTTTTACCCAAAAGACCCGCACACCAGCTTCGCCAAGCACGTGTTGACGCCGAGCGTGGCGCTGACCAGCGTCGCGGCGGCAACACCGCCGGAATGGACGGTGCGGTACTGGGACGAGAACCTGTTGCAAGGGCGGCCGCCGGCGGAACCGGTGCCGCAGGTCGTCGGAATCACAGTGCACCTGACATTTGCGCGGCGGGCGTTCGAGTTGGCGGACTGGTATCGTCGGCGCGGGGCGGTGGTGGTGCTGGGCGGGATGCACGTGACGGCTTGCCCGGACGAATGTGCGTCGCACGCAGATGCGATTGCTGTCGGCAACGGCGTGGTGTTGTGGCCGCGGATTCTGCGCGACGTGGAGGCGGGCACACTGGAGAAAGTTTACCGGGCAGACTACACGAGTCCGTTCGCGGAGGAGCCGACGCCACGCCGCGATATTCTGGACCGGGAGAGCTACCTGACGACGACGAGCTTGATCGCGACGCGTGGGTTGAGCACATGGCAGAGGTACGAGTACGACACTCCGAGCTTGGAAGCGGCTGCTCGATACGACCAGCCTAGCCGCTTAAATTCAGTCTTTGCCTCCGTCTTCACTTCTTTGATTAGGATGACCTGCATCTTCGCCGAACCAGCAACAGCTCGGAGCCAACCATCATGAACAGCCTGCTTGAGCGCCTTCATGCTGCCCTCTGTTCTTCAGTGTGTGGAATTTCTTTGATCGCCTTCAGCAGGCGGCGGCTCTCTCGCTTCCCGGTCAACACCAGGCATAGATGCTGGTATGTGACACCGAGTTCGGGAGCCACGCGGCGATACGACCAACCTCGCCGTTTCAACTCGACCTTTGCGCGTTCTCGTGTGAACATGATTGCAGTATATCCAGAATAGATATTCCGTCAATATCTATTTCAGATACATTTAAGCGATGAGTGATTTTGGCCAATGTTTTCAAGCTCTTCTGCGTGATAAAAAAATCACACAGATTCAGGCTGCCGCGCGCTGCGGTTTTTACCAGTCGCGGATTAGTCGTCTCTGCAATCAACCTCATCCTCCGCAGGATGCCGTTGTGAAACACATCGCGGAGAGCCTGGATGTGAGCGAAGATGAGTTGTTGGGTGGCGCGGGTGGGGGAGTCTTGCGCGAAAAAGGAACGGCGTATCGCGCCTCCATCTCAGATCCGTGGATCGCCTGGGGAAAACAACTGGCCGCCGCTTACAAGCGTGATCCCGATGTAGTGGCGAGTGCTGTCCGCGCCGCATGGCCTAGGGCGACCGCCGAGAATATTTTAGCCTGGCTTAAAGATCGTTGAAGTGGGGCTTAATGGGGCTTCAATAGTTTCTCAAACCTACATGAAGTAGGGGGTTTAACCCCAAAACCTTATCATACCTCCGTCGCGCCGCGCCCAAATCTGCTAACACCAACCCGGTCACTCCAATTCACGCCTCCTAACGCCTTTTCACGCTTTATTAGACCTCTTAGCATCATTGGGGGTGTCACAACCGGTGCCGGTTTTGTTACATGGCGACGGAGCGGTTGCGGATGCCGTTGCAGACGCGCGACCCGCAGGCGGTGGCGTCGGAATTCGCGGCGGACGGCAACCCGTACGGCGTGTTCATTGACAACAATCTCGGCTCGCAGCCGGAGTATCTGCGGGCGTTGTGCCGGGCGCTGCGTCCGCTGGAGAAAATCTGGAGTGCGGCGGTGAGCCTCGACGTGGCGGACGATCCGTCGATCGTGCGCGAGATGGCGTTGGCGGGCTGCACAGGCGTGTTCATCGGGTTCGAGACGTTGACCGACCAGAACCTCGCGGACGCAAGGAAGAAAACGCCGCGCAGCGCCGACTATGCGCGCCGGGTGCGGCTGTTTCACGACAACGGCATCCAGGTGAACGGTAGTTTTGTGTTCGGGTTCGACGGTGACGGCCCGGATTGTTTCGAGCGAACGTGCGAGTGGATCGAGGCGCAACGGCTGGAGTGCGCGACGTTTCACATCCTGACGCCGTATCCCGGCACGCCGCTGTTCGCGCAGTTGGAGGCGGAGGGCCGTCTGCTGCACCGGAACTGGGAGCTGTACGACACGGGGCATGTCGTGTTCCGTCCTAAACGGATGAGCGCGGAGCAACTGGCCGAAGGCTACTCGTGGAGCTACCACCGTTTGTTCTCGCATCGCTCGGTCTGGCGGCGTCGCCCGAAGGACTGGCACGCGGTCGCGCCGTATCTGGCGATGAGTTATCTCTACAAGCGCGCGAACTGGCTCTGGCCACTGCTGATCCGTCACCGGCTGACAGCGAGAGCGTGGCGTCCCCTCATCGAGTTATCGCGCCGCCGACATCTGCGGTTTCGGCGGAGGGGGCATAAATGAGGGCTTTGCGTTTTGCGGGATGCACCGCACAAAAGACGGCGGCAGGGTGGGCGGTGTTTACGTGAAGGTGATGCGGTTGCGGTAGGGCCGCTTACTTGCCGAGAGCCTTGTTCAGTTCTTCTTGGAGTGCGGGTCGGAGTTTGATAGCCAGCTGCGCGTAGGCGTCCACAAACCGGTCGAGTCCGTACTGTTTACAGAAAACGGCCAGGCGCATGTACCAGAAAGCTTCCTGCTCCTTGTCGTTGCGCGCGTAACCGGCGGCTAGATTGACAATGGTGGCGGGCTGCAACTTGCGCCATTCTCGCGGCGTATCGCCAAAATCCAAGACAAAGACAAGCTGTGTGTCGGAGGCGCGGCTAAGTTTACCTATGAACGAGGCGCCGCCGGGTTGTTTGATGTCCTCGCCGTTGATGGGCTGGCGCTTGAAGGCAGCAGCTAGTTGGAGTTTAAGGTCGGCCAACGCTTTGACGACGGCGAGGTGCTGGTTAATCCGAGCGCGGGCGTCGGCGGTCTGGAGTTCGGACTGGAGCAAACTGTATTTTTCGAGGAGCCCATTGAAATCATAAGCGGCCAGCAGTTTCGGCGCGTCAACCTCGACAGTCGCCAGCAGTCTAGCATCAGCCTCAGTTTGTTGGCGCTGGCGTTCGAGTTTCTGGCGTTGTTGTTCTTCGCGCTCGCGCTTCCCGTCGGCGAGGCGTTCGGTTTGTTGCTGTTTGCGAAAGTCGTCGTCGCGCTGGCGCAAATCAGCGGCAGCGTGTTCGATTTGGGCCTTGAGGAATGGGATTCTCATCTGCGACTGCACGTCTTTGAGGGCTTTGAGAGCAGGCCGGAGTTCGCCCTGCTTGTAAAGTTGTTCGGCCTTAGCGGTGGTCTTGGGGATAAACAGGCACTCACGGGCCAATTCAGCGACTAGCGGTTGAAGAGTGTACACCCATTTATGTTCGTCGTCCACGGTGGCGTTCTTAAAGCGGTCGAAATGCGACACTGCGTTCGTGAACCGCTGTGCACGCAGTTCGATCAACCCGGTGTTGAAGTCGGCGAGAGTCGCTGCCCATGGTGGCATGGTGGTGGCGATCTTGTTTATGTCGGCCTGTGGGAGTTTTTGGAGTATGACGCTGGCAAGCAGGCTGACGAAGTTGCTGGAGTTGATCTTAGGTAAAATCTTGGGCTGGAGAAGAGGATCCTCCGCCTTTTCGAACACAGTGCGTGCCTCTTGAGGTTGATTGTTCAAAAGCAGGCCAACGCCTTCCATGTAGAATAGCCAGCGCAGGTGGCTCGGTTGGGAACGGAACTGTCTCTGTAACGCCTCGTAGCCGAGTAAGGCCGCCGTCATCTTTCCGTTGGAGAGTTGTTGTGCCGTGTCGTTCCAACCTTGGTTTTCGTTGAAGTTGACTTCCTCGATCTTGATCGTGGTTCTTTCGAGCTGTTGTGTCACGCTCTGGTGTGGTGATGGCGGCGGCTCTTCTCCAAACAACTTATCGCGCTTCAGCCACAAGAACATCCCGACGGCAGCTACGGCCGCCAATCCGACCACCGTGAGGACCACCGAAGCCAAACTGATCCGCTCGCCGGTTTGGGTGACGATTATGGGTTTCTTCTCTAGATCCTCCAATACTACCCTCGCTTTCTGCAGGTCGGTAATCAATGCGTCGTAACTCTCGTAGCGTTCGGATGGGCTCTTGGCTAGCATCCGTCCAATCACTTGTGCCGTGGTGTCCTGCACAGTAGGCACGTATGTCTTTAGTGAATAGGCTGGCGCCGTTGTGTGTTTGACAGCCACATCCATCGCCGTGGCCGCATCAAACGGCGGACGACCTGCCATTGCGTGGAACAGTGTCGCTCCAAGCGAATAAATGTCGCTGCGGAAATCCTCCTCATGTCCGAGTAACTTCTCTGGAGCAATGTAGTATGGGGTGCCCCAGATTGGTTCGACACTACCGGATGCCTTACTGTCGCTGTTTTTGGGGCGAGCGAGGCCGAAGTCCACGATCTTCGGAACACCTTGTTCGTTGAAGAGAATGTTACCCGGCTTGACGTCACGGTGCAGTAATCCGGCCTCGAATGCGGACTTCAAGCCTCCGGTGACTTGTATGCCGATGTCGAGGACATCCTTCTCGGTAACCTTGCCAATCTTCGTGAGGCGGTCGTCGAGGCTGCCACGCTCCAGCAACTCCATCACAAGGTAGCATTGGCCTTGGTGTTCGCCGAAAGAGAAGACGCGGACGACGTTTGGGTGGTTGACCGCCGCCGCCGCCTGCGCTTCGCGGCGAAAGTTCGCCAAAAACTCGGAATTTGTGGCAAATTTCTGGCGGAGAATCTTGACGGCCAGCGTGCGGTTCAGTGCTAGATCCACGGCCTTGTACACGGTGCCCATACCGCCGAACCCGAGCGCGTGCAGTAATAGAAAATCATTGAACTGCACCGGTACAACCGTGGGCGCGCCGCAATGCGGGCAATCCACGTGCGTCAAGCCCACCATCCCCTCCATGGACATCACGCTCTTGCAGGTGGGGCAGACTGTTGATTGGGGTACTGTACCGGGAACTTCCATACTCATTGCCATTTATTAGCGAGCCACCCTACACACGACCTCCGTCGGCATCAACAGCAAACCGGTTTCCCGCTTGGATTGACATCGGCAGTGGTGTGGGCATACTGATAGCCGTGCTACCTATGAATGTCAGACAAACAATTGAATCCGCCTTCGAGAATGTAGGGTACCCTGGCGATGTGAATATCATCAAGTGCAGTTGTCCGATCTGCCGCCACATCGTTGATGATTTTCGCGGCACCACCTGGCGCAACCAGAATCTAGAGGCCCTTCGCAAACATCAGATCGCCATCTCCTTATTCACTCACGAGGCGTTCCAATATTTCCTGCCAGCCTTCATGATCCACTCACTCGGCGCGTGGGGGGACACCTATTTGATCCCATTCCTGATCACTAAACAATTCCTCCCGTTGCGCCCCGCAGAGAACGCCGCCCGTCAAGCGCACCACGCCAAACGCACCGCCCTATTCTCCTCGCCACAACGCTCCTCCATCATCGCTTACCTGCGAGAGTACGCTGCCTCGGGTACCGCGCCGGTCGGCGATGACATCGCGTGCGCTATCGCCAACATCGAAAACGCTCCGCCCGCCAAATCACCTCAGAGATGATTTCCCCTAAGAGTGCTCTGGATTTCGACAGCTACAAGATTCGCTCAGAGTTCCAGCGCGGTGACAACGACTTGTTCGCCGACCATGCGGCACTTGGGGCCGATGGTCAGGCGGGCGAAATCGGTTTCGACGTAGGCTTCGAACACGAACCGTTTCTTGCGCGCGGCGTCGGGGATTTCGAGGCGGTAGCCGGTGCCGTCGCGGTGTGCGCTGAACGGAATCCGCTCGGCGCGGAGCCAGTCCTGTACGCGTGCGCCGATGCCGGGCTGGCGGAGTTCGACTTTGGCTTGCCGGAACATTTCCGGAACATAACCTTCGAGTGGCTTCAGGCCGAGCACCGACGGCTCCCACGCTTTCAGCGCAAAAACGGTCTTGCCGGTCACGGTGACGCGGCGTGGGGTGAAGAGCGATTCGCGGACGGAGAGAAGATTGTCGGTGAGTTCGGGATTCTGCTGGAGCAGGTGCGCGAACATCCGGGCGTTGAGTGACTCGGCGGTCGCACCGGACCATTCGGGCGGGACGTGGAGACGAACGTAGACCGGTTTGAGCCGGACTTTGCGCGCCATCAGGTCGCGGAACGCCTCCAAGTCTTTCGGCGGATGGAGTTTTCGGACAACTGGCTTGGTGGGGCGGACGGATTTGAGATTCGCGACGTGAGGTTGTTGCCACGTTTTGATTTGGTCCCAAGCGGACGGAGGCAATGATTGGTCGTAGCAGATGTCTGCGTCGGGGTTGATCTTGCCGCCGAGCGCCAGCACTTGCGTCGCGGCGTAGTCGGCCCAGCCGGTGGCGAGGCGGAACTCGAAGTTGTTGGTCTCGCACGCGGACTTCACCGGGCCGATGATCGGCTTGAAGTCGGCTTCGTCGAGGAACAGGCGGTCGTGTTCGAGCGGCGTGCCCGGCATCCGCACGAGTAGCCCGGCACTGAAGAGGACGCGCAACGACGGATTCGCGTCGCGGCGTTTTTCTTTCAGCCAGCGGACGAATTCGCGAAACTCGACGAGGTCGGCGTCGGTCTCGTGGCCGGTGAGGATGTAGAAAAGTTTGATCTCCCGGATGCGTTCGCGCAGCAAGGCGATCAGGACGGTGCGGATGTCGGCGGTGGCGAGCGATTTGTTGAGGAACGTGCGGAGCCGTTCGCTGATGCCTTCGATGCCGAGCGTGAAACTGCGTTTGTCGGCGACGACTTCCAGCGGCAATAGCCACGGCGTTTGCGCGAGGATGTCAACGCGCTGGCTCTTGAAGGTGACGCGGTCGAACATGCGGTTCAACTCGACGATGAGCCGCGCGATGTCGGTGTGTGTGTTGAAGTTGAAGCTGGCGAGGTCAAGTTCCTCACAGCCGGTCTGCTGTTTCAGGAGGCTGGCGTGGGCGATGAGGTCGGCGGCGGGAAGTTCACGGTACGGTTTGCGGTCGAAGCCCTCGAAGCAGAACGAACAGGTGGACGGGCAGCCGTAGGTGATCTGGAGGCGCGCGGTGCCGGCTTCGGGGCTGTTGAGGATCGGGTAGCGAAGCGGCAGCAACACGGCGGAAGGATGCGCGACTTTGACGCGCGGGCTGGTTTTGACGCGGCGTGTGCGGACGATCTCCGCGATGGCTTGCTCGGCTTCGCCGTGGAAGGTGCTGTCAACGAAATCGGCGAGGCATTGCGCGGCACCGGCGTTGGAGCCGCCGAGGATGACCGGCGGAAACTTGCCGGTGCGTTCGGCAGCCAGCAGCGGCCAACCGGAATGACGGAGCAGATACGGCAGGTTCAGCATCTCCAGCACGAAAGAGTTCGAGACGAGGACGAGGTCGAAATCCTCGGCGGAGCGCCACGATTGGATGCCGGTGAGTAACGGCACGCGGGATTCGATGAGGAGGCGTCGGTCGTGCGCGGGCGGGAAGAAAACAAAATCAATGTAAGCGCTCGGCGCGGCGCGACGGACGGCGTCGAAGATGAAGAGATGTGAGGTCGAGCGGTCAACGTCGCGGAACGGCGAGAGCCGCACGATCAACACACGCAGCGGCGCAGTGGCGAAGTCGGGATTGCCGAACGTCGGATCTGGGCGCGGCGCGAATAGCGCGGCCTGCTGCATCCGCGCGGCGTTGGCGGCAAAGAACTGGCTGTAGTCGCTCATTGGACCGAAGCTAGCACAGTTTCGACATGCTCGGCCATTTTATCGACGCCGAATTTTTCCTGGACGGCGATGCGGCCGGCTTGGCCGAGTTGGCGGGCGCGCGATGGGTCGGTGAGGAGTTGGCGAAGAGCGGCGGCGAGCGAGTGAACGTCGTTCGGTTCGCAGAGGAGGCCGCCGCCGGTGGCGGCGATGAGTTCCGGAAATGCTCCGTGTCGCGGTTGGACGACGGGAACGGCGCAGGCGAGCGATTCGAGGATGTAGAGTCCGAACGCTTCGGCGTAGAGCGTGGGGACGGAGAGAACGTTGAGGCTTTGGAGGAAAGCGATCTTGGCGTCGCGCTCCAGGTTCGGAAGAAACTCGACGCGGTTGCCGAGCCGTCGGCGCAGTGCGGCGACGAGTGGTTTGTCGGCGTTGGTCATCGCGCCGGCGACGCGGAGGCGGGCGTTGAGGATGTTCAACTCGGCGAATGCGTCGGCGAGGAGGCCGAGACCTTTGCCGTGAGACATCAGCGAGAGAAAACCGATGGTCGGCACGGGGGGCGGCGCGGCGGCAGGCGCGAATTTTTCGAGCGCGATGCCGTTGTGGATGACGTTGATGCGGTCGGAGGGGAGGTTCAGACGCGTGCGCATCAGGTCGGCGAAGTAACGGCTGACGGCGATGAAACAGTCCACGTCGGCGCAACGTTGGGTGAGCAGTTGCCAGGACTGGGTGCGATACGGTTCGGCGAGGCCGTCGAGAAAGGAGTCTTCACCTTGCATCGTGGCGACGAGCGGAGCACGGAGTTCTTCTTTCAGGCGGCGCGCCATGCCGGTGAGGAGGGAGTTGGAGAGGCAGATAACATCGAATTGCGGTTGGGTGCGGAGCCAGTCGAGAAGACGGTCGAGTTCGGGCGGTGCGCCGGTGAGCATGGCGACGGCGGATTCGCCGAGGTCCTTGGCGGTGGTCATGTGGGCGAAGCCGGAACAAAACCGGAGCATGGCGGGGGCACTGAGAGCACGGTCAAGCCAGCGCGGGACGCGGAATTTTCGTTCAAGGAAGACGCTGATGCCGCTGAGGAAGATCGGCGAGGTGCCGGTTTCGAGTGGTGTCTCGGGGACAATCGGCAGGTAGAGCGGCACCATGAGGACGTCGTGGCCGCGAGCGCGGAGGGCATGGACGAGCGCGTTGTCGCGAAGGCAGCCGCCGCAGTGGTAATTGCCGGTGCCGGGGGTGAGTTGGAGGATGCGCACGCCAGCAGTTTAGCACAGCGACTCTGTCTTCACCAAGTGGGTTGCACCTACTTGGATGATATTTATGAAAAGCCGTCGGCTGAGAGTGAGCGGGCCGTGACATGATACACCGCCCCCGCAAGCCGTTTTCAAGTTTCAAGAGTTGACCCCAATGACCAATGACCCAATGACCTCATTGATTACCGCCAGTTAGGATCCTTGCAATTGTTGTTTGGGCTGAAACAGGGTTTAACAACCTCGCTTCCCCAAATCTTCTTTCCTGCTCGTTGCGGATTTCTGAGGAACGATTGATTTCTATCAGTGAAGTACCGGTCAATCGCTGCGCGGCAATCCCTGTGATTTCCGCCACGCATAGAAGTGCCAAACAAATTGGGAGAATCCATAACCTTTTGGATCGCGCATCCTGTAATTAGTCCATGCCTGCTTTAGGTTTGCGACCCCATTACTCAATTGTGCGTGCACCTGAGGAAACACGGTCAACAGTCGAGTGTAGCGCTCTCGTGGTCTTCTGCCCGTGGTTATCTTCGTGAGGACGGCGCGAATTCTTCTTGGGTGGAGCGTAGCGAAATCTGCAAACGAGTAGCCACACGTTCTGATTAACCCCTTGTACTTACGAACCGTTGGCCGCGAGATTCGCAGGACCTTAGCAAGGGAATAGACGGGTGGAACTTCATCGGACACATGCAGCGCCGCTAACCGGATGATTTTGGAGATTGCAATTCTCGGGGGTGACATTTCTTCTTCCTCATCACCCGCATTTTCGGCCGGTCAGAAGTCGGGAGAAAGGGGTCAACGGAAGGGGAAGGGGGTCAACTCTTGAAACTTGAAAACGGCTCTGTTTGTTGCTCGACGGAATTGTGTGTCCCCTTTCACGATGAGCATTTCATGCTGGTGACGCTTCAAGGCAATCCTTTTTCTATGCGACGACACGCTGGCGAGCGAGAGTTTGGACCGCTGCTTGTCATGGCTTATTCCTCGGGCCGAAGGCGTAGACGGTGCCGTCTTCCGCACCGATGATGATGAGGTCACCGGCAACAGCGGGCGAACCGGTGATCGGTTTACCGATGTCGTAGCTCCAGAGTTCTTTACCGGCGGCGAGACTGACGAGGTAGAGGCGTCCGTCGCCGGAACCGAAGATGACTTTGTCGGCGCAGACGACGGGCGAACAGTCAATCTCGTCGCGTGTTTGGAAGGCCCAGAGTTCTTTGACGGTGGCGCGGTCGAGGCAGTGGAGGCGTTTGTCGCGTCCGCCGATGAGGACGAGTTTGTCGGTGACGGCGGGCGAGGAGAAGAATGGCTCCTTGCCTTTGAAACGCCAGACGACGTTGGTGCTGGCGAGGTTGGCGCAGATGACTTCGCTGCCGTAGTGGCCGGCGTAGGCTTGTCCGTCGCGGATGGCGGCGGAGCCGGGGACATAGGCACCGGCTTCGATGGCGGCGAGTTCTTTGCCGGCGAGGTCGAGGACGTGGAGTTGGCCGTCGCAACCACCGAAGACGATCTTGCCGTCGGCGATGGCGGGGGCGCCGTTGATGTAGTTGGAGGTGTCGAAGGTCCAGACGGCTTTGCCGGTGGCGGCATCGAGGCAGTGGAGCCGGTTGTCGTAGCTGCCGACGAGGATGCGCGTGGAGTTGCCGGTGTGGAAGTAATTGGCTGCGCCGGGGATTTTCCCGTCAGTGGCGTATTTCCATTTGAGTGCGCCGGTGGCGGCGTTGAGGGCGTAGAGGTTGTCGTCGGTGGAGCCGACATAGACGGTGCCGTCGAGGAGGAGAGGGGCGGCTTCGACGGCATTACTGGTGGCGTAGGACCAGACGAGGTCGCCAGTCTTGAAGGAGAGGGCGTACACCTTGCCGTCGTCGGAGCCGATGAAAACGCGGTCGCCAGAGATGACGGGAGAGGATTTGATGGCGTCGCCGGTTTTGTAGGTCCAGCGCAACGAGAGCGACGATGGAAGCACATTGGTGGTGACACCGGTCAACGCGGGGTCGGCGCGGAACGCGAAGGCGGCAGCCAATACAAGCGGGAAGAGCATTTTATTTCAACGCGAGACAGGCGAGGGCGCTCTTGTTGCGGATGATGAGTTTGCCGTCGGCGATGATGGGCGCGGTCCAGCTTTGGCCGCCGAGCGGTTTGATGCGGCCGAGTTCGCGGAAGGCACGCGGGCTGGCCTCGGCCATGACGACGTCGCCTTTCGCGCCGTCAACAGCGATGATGACGCCATCAACGATGACAAGGCCGCCTTTCTCGAAGCCGGATTGTTTCCACAATGCCTTGCCGGTTTGCGGGTCGAGGCAGGCGAGGTCGCCGCTGATGCCGTAGATGTTGCCGTTGTAGAGGATCGGGGAGTTGAAGTGGCACTGGAGGTCTTTGTTTTCCCACGCGATGGAGGCGTTATTGCCGGTGACGGTGATCATGGCGCAGCCGTGGCCGTAGTTGCTGGAGATGAAGACGCGGTTACCGACGACGAGCGGTGTGGCGGCGTTGACGTAGTACTTGGTTTCCCAGGCGACCTGCCAGAGAAGGTTGCCGTTGGCCGCATCGACGCCGATGAGGTGCTTGGCGGTGAAGACGAGGTACTGTTTCTTGCCGGCGAGGGTGGCGACGGCGGGCGTGGCGTAGCCGGGGGCGTCGCTGTTGCCGCCTTTCCAGATCGTTGCGCCAGTGTTCTTGTTGAGGGCGGCGACCGCGGCGCCGCTGCCACCGGAGCAGACGATGAGTTTGTCGCCGTCAATGAACGGTGACCAAGCCATTTCCCAGCGGGGGACTTCGCCTTTGAACTCGGCGACGACGTCCTTGGTCCAGACGGGTTTGCCGGTTTTCTCGTCGAGGCAGTTGACGACGCCGAATCGGCTGACGGTGTAGACTTTGCCGTTGTCAACGGTCGGCGTGGCGCGGGCGAAACCATAGTTGGCCTTCGCGCTGTCGGCGTAGGTGTGGGTCCAGACGTCCTTGCCGGTCTTCAAGTCAATCGCACGGACGATGTCCTTGGCACCTTCGTGGTTGATGATGAAAACTTTTCCGTTGGCGACGCTCGGCCCGGCGTAACCGTCGTCGCTCATCGGTACGCGCCAGAGTTCGCGAGGCGGCTGGGTGTTCCAGTTCTTGTTTAGACCGGTCTCGGTCGAGATGTTGTCGCGGTTCGGGCCGAGGAAGTTCGGCCAGTCCCCAGCGTAAAGGGTGGTGGCGGTCAATATAGCGGTTGCAGTCAATAATTGGTTCATCATGATAATCTCCGTTTACAGGTACTCTGCCTCAAGAGAGCGTTGCTATCAACCTTGAATCGGGAAACGTTTTCTGAGAGAGTCGGCGCCCATGTACAGGAAACTGAGATTTGCATTGATCGGCTGCGGCCGCGTTTCCGAGAACCATCTCGGCGCGTTGACCTGCGGCCAGTTGCCGTCGGAACTGGTGGCGGTGTGCGACATTGACGAGGCGAAGGCACGCGCCAAGGGCGAGAAGTACAAGCTGCCGTTCTACACCGACTACCACGCGATGCTGGCGGCGCATCCCGACGTGGACGTGATCAACGTCGCCACGCCGACCGGCTACCACGCGACGCATGTCATTGACCTCGCTCGCTACGGAAAACACATCGTCGTCGAGAAACCGATGGCGTTGCGCGTCGCCGACTGCGACAAGATGATCAAAGCCTGCCAGCGGAATCATTGCCGGTTGTTCGTCGTGAAGCAGAACCGGTTCAATCCCGCCGTTGTCGCGGCGCGCAAGGCGCTCGATGAAGGCCGGTTCGGCAAACTCGTGATGGGCACGGTGCGCGTTCGCTGGCGGCGGACGCAGGAGTATTACGAGCAGGACAACTGGCACGGCACGTGGGCGCTCGATGGCGGCGTGATGTCGCAACAGGCCAGCCATCATCTCGACCTGCTCCAGTGGTTCCTCGGCCCGATCAACAACCTCCATTGCCGGACCGCGACGCGGCTGCTCGACATCGAGGTCGAGGACACAGCGGTCGCGACGTTCCAGTTCAAGAGCGGCGCGCTCGGCGCGTTCGAGGCGACCGTCGCCACGCGCCCGCAAGACCTCGAAGGTTCGCTTAGCATTCTCGGCGAAAAAGGCAGCGTCGTCCTCGGCGGCCACGCGGTGAACAAGATTCTGTACTGGGGTTTCTCCGACGCCCGTCCCGAAGACGCCGAGATTCACCAACTCTTTTCGCAGGAAGTCCCGAACGTTTATGGCCGCGGCCACACGCCGTACCTGGCCAGCGTCATCGAGGCGCTGCATCACAAGAAACCCGGCATGGTCGAGGGACACGAAGGCAAGAAGAACATCCAGATTTTGACTGCTCTCTACGAATCCGCCGCCCGTGGCGGCGTGTTGCTCAAGCCCGGTTGTCCCATCCGCCGCTCGCGGTTGGGCGAGAAAAAGAAACGTTAAACACGAGGTATCCCATGCGCACCACAAACCTGCTCGTCGCCCTGTTGCTCACCGCCACCGCCACATTTGCGGCAGACTGGCCGCAGTGGCACGGCCCCAACCGCGACAACATCTCCACCGAGACCGGCTTGCTCGCCGCTTGGCCTTCCGACGGCCCGCCGCTCGCCTGGAAAATCGGCGACATCGGTGCCGGTTACTCTGGCGTCTCCATCGCCAACGGCAAAATCTTCACCATCGGCGACCTCGACGACGGTGCCTACGTCATCGCGCTTGACGCCAACGGCGGCAAACAACTCTGGAAAACCAAGCTCGGCAAAACCGGCGGCGGTGGTGGCTTCCCTGGCCCGCGCGCCACGCCCACCGTTGACGGCGACCTCGTATATTCGCTCGGCCAGTACGGCGACCTCCTCTGCGTCCAAGCCGCCACCGGCAAGGAAGTCTGGCGCAAAAACCTCGGCAGCGATTTCTCCGGGAAAATGATGTCCGGTTGGGGCTACAGCGAGTCTATCCTCGTTGACGGCGACAAACTCCTCTGCATGCCCGGTGGCGCTGGCGGCACGGTCGCAGCCCTCAACAAAAAGACCGGCGCCCTGATCTGGCGCAGCAAAGACCTCGCCGACTCCGCCACCTATTCCTCGCTCCTCCCCGTCGTCATCAACGGCGTGCGCCAAGTCATCGTCTTCACCGACGCCCACGTCGCCGGCGTTGCCATCGACACCGGCAAACTCCTCTGGTCCGGCCCACGCAAAGGCAAGACGGCCGTTATTTCGATGCCGATCTACAAGGATAATCAGGTCTTCGTCAGCTCCGGCTACGGCATCGGTTGCAACCTCTTCAAAATCACCGGTGCCAACGCCACCGAAGTGTACGCCAACACCAGCATGGTCAACCACCACGGCGGCGTCATTCTCCTCGGCAATAACCTCTACGGCTTCAGCGACAAAGGCGGCTGGACCTGCATGGACTTCAAGACCGGCAATGTAGTCTGGACCGAGAAGAAGCTCGGCAAAGGTACCATCAGCTACGCCGACGGCCATTTCTACTGCCGCGCCGAAGGCGGCCCCGGCACCATCGTCCTCATCGAAGCCTCGCCGACCGGCTGGAAAGAAACCGGCCGCTTCGACCAACCCGATCGCAGCAAGAAGAACAGTTGGCCGCACATGGTCATCAGCAACGGCAAGCTCTACATCCGCGACCAGGAAGTGTTGCTCTGTTACGACATCCACAAAAAGTGAAGCGCGTCATGGAGTGCAAGAAAGACAAGAACAAGAAGAAATGCGCCTGCACCTACGATCCATGCAGCCGCAAAGGCGTCTGCTGTGATTGCCTCACGTACCACCTCGCCAACCGCGAACTCCCCGGCTGCTGTTTCCCCAAGGACTCCGAAGCAACCTACGACCGCTCGTTCGAACATTTCGCCCGCTTGGTAAACGCTCATCGCGTCTGAGTTGACGGCGGCGGCGGCGGTTTCACGCCGATGCAGTAGAGGTTCTTTGCTGTGCGGACGTAGAGGCGTCCGTTCGCGGCGACGATGGTCGAACGGCAAACCGGTTCGGCGAGATTTGTCCTGCCCAGTTCGCGGTACTCGTCGCCTGCCGCCAGCACAACGACTTCGCCAGTCACGCTGATGAGGTAAATCTTGTCGTCGGCGCCGGTCGGCGATGCTTGCAGCGGATTGGCGACGGGAAGTTTCTGTTGCCAGATCACGCGCCCCGTCTTCGGCTCCAAACACGCCAGTTCGCGTTCCTGTTCCTGGAGAACGTAGAGCCGGTTCTTGTAGACCAGCGGCGAGGCGATCCAACAGCGGTTCGCCTCGAACACCCACTCGACCGCCTTGCCGCCCGCGCGCAACGCGAACAACGGCCGATGCTCCGACCGGGCCACGAAAATCAAATCGCCCAGCGCCACCGGCGTCGGAACGTTGTGCTGACGAATCTGCCGGTCCGCCGGTGTGAACCACCAACGCCACAACTCTTTGCCGCTCGCCGGGTCGTGCGCCGTCACGCATTCGCCACCCGCGATGATGATCTCGCGGCGACCGTTCCACTCGAATGGGTACGGCGTGACGTAGGATTCGCGCGATTGATCTGTCGCGTCGGTCGGGCGTTCCTGTTTCCAGAGCGTCTTGCCCGTCGACGGGTCCACGGCGAGCAGGTACGAGCTGTTGCTGTGCAATGCCAGCACGTACAGCTTGCCGTCGTACAGCAACGGGCTGGAACTGTAGCCGAAGTTTGCGACGAACTCGCCGTACTCCTTCGACAGATCGCGCCGCCAGAGCGGTTGGCCGTCGCACGTGAATGCCGCGAGCGCGCCGTCGCCAGTGAGAAACCAGACGTTCGTGCCGTCCGTCACCGGCGAAGGAGACGCCATGTCGTTCGCGCCGGGCGTTTTGTGGTCGCCGCTCAACTGCTGACGCCACGAAATCTTTCCGCTCCGCGCGTCCAGACCGAGAGCGAGTACCTCCTTCGCCGCCTTGTCCGCCGCGCTCAGGAAGATGCGGTCACAAACAACCACCGGCGTCGCCGCGCCCGGCCCCGGCAACGGCGTCGCCCATTGCACGTGGTTGGTCGCGTCCCACGTCGCAGGCAGGTGTGTCTCGGTGGTCGAGCCGTTGAATGACGGCCCACGCCATTGCGGCCAGTCGGCAGCAAGGGCGGTCGTTGCCAGGAGAAAACAAATCAGCAGCGTGCGCACGCCGTCACAATACCAAATCGAGCAAACACCCGACCAGCAGAATACCCGTTGTGCGAATGGCCGTCATCTTCTACGATGCGGCCATGAGTGACAACTTTGCCATCCTCGATTCACAGTCAACGCCGCTGGGCGAATTGATATTGCGGCGCCGGCGCCTCCTCTCGCTGGATGGGCTGGAGGTTTTTGAAGTGAAACTGGGCGAGGCATTCCTGATGTCCAGCCTGTTCCATGATGTCGAAGTCGCGCTGGCCGACCTCGGCTTGGCTGTGCTCGACGCCCCGGCGCTTGATGTCGTCGTGGGCGGACTAGGGCTGGGTTACACTGCGGTGGCTGCCTTGAAACATCCCGCCGTGCGCTCCCTCTTGGTGGTCGAAATGCTGGACGCGGTGATTGGCTGGCACAAACAAGGACTCGTCCCGCTCGGCGCAACGCTGACCGGTGACGCCCGGTGCCGGTTTGTTCAGGGCGACTTCTTTGCCATGGCCGGTGCGCCCGAACAAGGCTTCGATCCCGCCCAACCCGGTCGACGGTTTCACGCCGTGCTGCTGGACATTGATCACTCCCCGCACGATCTGCTGC
The DNA here is from genome assembly GCA_903825435.1 of uncultured Verrucomicrobiota bacterium. Taxonomy (GTDB): domain Bacteria; phylum Verrucomicrobiota; class Verrucomicrobiia; order Palsa-1439; family Palsa-1439; genus CAIKAP01. Next base: position 19,948 of record CAIKAP010000108.1, read on the forward strand.
ACCCGCGCAATGCATCGTTCTACCAGCCGGACGGCCTGCGACGGCTCGCCGCGCATCTTCATCCCGGTGGGGTGTTTGCGATGTGGTCCGATGAACCGCCCGATCAGGGGTTTCTGGAGAATCTCGACCAAGTCTTCGTCAACGCACAACCGCACGTCGTCAAGTTTCACAACCCGTTACTCGACTGCGATTCGTCGAGCACGGTCTATGTGGCCTGCAAGGCGAAGTGATTTACGTTGGGACAGTGAGCCAATTCAGGTTAAAATGAGGACGGAGGCAGACCATGAGTGACGCCGAGACCAAACTAACCAACAAGGCGGAGCCCAAACCCGTTGGCAAGGCCGAGAGCAGACAGGCTGGCAAGGGATCAAAACGTCGCCCGTTCAATGCGAAGCAATTCGGCGCGAATTATGAGACGATCCACTGAGGCAATCCCAGAAACCGAAGTATTAGGGGCGAGCCCGGTTTTCTTTTTCGTATCTCTCCCACTCACGCCGGTTAAGTGTATACTGCGCCCATCATGGTAATGATTGGCAGACGAAACACACTCCGCGTCGTGCGCGATGCCCCGCCCGGGTTTTATCTCACTGGCGACGGCCAGCAAGAGATTCTGCTCCCCGGCCGCTATATCCCGCCCGGCGCGAAACCGGGCGACACGATCGACGTATTTGTCTATCTGGACTCCGAGGACCGGCTCGTGGCCACCACCGAGACACCGCTCGCCATGGTCGGCGAATTTGCCTGGCTACAGGTCATCAGCCTCGCGCCCCACGTAGGCGCGTTCCTCAACTGGGGACTCGCCAAGGACCTGCTCCTGCCGTTCCACGAACAGGCCACCCCCGTCCGCCGCGAACAATGGGTGGCGGCTTTCATCTTTCTCGATCCGGTCAGCCACCGCATCGTCGCCACCACGCGGTTGGGCCGGCACCTGAACCGCACGCCCCCGACCTATGCCGAGGGACAATCGGTCAATCTCCTCATCACCGCCAAGACCAATCTCGGCTACAACGCCATCGTTGAAAACGCCCACCGCGGCCTCCTCTACCACAGCAACCTCGCCGGCCCGCTCACCCTCGGCCAGAAACTGCAGGCGTTCGTCCGCAAACTCCGCCCTGATGGCAAAATCGACCTCAGCCTCGACGTCGCCGGCTACAAACGCGTCGCCCCGCTCACCGAGCAAATCATCGCCGCGCTCCAGGCGAACGGCGGCCGCCTCGCCTTCGACGATGACAGTACGCCCCAGGCGATCCGCGACAAATTCAGCGTCAGCAAAAACGCCTTCAAACAAGCCCTCGGCGGCCTCTACAAAAAACGCCGCATCCGCTTTCTCAACCCCGGCATTGAATTGATCGGCAAACCGTCCGCACCCACCGGCAAACGATGAAACCCGAACGCAAACTCGCCGAAACGACCACGCGCAATGGCGCCCGCCTGACCCTCTGCGAACACGACGGCAACTACGCCATCCGCCTCAACGGCCAAACCCTGATGCACTCCGCGATGGCCGCCTCCGAACTCCACCTCGGCGAACTCGCCGTCGCCCGGCTGCCCCATTCGTCCGCGCCCCGCATCCTCATCGGCGGCTTGGGCATGGGGTTCAGTTTGCGCAGCGTCCTCGCCCAGACCGGCCGCCACGCCAGCGTCCACGTCGCCGAGCTGATCCCGCAAGTCGTCGCTTGGAACCGCGAATTCCTCACCACGGTCAACGGCAAGCTCGTGGACGACCCGCGCGTCACCATCTTCACCGACGACGTCTGGAACGTCCTGCTCCGCACCAAACCCGGCCAGTACGACGCGCTCGTGCTCGACATCGACAACGGCCCGACCGCGATGGTCCAGCAGCCCAACGCCCGGCTCTACAAATCGTCCGGCATCCAGCTCCTGCTGGCCGCGCTCAAGCCCGGTGGCCGTGCCGCCATCTGGTCCGCCGCGGAGGATCACGCCTTTGCCGACCGGCTGGTCCTCGCCGGTTTCCGTGTCGAGGGCAAAGCGCACAAGCTCTACGAAAAAGCCAAGCGCAACGGCTGCGTCATCTACGTCGCCGACAAACCGCCGCAGTAAGTCACCGAACCCGGCGCCGCCGCGGCGCAACTCCGTTTCTTTGCTGTCGCATCCGCTACCAATTTCCGGCCGCAAAATGGTTATCAGTCTCATCGACAATTGAACCATCAGGCAAAACACTTACGGGCACGATGTACTCTTCGACTGTCATGGCATCTTCAAACTCTCGTTCGCCAGCGAGAAATTGCCGAAGGCGTTCCATCGTGTCCTCTGCAATCACTCGTTGTGCCTCGACTTCGGTCGCATAGACGACCGGGTTTCCTTGTTCGTTACGCTCAATCGGCACGGGACCATCGCACAAGGTCGTGATGTAAATGCAGTAACCGGCATCAATCATAGCTCTTTTTAGCATGTTCCAATCGGGAACACAACTTTCATCCTCATCTGTTACCCTGGCGGGACATCATGATGCAGGGCCGCAATAACATTGTTGGCGTAAGAATCAAGGAGGCGCGGCTGAAATTGAAACCGCCGCTGACCCAAGATGATCTGTCGGGCCGGTTGTCCGCTGTTGGCGTTGTGATTGATCGGGCCGGGATCTCGAAGATTGAAATCGGAATGCGTTGCGTACTCGACTTTGAGGTGAAAGCGCTGGCCAAAGTGTTGCGCGTATCAGTCGATTGGCTGCTTGGCGCAAAGGACTAGCTAGCCATGCCCGCGTTCTATCGCGCAACCCTCGCGGCATTCCTTGAAGACGAACCCAAGCGTATTATTGGACGGCTGACTATCGCCAGTGGCGATAGTGGTTTCACGGAGTTGAAGCATCGGCAAACGAAGGCGTGGCAAGTCGAGATTAGTGTACTAACGTCAGCCTGCCAAGTGTTGGTTGCGACACGACCAGAAAGCAGAGAATGGTCGCTTTTGTTGGAATACCCGATCCCGCGCCGACAAAAACGAATGGATGCTGTCCTGTTAGTCGCCGATGTGGTACTCGGCTTGGAATTCAAGACTGCTGACAAGAATCACAGCCTCTCAACCGACCGGCAAGCCGAAGACTACGCGCTTGATTTACGCGACTTTCACGAGCAGAGCCGCGACCGCCGGATTATTCCGATTGCAGTCGTACCGCGGGCGCCATCCGTCCCCGTTCCGTGTTCGACCAACAGCAATCCGGTGCGTTCGGTTTATCATGCTAACGCTGTCGATCTCGCGCAGGTCATTCTGTCGGCCTACGATACGGAACACAACGCCACAGCCAGTCCATTGGATTCCGCCGCGTGGGACAACTCTGCTTACCGGCCCGTCCCGACAATCATCGAAGCCGCTGAGGCACTCTATGCCGGGCACGATGTCCGCGAGATTACGCATTCACATGCCGGCCAGAAGAATTTGGCCGAGACTTCAGAAAAACTTGTCGAAGTAATTCGCCGCGCTCAGCAACAACGAGACAAAGTCGTTTGCTTTGTAACGGGGATACCGGGTGCCGGTAAGACACTTGCTGGCCTGAATGTCGTCCACAATCCGGCATTGCGAGGCGAAGGACGTCCACCTGCCGTGTTTCTTTCCGGTAACGGTCCGCTGGTAAAGATTGTGTCTGCGGCCATCGTCCGTGATTTCCGACGGCGCAAGCAAGTCGGTGGTGCAGAACGAACCGTCAGTACGTTCGTCCAAAACGTTCACACCTTCGTGCGCGCTGCTCTCGACAAGCCCGACCAGCCACCGCCTGAAAACGTGATCGTCTTCGACGAGGCGCAGCGCGCTTGGAATTCAATCCAGAACGAACGCAAGACCGGGCAAGAGCATTCGGAACCGGAAGTCGTTCTCTCCATCATGGACCGGCACGAATGGGCAGTCGTCGTAGCCTTGGTTGGTGGGGGCCAAGAAATCAACAGCGGTGAAGCTGGTTTGGCAGAATGGGGTCGAACTCTGCACCAACACTTCCGGCATTGGCACGTCGTCGCCCCACCTCAAGCGATTGACGGCGATACAAGCTTGGCCGGTCATAAGCTTTTCGAAGCCGGAAACGAAGTCGGACTGCACATCGAATCCGAACCGTCACTTCATCTGAACGTGAACCAACGTTCGTTTCGCGCCCAACGGTTAGCCGAATGGGTACAAGCTGTCCTCGACGGCGACGCGTTTGGCGCGACCGCAATCACCCCTGACCTCTCAGATTTCCCTTTCGTCATCACGCGTTCGCTGGCGAAGGCGCGCGCATGGCTGCGCGAGCACACACGGGGCTTGCGCCGTTGCGGTCTCATCGCCAGTGCGAACGCATTGCGACTGCGAGCCGATGGACTCGAACTTTCGTCTGGATTTCGCCAAGGTAATCGTGACATGTATGTGCATTGGTTTCTCGATAATCCAAGCGATGTGCGATCCTCGAACCAACTCGAAGTCGCGGCTTCCGAGTTTGAGTGTCAGGGACTCGAACTAGATTGGGTGGGTCTTTGTTGGGGCGGGGACTTTACCCGTGATCAAGCGACTCATGACTGGTCGTACCGCAATTTCGCTGGTAGTCGCTGGAATAAAGTTCCTGAAGGGATCGATCGCCGCTACCTCCTCAACACTTACCGGGTTCTCCTCACGCGCGCTCGCGAGGGAATGATCATTTGGGTGCCGACCGGAAACGCAGACGATCCGACCCGCAACCCCGCAGTTCTCGACGCCACAGCCACCTATCTTAAGAGCTGTGGTCTCTCCGAAATTTAGATTCCGGTTACCAAGCCGGCGGACGTTTAGCCCGAATGCGGTTGAGAGCAGTGTGTCGTTTCGGCATGACTCATAGTCATAGAGAGTCCACCGAAAAACTCCACAGCCTATGAGTCAAGTCGTCCTACGCACAATCGCGCCAGAGCCGCTACCAAACTGGAATCGCCACGAGAAACACGAAAGGTCACAAGAACGGAAAAAACTTTCTTGTGAGTTCTTGTGTTCTTGGTGGCCAATGAGAATCCTGCCTGCATCACGGCCGGTGCGGCGGTGGACATCATCGTGCCGCTGTTGAGGCCGGTCACGGCGGCGAACGCGGTGCCGCTGGTGGTCACCGCTTCCGTTTCGCCGTGTACTTGGCCGGTGCCTCGGCGACTTTGGCCGCGGTGTGGCCACCGGTGGCTTCCTCGTAGAGGCTCTCCGGTGCAATATCCAGATCATCCCCCCAACAAATGACGCCAAAATCCGGGTTGATCCGAAACGCCTGGAAAACGTTCACGTCGAGGAGCCGGCGGAACAGCGGTAGGCGGCGCAAGCGCGGTTCGAGGTCCACCACGCCGGACTTGCCGTCGGCAAACGTCACGGCCAGCCGGTAGCCATCGAGATATTTGGCGGACTTAACGCTCCAATCCATGTTTTTGTTCTTCCTTATTCCAACGGGGTAATCTTACGTGCCGGCCGGCCGGATTCAATCGCATTCCAGTTGCGCCGCAATTCCGTTTGATGCTTGGCGGCCCACTCGACCACCAACCCGAGCGTGCGCGGCGGCAATTTTCCTTTGGTAACCACCAAGTCATCAATCCGCAGCACCGCCTCGTGCTCGCCGTAGCGAACATGAAAGTGTGGGGGCCGATGTTCGTCGAAGAACATGCCGATCACAATTCCGTAAAACCGACAAATCTCTGGCATAACATTGTCCGTTTGGTCTTGGGCCGCCGCCGCAGTCGTGCGGCGATTGGTTCAGTTCAGTTTTTGGTTCACACGTTGTTCCACTCAGCCTCGATCCACTGCGAATATTACTACCGACGGGGATTTGCCGGCAAGTTTGAATGCCGGCGGCAGTCCATGAGGAGTTCGTTATCAGGTTTCTGGCGCGAACATCGCTTCACTGCTGGCTTCGTGGCCGAAATAGCGGCGCTGGAAGAAGAGGGCGACGTTGACCAAGCCGATCAAGACCGGCACTTCCACGAGCGGGCCGATCACGGCAGCGAACGCGGCGCCGCTGTTGAGGCCGAACACGGCCACGGCGACGGCGATGGCCAATTCGAAGTTGTTGCTCGCGGCGGTGAACGAGAGCGTCGCGGTCTTGGCGTAGTCGGCGCCGGCTTTCTTGCCGAGCCAGAAGCTGACGAGGAACATAACGACGAAGTAGATCAACAGCGGCACCGCGATGCGCAGCACGTCGAGCGGGATGCGGACGATCCGGTCGCCTTTGAGGCTGAACATCACGAGGATCGTGAACAGCAATGCCACCAGGGTTACCGGACTGATCCGCGGAATGAACTCCTGCTCGTACCAATCGCGGCTCTTGACCTTGAGCAGCGCGAACCGCGTGATCAAGCCGGCCAGAAACGGAATGCCGAGATAGACGAACACGCTCTTGGCAATTTGCGCCATGCTCACGTCCACCACGCTGCCGCGCAGCCCGAACAGCGGCGGCAGCTTCGTGATGAAAATCCAGGCGAACAGGCTGTAGAACAGCACCTGAAACACGCTGTTGAACGCCACCAGTCCCGCGCAGTATTCCGTGTCGCCCTTGGCCAGGTCGTTCCAGACGATCACCATCGCGATGCAGCGCGCCAGGCCGATCATGATCAGCCCGACCATGTATTCGGGGTAACCGCGCAGAAACAAAATCGCCAGCGCGAACATCAGCACCGGGCCGATCACCCAGTTCTGCAACAGCGACAGGCCGAGCACGCGCCAGTTGCGGAACACGTCGCCGAGTTCCTCGTACTTCACCTTCGCCAGCGGTGGGTACATCATCAGAATCAGTCCGACCGCAATCGGAATGTTGGTGGTACCAACTTGAAACCGGTTGATGAATCCTTCGACGCCCGGCACAAAATATCCCAGCGCCACGCCAACGCCCATCGCGAGGAAAATCCAGAGCGTCAGGTACCGGTCGAGGAAGGAAAGTTTGCGGGAAACATGTTCGTTCATAATCACAGTGCCGAGTAAATCAGCCACACCGCGCCAGCCATCACCAACACGCCACAGATGGCTTTCACAATCGTGACGCCTTTCGACTGTTCGTTCCAATTCAGGAACCGCTGCACCACTTCCGTAAAAGTTCCCGCCAACACGATGACCGAGCAGTGGCCGACACCGTACGCCAGCAACAGCGACGCGCCGTAAAACGGCCGGGAGTTCGCGAGCTTGAACGTCACGCCGAGCATCGGCGCCATGTACGCAAACGTGCACGGCCCGAGCGCGATGCCAAACACCAGCCCGAGCACGAATGCCGCCCACAATCCCCGACGCTTCATGTTGACTTGACCGGGACCAGACCACGGCATCGGGATCACGCCGAGCAGATGCAATCCGACGACCAGAAAGACCGCCGCGACAAAATAGTTGGCCCAACGGCCCACGTCGCCCAACATTCGCCCCGCCGCCGCCGTCACCGCGCCGATGACGGCGATGGTGATGAGAATCCCGACTGCAAACAACGTGGCAATCCCACCGGCGCGCGCCGTGGACAATTTCCCCTGACCGCTGATGAACCCGACGATGAGCGGCAGGCTCGCGAGGTGACACGGACTCAGCACGACACTCAACACGCCCCACACCGCCGCCGCGCCGAGCGCGAGCGCCGGCGCGCCTTGCACGGCGTGCGTCAAACTGGAAAACAGTTGCTCCATCACTTCCCGTCGGTCAGCTTGACGCCGAGTTCCTTCCACTTGGCCAGAATATCGTCCTTGCCGAAGAATCCCTCGTTGCGGAACAACTCCTTGCCGTCGGCGTCGAAGAAAATCTGTGTCGGAATCAGTTTGATACCGTACTTCTTGCCAGCATCGGGCGTCTTCCACACATCAATGAACTCGACTTCCAGCTTACCGGCATACTCCTTCTTCAACTCTTCCAAAATCGGCGCCATTTTCTTGCACGGAATACATTTGGTCGCGCCGAGGTCGAGCAGCTTCGGCAGTTTCTTCTCCGCCGGAGCAGCGCTGGCGACCGCCAAGCCGGTGAGTGCAACGATGATGCAGAGGTTGATGAATGTCTTCATTGAAGAACCTTTTTGATTTCGTCGGGCGACAACACCTTGCCAACCACCTTCACGACACCGTTCACGACCAACGCCGGCGTCGTCATCACGCCGAACGCCATGATCTGTTGCAGATCGGTGACTTTCTCCAATTCGTACGCGAGGCCGAGTTCCTTCGCCGCGGCTTCCGTATTCGCCGCGAGCGTCGTGCACCGGGCGCAACCCGGGCCGAGAATTTGCAGTCGTTTCCCGGGCTTGCGCGCCTTGACCTCCAGGCTCGTGACGTAATCCGCCACCTTGGCGCCGACCGGGAGCTGTTCGATGATCTGCTGGTACAGCGGATCGTCCAGATCGGTCACCGCGTTGATATAATCCGGCTTGGTCGTCAACGTGATGTCGGTAAACCCGGCCGCCCGCACCATCCGTTCGGTTTCCGCCACCAGCGCCGCGCCCGCCACGCAACCGATGAGCGCCGCCGCCATCGTCGCCACGCCGTCCGGTAACGGCTGGAACAGTGCCAAGTCCGACACCGCCACGCGTCCGCCCGGTTTCAGCACGCGCGCCATCTCGCGCCAGACTTGCGGCTTGTCCGGCGACAGATTGATGACGCAGTTGGAAATAATGGCATCAACGCTCGCATCGGCCACCGGCAGATGCTCGATCTCACCAAGTCGAAACTCGACATTGTCGAAGCCGGTCTGGCGCGTGTACGCGGCGCAGTTGCGCCGCGCCTTCATCAGCATCTCCGGCGTCATGTCCACGCCAATGGCCCGGCCCGTCGCCCCGACCTTGCGTCCCGCGATGAACACATCGAACCCACCGCCCGCGCCGAGGTCGAGAACTACGTCGCCGGGCTTGAGTGACGCGATTGCGGTCGGATTGCCGCAGGACAATCCCATGTTCGCGCCTTCCGGCAGCGCAGCGAGGTCGTCGCTCGAATATCCGATGTGCCGCACCAGTTCCTCCGCCGCAGCCGGCGACGAACCGCAGCACGAGACACCTTCCCGCCGCGGATTACCGAGCACCGCGATTTGTGTGTAACCTTCGCGAACTTTCTGTCGGACTGATTCCTTATCCATATAATTCTCCATTCTAATGGTCATTTCCGTCTGGAGGGACGCGCTCCGTCGCGTCCGTTTCGACGGATGCAGCCACGACGGAGCGTGGCCCTCCAAACTAGAGCTACCGAATACCCAGTAGCGCCCCCGGTAAACTTTCGACGAACGTGCGGATTTGGTCACGCACGCGCCGGTAAATCGCCAGTTTCGCCTCGCCGTCCGGTAATCCCGCCGACAACTTCGGAGGATCGTCAAACCCGACGTGCACCACCGTCGCCTTGCCGGGAAACAACGGGCAGTGCTCGTTTGCATGACCGCAGACGGTGACGACGTAATCAAATTCCACCGGCCCAAGCTCCGCGACACTCTTCGAGTGTTGCCCGGTGATGTCCACGCCCGCTTCCGCCATGACCTTGATGGCGTGCGGATTCATCCCGTGCTTCTCGATCCCGGCCGAGTACGACTCAATCACGTCGGCTTTGAGCTGCCGCGCCCAACCTTCCGCCATTTGGCTGCGGCACGAGTTGCCGGTGCAAAGAAACAAGACCTTCAACTTTTGCATGACGGGCAGCCTTTTCTTCCAACCGTGTCATCCCGAGCTTGTCGAGGGATCTCTGGTGTTTTCGCCCGTTTCTTTGACGACTGAGACCCTTCGAAAGGCTCAGGGTGACAACCTCCGCAGGTGTTATTCTTTCCGGCCATCGGTTTGGTCAGCCGGTCGCGTTTGATGTCGCGTTGCAAAAAGGCGATTTCTGTAAAACAACCACGCAGACAACGGAGCAGGGAGGTATGCACGGCGTCGGTGGCGGGTGTTAGCGAGTAGTAGATCCATTTGCCTTCTCGCCGAGTCTGCACCAGGCCTGACCGGCGCAGGTAGGCGAGGTGGCGGGAGATTTTCGGTTGCGGTACACGCAGGATGCTTTGGAATTCGCAGACGCAATGTTCCCGTTGCGCTAGTAAATTCAGCAATCGTACCCGCGTCGCATCGGCAAACGCCTTAAATAAATCCGTTGGCTGTTTCACACCGACATCATATTCGCTTAAGCGAATATGTCAAGACTCGAACTCAAGCGCGCCGGTGGGGCAGTTCAACACATTCCTCCCCGACCGTTTGTAGGCCATCCGCCGGCGGCGCGTGAATAAACGAGCGCCACCCGTGAGGTTTTGTAATGGACTGAAAGTTACTACAACGGTAACGTTGCCACTATGGATGACGATTACGCTTTCCCAAGCACCAGTCGCCTAATGGTAATGCGTCACGGACACAGCATCGTTCGTAGCGCTGGCATACCTAAACCCATAGTGTTGGTTGACACCCGCGAACAACAGCCTTTTCGGTTAGCAACCAACCATCCTAACTGGATCGGTGGCGAAAAGCATGTGGCTCTAAAAACAGGTGACTACAGCGTCGAGGGTATGGAACAATTGTTGGCACTGGAGCGCAAGAACTTGGCCGACATTGTTGCTTGTACCGTGGCTGGTCGAGAGCGGTTCCTGAGTTGCTGTCAACGGTTGACCAGTTTTCCTTGGAAAGCCATCCTTATTGAGGCTTCATATGAGGATCTTAAGCGTGATTGTCGAGAGTATGGCGTGGTGTCAGAGGTTCACCCGAATGCTGTGATTGGCACGCTCGACGCCATTGAAGCCAAGTTTGGCATTCCAATCATCTACACTTCAACGTGTCGTGAGTTGTCTACTGAGAGAGCCGCGAGCTGGCTTTCGAAGCATTTTACATACTGGTGGCTGGAGAAACATAAGTTTGGCAGAGTGTTGATTGATTTGGATGGATTATGAATACTGCCGCTACAACGGAGACGCGGCGGGTCGATGAGTATTGTGAGACACCGCGAACATAGGACTATGAGACAACGTGATTAAACTTCTCAATTTGATTAATTTGGCTGGTGTGAAACTTGGTAAGTTTAAGATTCACTGTGCAGTAGTCAATCCAAGCGGTGACTCACCATTGCAAGCCTTTTACGATGGAAAGTTTCAGCGATGGCAGGAATACCAAGGGAAACAAAACTTTCAGTGCGAAAAGGTGTTGTCGCTTATAAAAATGGAGCGAGATCAGTGGTTGTTTGCAGGGGTCTTTAATGTCAACGGCGTAAAGCCACGTACCGACAAACTAAATGGTTACATTTATTCGACCTCCGAAGTCGGGGGACTCGATAGTCTCGTCGGAAGGGCGATTGTCACATTCAATAAAAAGTTTCGCGCCTCTTATCTTAAAGGTCACAAATACGGCGATTCATTGACCATCTCAGAAATTAAGCCAGAACGCGTATCCATTGGAGATTTTCCTGGCTACAATGCCGTACAGCTTCCTTTGCCAATGCTGAGGACAATTGTGCGGCAATCGCTTGCAAGTTGGAAAACCGCACTCAGCAATGTTGCTGGAGTGTATTTGATCGCCGACAATGCCGACAAGGTCGGCGGAAAACTGTGCGTTGGAAGTGCATATGGTAGTAAGGGGCTATGGCAGCGCTGGTGTAACTACGCCAGCACAGGTGACGGTGGCGATAAAGAGCTTCAAGAAGTGTTAGCTAAACACGGGGTAGATTACGCACGCAATTTTCAGTTTACGATTCTGGAAGTTATTGATTTAAACGCGAGCCTTGAGTACGTGCAATTGCGAGAAAGTCATTGGAAAAAGGTGCTGCTCACCAGACGGTTTGGATACAACAGTAATTGACCAGCGTTATCGTGTTGTCAGCGCTCGAACTCAAGCGCGCCGGTGGGGCAGTGGCGGACACATTCCGCGCCGATTTTCTGCAAACCGTCGGCCAGCGTGCCGGCCAGTGGCACGCCGACTTTCACGTCGAAGCCGCGGCCGATAAACGTCAAGCCGAGCGGTTCCTGCGCCTGCGCCGCGATGGCGACGCAGATGCCGCACGAAATGCACTTACCGGGTTCAAAGATCACTCCGCCGGGCTGTCGGATTATCTCGAACGCGCGCCGGTGTTCGCCGGCAAACGCCTTCGGGTTGACGCCGTAATTTTCCGCCACCACACGCAGTTTGCAATCGTTTGCCGCCCGGCAATCGCAGTGACAACACCGGCCCGCCGCTGTTTGCGCCTCACCAATCAACTCGTGCACGGTCAGCGCCGAGTTCGCGCCGTTGAGTAACTGCCGGTATTCCTCAGTCGTCAGCTTCGGGATCGTTGAGGTGAATTCTTTCACACCAATTTGAACCGACCGTCCGGCCAGATGACCGGCCACACACTCGGCCAGCAGCTTGCCGTCACCAACTGACCGGGCCGGATCGTAACTGGCGCGGATGCACGTTCCGCCGGCAAACACGCCGGGCACACTTGTCTCGAAGTTGACCGGGCTAATGCGAATTGTGCGCTCGGTTGCGGCGGCGCCGAGTTGCCGGTAATCCGTTTGGGCCATACCGCCGACCGCGAGCACGACAGCGTCGTATTGCGGTCGCAGCTCATCAAGTGTGAAGTTCTGCCCGAGCCGCTGGCTACCGCGATACTCCAGACCGATCTGGCGAATCGTTTCAATGTCCGCCTCGAGCACGCCGGCCGGTAGCGCTGCCGCCCGCATCTGGCCACCGGGTTCAGCGTGATCGTCGAATACGGTCACCCGGTGGCCAAGTTTTAAGAGGAAAAAAGCTGCGCTCAAGCCGGTTGCGCCCGCGCCGACAATGGCCACGCGTTTACCGGTGGCCGGCGCGCACGCCGGCACGTAACGCTGGCCGGCCAGATCAGCAACCTCGCGTTCGATCAATTGAATTGCGACCGGCCCGTCGTACTGCTTCCGCCGGCACCCCTGTTCGCACGGCGCCCGGCAAATCCGGCCCAGAACACCGGGGAAAACGATGTTCTCTTTCACCAGCGCGATGGCTTCGTCCATCTTGCCGGCGGCGACAAGGCGAATGGTTTCGGGGATTTGCAAATGCGCCGGGCAGGCGCGTTGGCAGACCGAAATGCAATCGCCGAGGTGATCGCTGAACAACAATTCCAACGCGGCCCGGCGCGCGGCTTTGACGTCGGGCGTTTCGCTGGCGACAACCATGCCGGCAGTCACGCGCGTCGAGCAGGACGGTACGAGCCGCGTGTCGCCGTTGACGCGGACGACGCACGCCATGCACGACGGCCGGTTCTCTTTCACACCGGCAAGGAAACAAAGCGTCGGGATGTTGAGGCCGAGCGAGCGCGCGGCATCGAGCACAGTGCTGCCATCCGGAACCTCGACGGGGCGGTTGTCAATGGTGAGTTTAATCATTTGACTCAGGATATTAGATGCTGCATTTCCTTACAAAAGGCAACCCTTCGTCGGCTCTCAGGAGCGGTTACGAGAATAAAGTAACACCAATAAGTGCTGACATCGACCCAGAATTTCGAGGGGCCTTGAAAGCTCTCATAGTCGAAGATCTCATCCTCTTGCAGTCGATGCATAATTTCGACGGCGCTCCGCCAGATGTGGGCTTTGGGCGGGATGTTTGTGGTGGCCGCCGCCCAACGCTCGCACGATGAGCGAGAGCAATCGATAGCGATCAGCGTGCATACGATAGAGTTCGTCATGGCGGAGAGGGGCACGGTCGGTAATGATACCCGATCACTCCGCTTGGGGGACACCTCCAAAGGCGCCCTTAATCGCTCTCATCCTGAGAGAGCTCGCCGTTTTCAGTTTTACAACAAAGGTCACAATGCCCCTCGTCCTTTCCTAGTAACCATTTTTCGGCTTGCGCGGCAGTGGAAAACTGGTGTTTAGTGCCATGATCTCTTAACGAGTGGAAAATTATGGACACTAGTAAATCTTCGATGCCGGAAGTGCGGTTGCATTTCCTTGATTACTGGCGAGTGGTGAAAACTCGCAAAGCGATCGTATTCATGGTATTTTTGATCGTCATTCTGGTGGCCGCCACAGTGACGTTCTTCCAGCCAAAAATCTACATGTCGGCCTCGCGCATCAAGGTCGAGCAGGAGCGGTTGACCGTAGAACTGTTCCAGCAGCAGGGCTACGGCGGGTACGATCCTTATTTTCTTCAGACCCAATACGAAATCATCCAGTCGCAAAAAATCCTTTACCCGGTAATCGAGCGATTTGACTTGCGCAAGCGCTGGGCCTATGGCGGCGATCCGCTGCCGATGGAACTGGTATTTCGGATGTTGAAACGGGCAATGTCAGTGCAACGCTTCCGCGACACCAGTCTGATTGAGATTCGCGTGTTTGACCAGGACACGCAACTGGCCGCCGACCTGTCCAACAGCATCGCGGACACCTTCGAGAAAGACCGTCTGGAAGTGCGCCGCCAGCAAACGATGAAGGGACTTTTGAAAGTACAGGAGGAACTGGACAAACAGTCGAAGAAAGTCAGCGATGCCCAGGATAAAGTCGAGAAGCTGCGCAAGGAACTGAACGTCCAGATGTTTGGCACCGTTAAGCTCAACGACCTGACCGTCCAACAACTGGAGAGCCAGTTGACCTTGGCCCGCGTGGAATGCGTCGGGCGCGACACGCGGCTGAAGGAGTTAAAAAAATTGACCCATGAACAGTTGCGCAACGCCATCGCCACTGTGGTCGGCGACCTAACGCTCCAGCAGTTGATCCAACAGCTCACTGATTCCGAAGTTCGCCTGGCTGTGCTCAAACAGGATTATGGCCCCGGCCATCCGCAGGTCAAAGCGGCTATCGTCCAGCGCGACACATTGAGCCAGCAGATTGACTCGCGGCTAGACGGCATCATGCGCGGCTACGAAGTAGACTTCCTCATGACGAAGGAACGCAGCAATGAGTTACAGAAACAACTCGATGAACTGAAAAAGGCCAGCATGCTCATGGAAAGCGAGGCGTTCCTGCCATTCCGCAACGCCCAACGTGCAGAAGAATCCGAAACCAAGCTCTTCGAGGTCCTCAAGCAGCGCCTCCAACAGGTCACCATCGAACTACAAGTACCGCGCAGCCCCGTCGAGTTGATTGACCGAGGCGAGCCGTCGCTCGGCGCCGTCAAACCCGACTGGGCGCTCAATCTCAGCATCGGCGGCCTCGTCGGGCTGTTGCTCGGCATCAGCCTGGCCTTCTTCATCGAGTTTCTCGACACCAGCCTTAAGATCATGGACGATGTTGAGCGATATCTCGGCCTGCCTGTACTCGGCGTCATCCCGCAACAGGCCACCATGCTCAGCGCCAGCAACGCCTCCCAACTTCACCTCGAAGCCTACCGCATGCTGCGGACAAACCTAGACTTCAGCTACCCCGGCCCCGGCACCAAATCCATCGCGGTCCTCAGTAGTGCCGCCGGCGAAGGCAAATCCTTCACACTTGCCAATCTCGCCTTCGTTTATGCTCAGCAAGGCATCCGCGTGTTGGTGGTGGACACCGACCTGCGTCGGCCGACTGCCAACAAGTATTTCGGCATCAGCCGAGACAACGGGCTGTCCGACTATCTCGCCGGAACTAAGTCGGTGGACGAAGTTATCCACCAAAGTAACCAAACCAATGTTTGGATAATCCCAGCCGGCGACCCGCAAGCAGCCAAGGCGGCGCTGCCGCTGTTGACCTCGCAACGGATGAATCAGCTCATCCAGGAACTCGCGCAGCGTTTCGACGTGGTGCTCTACGACACACCGCCGGTGCTCGGCATCAGCGACGCGGCGGTCGTCGCCCGCGAAGTCGGCAACGCCATCCTTGTTGTGCAGCACCGCCGTTATCCGCGCGCCATGTCGCAGCGCGCCCGCAAGATGATCGAGCACTCCGGTGGCAAGCTGCTCGGCGTTGTCGCCAATAATGTCAACGTTGGTGGCGACGACAGCTACTATTACTACCATGAGCACTACGAGCATTACCTTCGCGACCGGGAGACCCACGGGGGTGGGAAGGAAACCAAGTCCGAGGAAATTAAGTTGCAGGGCAAGTACTGAATGAGGTTTGATGGTGCCATGAAGACAATGTTTCGAGTTCATTGTGTCCCTGTCGTTGTCGCGGCAGTGGTAAGTATGTTGTGGTTGGCGGGCTGTGGCACTCCCTCCGCCTCCACGGGGAGGGTCGTTACGGAATCCTCGCACGAAGGCGATTCGCTGTTGCGGGCGGGCGATCCGCTACAGGTCCGTGTTGAGACGAATCCCACAATGTCGCCGCAGATTTCGGAGGTGACGGTGGACGACGAGGGGTATATCGCGCTGCCGCTGATCGGGCGGCTGAAGGCAGCGGGTTCGACGACAAGCGATCTGGCCGACAAGATCCAGAAGGCGTACGTGCCGCAGTACTATGTACGTTGTACGGCGACAGTCCTGGCGCCCACGCGCTTCTTCTACATGGGTGGCGAGGTTAAGAATCCGGGTCGATTCCCGTGGTCGAAGGATATGACGCTGTTGAAAGCCATTAGCACCGCCAGCGGATATACAGATTTTGCCAACCGCGCCAAGGTGGAACTTACCCGTGGCCGCAACAAGTTGGTCTACGATTGTGAAGATATCCGCCGTCATCCGGAAAAAGATGTGCCGATCCAACCGGGTGATTCGATCTATATTCCCCGCAGCATCTTCTAAACGGGATGGTTTTTGTTAAACGGTGATCAAGGGTTATGTTGCCTCCAATATCTCGCTCCCACCATAGAGTAAAGTCTTCCTCCGGTGGCGACACTAGAGCGCCGTTGGCTCCGGTGTCGGCGTTCTGCCATCGGGTCGTTTTCTTTCTGCTGGTGGCATTGCTGACGGTGGCGCCGCTCGTGCCAGCCGCCTGGGAAGCGTGGGGGCGCAATGGCATGGTGTGTGTCGTTGGACTGATGATGCTGGTGTGGATTGTGAGCCAGCTCTTGGGGCGCGATGTGCAGCTGGTTTCCACACTTTTGAATGCACCGATGATGTTACTGGCGACCTACGCGGTCATCCGTTATGGATTGAGCGACGTGGAATGGGTAGCGCGGCGCGACGTGTTACTGTTGTTGGGAATGGCTCTGTTGTTCTTCATGGCCACCAACGTCATCCGCCACCGCTGGCAGTTTGTCTTTCTGATGTGGATACCACTGGGGGTGGGTGTTGTGTTGTCGCTACAGGGGCTGTGGCAGATGCTGTATAATGAGTGGGGCAGTATCGATTCGGCCATGAGGCGAGAGGCTATCCGTGGAAATTTTGTAGAAACGGCAGACCACCTTGCCTATCTGCACATGGCCTTTCCTATAGCCGTCGCCGTCTTCTTTTTTTCCCGGCGCACCCTCGTGGAAAAAATTCTCTGTGCGTTTGCCTCTGTGATCCTCGTTGCCGGGATGGTAGCGACGGGCGACTTGCATCACTGGTTCGGTTGGATGGTGTCAGTCGCGGTGCTCGGTGGCTACCTGCTGCGCAAACGCGGCTGGAAATTCCACCGGGTGTTGGTTGGCGCAGGTGTGTTGCTGGTCGTCGTCACTATCAGTTGGCTTGCTGTTCTCAAACTCGATGGTATCGCGCCGCCTCAACCGGTAATCGGCCCAGCGCCGTCAATAGCCACGGTGCCGTTGTGGCGGAGCGCTGTGACGATGGCGGTGCGTAACCCGTTGATTGGCATAGGACCCGGTATGTTCACGTGGCGTTACCCTGAATACCGCAGCCAACAAGGCTCACCCACTGGTGCCGACAGTGGGTGTCTCACCTTCCTTGCCGAGTACGGCGTTACGGGCGCGCTGCTGGCCCTTTCGGCGGTCGTGGCCTTCTGTGTTGTCGCCATCCAGATTCTCAATGCTCGCGCCCGTCGTTACTCGGTGTCCTCGAACTCCAATCGCTACGCTTTCGCCGTTGCTGGGCTTGCTGTCATGGCAGTGGCGCTCGTGGACGCGGCTTTGGCCAGCGGCTTCGACGCGAGCGCTAATCAATTCACGCTCGTGACCATCCTCGCCGCCACTGTGACCTGCGGTTTACACCACCGCGATGAACATCCTGAAAAAATTCACACGCCGGGTAAACACAACTTGTTCCGACTGACCGGCATACACCGGGTCATGTTGACTTCTGGTTTTGTGATGGCGTTGTCGCTCTTTCTGTGGTTGCTGATGAAAACAATTCCTTCCACCTTTCTGCTAGAACGCGCCCGTCAACGTGTCGCCCAAAAAGACTTTACCGCTGCCGAGGGGTTGTATCGCAAGGCGATACGGTTCGACGTGCGCAACTTCGAGGCGATGGGCGGTTTGGCCGACCTCTGCGCTGTGCGCGACGAATCCACCAACCACGACCAAGTCTTGAGCCTGTACGAACGCGCGCTTGCTCGCAATCCCTACGCTTACGAACTATATGTCAAGATCGCGCACCTCTACGATGCTGCGGGCAAACGCGAGAAAGCCGCCGAACAGTATCAACTTGCGATTCAGAGCGATCCTCGCAACGCTGCCTACTACATCGCCAGCGCCCAGCATCACCTCCGCTGGGACGAACGCGACTTGGCACAAGCCGCGTTCCGCCGGGCCGCTGCGCTTGATCCTGCCTGCATCGCGTCCGCAACCAATGCGCCCGCCACCGATAGCAGCGATTAGGACGGGCGGATTTGTTCTTGCGGGCGGCAACACCATAAACACGCGTCACGCTGAGCACACCCAACTAGTGTAGTGTTTCCAACGCTTCTTTACATTTGGCAATTTTTGTCATGATGCGGTTCACCGGCGCGGTCCAGACGAACACTTTGGGATTTTGGTTGTGATTCTTCAAGTACTCGGCGATGGCGGCAATCAGCTCTGCGA